>JAKBBK010000083.1 GCA_021808525.1 Pseudomonadota bacterium
CCAGGCTTCGATGGCCTTGCCCATCAGGGGCGCCCATCGCAACTGCCCGATGGGCGTGCCGAGCTTGCCGGTCTTGTCCTCGAAGTTCCAGGGGATGTTGGCCAGGGCCTCGGCGGCCCATTCCTGCTTGCGCAGGTTGGCCAGCACGATGGGGTGCAGGTCCGGTGCGTGGCGCCTGGCGGCGCACAGGTGCACCGACTCCGGGCACAGGGCCCAGGCGTAATGCCAGGGCAGGGCATCGTTGTACAGCCACAGATTGCCCCGGCCCAGGGCGTGCAGGGCGAAGGGGGCGAAGGTCTTGACGAGATCCTGTTGCAGCGTGAAGGCCACCTGCTTGGAGGCGAAGGCGGCCAGGCCCGCCCAGTAGAAGCGCCCGAGCTTGCGGGTGTCACCGTGTTCGAAGTCCTCGAGGAACACTCTGGCGTAGGCCCCGGCGATGCGCAGCGCGCGGCTGGAATAGCGCACCAGGCGTTGCAGGTAGTCGGCCCGGATGTGGGGCTCCAGGGGAAAGATGTTCCGGTTCAGGTCCCTGGCGCAGGGCTCGGGCCAGGAGGGGTCGGGCAGAGGATCGGGGGGAATGATGCGGGGGCAGTGCCGGCTGAGCTCGATCACCTCGGGGCGAGGCTCGACGATGCGTGCGTACAGCTGCAGCATGGCGTGCTGCTGGGCCACGCTCCAGAAGTCGTCGCAGCTGCAGCGGATCTGCACCGGGGGGCCGGGCTCGCGCAGGGTGCGCAGCGGGAAGTGCAGGTGGTCGGGCATGGCGGGCCGGGTGTTGCCGCCAGACTAGGCCCGCCGCGCATGCCCGTGCAGGCGTGGGGGTGCAAGCCCTGAATAGCCCGGGCCGCCGTGGGGGATCGGTGGGCGCGCGCGGGGCGCGCGCCGGGGCGCTCAGGGCAGTTGCAGGCCCTTGAGGTAGGCGGCCAGGGCCTCGCCGGTTTCGGGGTGGGCCAGGCCGAGTTGCACGGTGGCCTCGAGGTAGCCCTGCTTGCTGCCGCAGTCGTAGCGGCGGCCGCTGTAGCGGTAGGCGTAGACGGCTTCCTCGGCCAGGAGCGCGGCGATGCCGTCGGTGAGCTGGATCTCCGAGCCGGCGCCGGGGGCGACGTTGCGCAGGTGGTGGAACACCCGCGGGCTGAGCACGTAGCGCCCGACCACGCCCTGGGTGCTCGGCGCGGTCTCGGGGGAGGGCTTCTCGACGATGGCGTCCAGCGAGGTCAGGCCCGGCAGGATCTCCTGGCCGCGCACGATGCCGTAGCGTCGCGTGTGCTCGCGCGGAACTTCCTCGGTGGCGATCACGCTGCGGCCGTGGCGGGCGTGGATGTCCACCATCTGCGCCATCACCGGGGGCTGGCCCACCAGCAGGTCGTCGGCCAGCAGCACCGCGAAGGGCTCGTTGCCCACCAGGCGCTCGGCGCACAGCACGGCGGCGCCCAGGCCGTTGGCCACGGGCTGGCGCACGAACACGCATTGCACGTCGGCCGGCTTGACGCTGCGCACCACGTCGAGCAGGGCCTGCTTGTTGGCGGCGGCCAGCTCGTTCTCGAGTTCGTAGGCGGTGTCGAAATGGTCCTCGATGGCGCGCTTGTGGCGCCCGGTGACGAAAATCATTTCGGTGATTCCGGCCGCGTAGGCTTCCTCCACCGCGTACTGGATCAGGGGCTTGTCCACCACCGGCATCATCTCCTTCGGGGTGGCCTTGGTGGCGGGCAGGAAACGGGTTCCGAGACCGGCGACGGGAAACACGGCTTTGGTGATGGCTTGGGGCATGGGGACGCTGCCTGGAAGTTGAGGTTTCAGGATCCGCCGAGGCGGGCGAGTTGTTCGAGCACCTTGTCGCGCGTGGCGCCGAACTCGGCCACGCGGCGCTGTTCCTGCTCCACCACGGCGGCGGGGGCGCGCTCGACGAAGGAGGCATTGCCCAGCTTGGCCCGCGCCTTGGCGATCTCGGCCTCGAGGCGCTGGGCTTCGCGCTGCAGGCGCTCGCGCTCGGCGGCGCGGTCCACTTCGATGAACAGCGCCAGGCTGGCCTCGCCGACCACCGCGGTGGGCGCGGCCTGCACGGCCTCGGCCCATTCCTCGCGGGTGGCGAACACGCGCAGCTCGGACACGCGCGCCAGGGCCTGCAGCGCGGGCGCGTGGCGCTGCAGCAGCGCGGTGTCCCCGCAGGCCAGCAGGGGCAGGCGCTGGGCGGGCGAGACGCCGAGTTCGCCGCGCAGGTTGCGGCAGGCGTCGACGAATTGCTTGAAGCCGGCGATCTCGGCCTCGGAGTCGGGGTCGAGCTTGGAAAGCTGGGCCTCGGGGTAGGGCGCCAGGCTCAGCGTGGCGCCGCCGCGCCCGGCCAGCGGCGCGACCTTGTGCCAGAGTTCCTCGGTGATGAAGGGAAGGATCGGGTGGGCCAGGCGCAGCACGGTCTCGAGCACGCGCAGCAGGGTGCGCCGGGCGCCGCGCTGGCGCGCCGGACTTCCCTGGGCGATCTGCACCTTGGCGATTTCCAGGTACCAGTCGCAGTACTCGCTCCAGACGAACTGGTAGATGGCCTGTGCGGCGAAATCGAGGCGGTAGTCGCCCAGGCCCTGCGCGACTTCCTGCTCGGTGCGCTGCAGCAGCGAGACGATCCAGCGGTCGGCGGCGCTGAAGTCGAGGTAGCCCTCGGGGCCGCAGTCCTTCGAGCACTCGCCCATGCCGCGCTCGTGCTCGTCGAGGCCCTCGACCTGCATCAGCACGAAGCGCGTGGCATTCCACAGCTTGTTGCAGAAGTTGCGGTAGCCCTCGCAGCGCTTGGAGTCGAAGTTGATGTTGCGACCCAGCGTGGCCAGCGAGGCGAAGGTCAGGCGCAGCGCATCGGCACCGAAGGCGGGGATGCCCTCGGGGAATTCCTTCTCGGTGGCCTTGCGCACCTGGGGCGCCAGCTCCGGCCGACGCAGCCCGGAGGTGCGCTTTTCCAGCAGGGGTTGCAGGGCCACGCCGTCGATCAGGTCCACGGGATCGAGCACATTGCCCTCGGACTTGCTCATCTTCTTGCCGTGGGCGTCGAGCACCAGGCCGTGTATGTACACGTCGCGGAACGGCACCTTGCCGGTGAAATGGGTGGTCATCATGATCATGCGGGCCACCCAGAAGAAGATGATGTCGTAGCCGGTGACCAGCACCGACGACGGCAGGAACAGCTCCAGCTCGCGCGTGGCGTCGGGCCAGCCCAGCGTGGAGAAGGGCACCAGCGCCGAGGAGTACCAGGTGTCGAGCACGTCCTCGTCCCGGCGCAGGGGCCCGCGGTAGCCGGCGGCCAGGGCCTTGGCCTGGGCCTCGGCCTCGTCGCGGGCGACGAACAGCTCGCCGCCTTCGCCCCACCATGCGGGGATCTGGTGCCCCCACCAGAGCTGGCGGGAAATGCACCAGTCCTGGATGTTGCGCATCCACTGCTCGTAGGTGTTGACCCAGTTCTCGGGCACGAAGCGCACCTGGCCGCTGCGCACGGCCTCCAGCGCCTTGTCGGCCAGGCTGAGGCCGTCGGGGCCGGGCTTGGTGGTGGCCACGAACCACTGGTCGGTGAGCATGGGCTCGACCACCTGGCCGGTGCGGGTGCAGCGCGGAATCATGGACTGGTGCTTTTTCACGTCCACCAGCGCGCCGTCGGCCTGCAGTTGCGCGACCACGCGCTTGCGCGCCTCGAAGCGGTCCAGGCCGCGCCAGGGTTCGGGCACCTGGTCGTTCATGCGGGCGTCCAGGCCCATGACCGAGATCATCGGCAGCGCGTGGCGCTGGCCCACCTGGTAGTCGTTGAAGTCGTGCGCGGGGGTGACCTTCACCACCCCGGTGCCGAACTCGCGGTCCACCGCGGCGTCGGCGATCACCGGGATGAGCCGGCCGCTCAGCGGCAGGCGCACGCGCCGGCCGACCAGCGCGGCGTAGCGTTCGTCCTCGGGGTGCACCATGACCGCCGTGTCGCCGAACAGGGTCTCGGGGCGCGTGGTGGCCACCACCACCGCGCCGCTGCCGTCCTCCAGCTCGTAGCGCAGGTGCCACAGCGAGCCTTCCTCGGCCGCGCTCTCCACCTCGAGGTCGCTGACGGCGCTGCGCAGCACCGGGTCCCAGTTGACCAGGCGCTTGCCGCGGTAGATCAGGCCCTGTTCGTACAGGCGCACGAAGGTGTCCATGACCACGCGCGAGAGCTTGTCGTCCATGGTGAAGTACTCGTACTTCCAGGACAGCGAATCGCCCATGCGGCGCATCTGGCGCGCGATGGTGCTGCCGGAATGGCGCTTCCATTCCCAGATGCGGTCGACGAAGGCCTGGCGGCCCATTTCGTGGCGGCTCAGGCCGGCGGCCTGCAGCTGGCGCTCGACCACGATCTGCGTGGCGATGCCGGCGTGGTCGGTGCCGGGCACCCACAGGCTGTTGTGGCCGCGCATGCGGTGCCAGCGGGTGAGCGTGTCCATCACCGTATGGTTGAAGGCATGGCCCATGTGCAGCGTGCCCGTGACATTGGGCGGGGGCAGCTGGATGGAGAACGAGGCGCGGTTCGCGTCCAGCGTGGGATCGAAGCAGCCGAGCTGTTCCCAGCGTGCGCTCCAGCGCGCTTCGATGTCTGCGGGCTCGAAAGACTTGGCGAGGTCGGTCATGGGCGGGACGGATGACGGCGGGCCCGCGCCGCCGAGGGGCGCGCGTGCGGGCCAAAAGCTCAGGATTGTAGGCGGGCGGCCTCTGTCGCGGGCGCGACGCCTCCTACAATGCGGGCATGTCCGACCTGCTCGCAAGGCTCAATCCCGAACAGCTCGCCGCGGTCACGCTTCCCGCCGACAGTGCGTTGGTGCTGGCCGGTGCCGGAAGCGGCAAGACGCGCGTGCTGACCACCCGCATCGCCTGGCTGATCTCCACCGGCCAGGCCTCGCCCGCCTCGGTGCTGGCGGTCACCTTCACCAACAAGGCGGCCAAGGAAATGCTGGCGCGCCTGTCGGCCATGCTGCCCATTCCCCTGCGCGGGATGTGGATCGGCACCTTCCACGGCCTGTGCAACCGTTTCCTGCGCGCGCACTGGCGCAGCGCGGGGCTGCCGCAGAGTTTCCAGATCCTGGACACGCAGGACCAGCTGTCCTCGCTCAAGCGCCTGCTCAAGGCGATGAACGTGGACGACCAGCGCGCCCCGCCCAAGCAGGTGCAGTGGTTCATCAACGGCTGCAAGGAGCGCGGCATGCGCGCTCGCGACTGCGACTCCCACGACGCGCACAGCCGGCTGTTCGCGGAGATCTACGCGGCCTACGAGGCGCAGTGCGAACGCGAGGGGGTGGTGGATTTCGCGGAGCTGCTGCTGCGCAGCTACGAGGTGCTGCGCGATCACCCCGAGGTGCGCGCGCACTATCGCCAGCGCTTTCGCCACATCCTGGTCGATGAGTTCCAGGACACCAACCGCCTGCAGTACCAGTGGCTCAAGCTGCTCTCCGGCCCCGGCGAGCAGCAGCCCGCGGCGGTGCTGGCGGTGGGGGACGACGACCAGAGCATCTACGCCTTCCGCGGTGCCCATGTGGGCAACATGGACGACTTCCAGCGCGATTTCCACGTGCGCCACCTGATCAAGCTGGAGCGCAACTACCGCTCCCACGGCTACATCCTGGAGGCCGCCAACGAGCTGATCGCCCACAACACCCGGCGCCTGGGCAAGGTGCTGCGCACCGAGGCGGGCGAGGGCGAGCCGGTGCGCGTGATCGAGCACCCCACCGACCAGCAGGAGGCGCTGTGGCTGGTGGAGGAGATCCGCCTGTTGCTGCGCGAGGGTTTCGCGCGCGAGCAGATCGCGCTGCTGTACCGTTCCAACGCGCAGTCGCGGGTGATCGAGGGCGCCTTGTTCAATGCCGGGATTCCCTACCGGGTGTATGGGGGCCTGCGGTTTTTCGAGCGCGCGGAAATCAAGCATGCGCTGGCCTACCTGCGCCTGCTGCACAGCCTGCACGACGATACCTCGCTGCTGCGCGTGGCCAATTTCCCGCCGCGGGGCATCGGCGCGCGCACCCTGGAGCAGCTGGCCGACGCGGCCGCGGCGCGCGGCGTGCCGCTGGCCGAGGCCATCGGCCAGGTGGCCGGGCGCGCGGGCGCCAGCCTGCAGGCCTTCGCCGCGCTGATCGAGCGCATGCGCGGGCAATGCGAGCAGGCCAGCCTGCCGGAGACGGTGCGCCAGGTGCTGGAGCACAGCGGCCTGCTGGACCACTATCGTGCCGAGCGCGACGGCCAGGATCGGGTGGAGAACCTGGAGGAACTGGTCAACGCGGCCGCGGCCTTCGTCACCCAGGAGGGCTTCGGGCTGGACGCGCGGGCGCTGCTGGAGCAGCCGTTGGGCACGCAGGCGCTGGCCGAGCAGGGCATCGACCCGGCGACCGGGGAGACCCTTTCGCCGCTGGCGGCCTTCCTGTCGCATGCCTCGCTGGAGGCGGGGGACAACCAGGCCCAGGCCGGGCAGGACGCGGTGCAGATGATGACCGTGCACGCGGCCAAGGGCCTGGAGTTCGACGCCGTGTTCATCACCGGCCTGGAAGAGGGCCTGTTCCCGCACGAGAACGCCCTCAACGAGGCCGACGGCGTCGAGGAGGAGCGGCGCCTGATGTACGTGGCCATCACGCGGGCGCGCAAGCGCCTGTATCTCAGCCACGCGCAGACCCGCATCCTGCATGGGCAGACCCGCTACAAGCTGCGCAGCCGGTTCCTGGACGAATTGCCGCAGGAATCCATCAAGTGGCTGAGCCCGCGCCAGGGCGGCTTCGGCGTGGCCGGCATTCTCGGCGGCGCGGTGCGCGCGGGCCTGGGCGCGTGGCCCGGCCAGGCCGCGCAGCCGGCGGCCTCGTCCCAGCCCCCGGCCGCGGCGGCTTCCGCGGGCGCCGGCCATGGCCTGCGCGTGGGCCAGGCGGTGTTCCACAACCGCTTCGGCGAGGGCGTGGTGCTGAGCCTGGAAGGCCGCGGCGAGGACGCGCGCGCGCAGGTGCGTTTCCATCGCCACGGCACCAAGTGGCTGGCGCTGGCCATCGCCAGGCTGACGCCGGTGGATTCCTGAGGGGGTCTTCCCGGCCGGCCCCCAGGCAGGGGCCCGAGTCCTCCGCGCCGGCGCGAGGAAATTGCCATCCGTCAATGTGCCCACGCTCCCGGGACGCAGAATGGCCTCGAGTCGTTTCGCGGTCCCTGAGGAGGCACGACGGCCATGGATTCCACGGATTCGCCCGGCGTTCGCGCCGGCTGGCGCTGGGTTTCGCGAGCCTTGCTGTGCCTGCTCGCAGGGCTGGGGCCGGGAATGCAGGCCTCGGGTGCGGCTTCATCGCCGTCGGGTGCGGCCGCGGCTTTCCTGGCCGCGCGGACGGACGCGGCCCATGCCGGGCCCGGCGCCTCGGCGACGCAGCCCTGGCACGCGGTTCCCCTGGTGCAGCAGGGCAGCGTGGGCCGGCGCATGCCCCAGGACCACAGCCATTTCGCGCAGCTCAAGGGGCCCTTCACCTCTCCCGAGCAGGTCACGCGGGCCTGCCTGGGCTGTCATACCGCGGCGGCGCATCAGGTGATGGCGGGCATCCACTGGACCTGGAAGGCCTGGGATCCGAAGACCCGGCAAACCGTGGGCAAGAACGAGGTCTACAACAATTTCTGCGTCAGCCCCGTCAGCAACGAGCAGTTCTGCACCGTGTGTCACGCCGGCTACGGAAGCACGGATCCGGACAAGTTCATCCCCTTCGAGCAGCGCACGCAGGACCACGTGGATTGCCTGGTCTGCCATGACCAGACCAGGACGTATCACAAGATTCCCTTCATCGGCGGCAACCCCGCGCTGAGCAAGATCGCCGTGCGCCCGGGCTGCGGCGAGGTCTATGGCACCGACAAGCCCTATGTGCTGCCCGAGGACCTGGGGAACATCGCGCGGCACGTGGGCCCGCCCACCCGCTACACCTGCGGACAGTGCCACTTCTACGGCGGCGGCGGCGACGGGGTCAAGCATGGGGATCTGGACAGCTCCATGGCCTCGCCCTCACGCGAGGAGGACGTGCACATGGCGGCGAAGGGGCTGAACTTCAGCTGCCAGCAATGCCACCGCACCGAGAACCATGTGATCAGCGGCTCGCGCTACGTCACGGACGTCGTCGCCGGCCATGGCGCGTCCATGCGCGGCAGCCCCCACCAGGGGCAGGCGGCCAGCTGCGTGTCCTGCCACGGCGGGCAGCCGCACGCGGCGCGGGGCCTGGGCGGGCGCATCGAGGCCGCCACCTTGAACATGCATACCCGCACGCTGGCCTGCGAGACCTGCCATATCCCGGAGTTCGCCCGCGGCGGCCTGCCCACCAAGATGCAGTGGAACTACGCCACGGCGGGCAAGCTCGCGCCCAACGGCTCGCCCCTGGTGATCAACGACGCCAGGGGCTGGAACACCTACTGGGGGGTCAAGGGAAGCTTTCGCTGGGCCGAGAACGTGGTGCCCAGCTACCGCTGGTTCAACGGGGTCGAGCGCTGGATGACCCTGGGCTCCAGGGTGGGGGATTTCCGCGATGCCCGGGGCGTGGTGCAGATCAATGCCATCGAAGGCAGCCCGGGCGACGGCAAGTCGCGGATCTTCCCCTTCAAGATCATGCGCACCAACCAGCCCTATGACACGAGCACCGGAGTGCTCGCGGTGTTCCATTCCTTCGGATTCGACAAGAGCGCCTACACCATGGGCTACGACTGGCAGACCTCGATCGCCGCCGGCATGAAGGCGGCGAAGCTGCCGTATTCGGGGCACTTCGGTTTCGTGCGCACGGAGATGTACTGGCCCATCGAGCACATGGTGGCGCCCGCCGACCAGAGCCTGCGCTGCATGCAGTGCCACGCCGACCACGGGCGATTGCAGGAAGTCGACGGGGTGTACATCCCGGGGCGCGGCAGCGACCACAACCCCTGGATCGAGCGCATCGGGCGCATCGCGGCGGCCCTGGCCCTGGCGGGGGTCCTGGTGCACGGCCTGCTGCGCGTGGTCGTCTGGTGGCGCCGTCGGCGCTGAAAGGAAAAGGCCATGAGCTCGCGGCGCATGTACCTGTTCACCCGATTCGAGCGTTTCTGGCACTGGTCGCAGGCGGCGCTGGTGCTGAGCCTGCTGCTCACGGGCTTCGAGATCCACGGAGCCCTGGGCGGCCTGCCTTTCCGGCAGGCCCTGCTGGTGCACGAGATCTCGGCCTGGCTGTTGATCACCCTGTGGACCTTCGCGATCTTCTGGCATTTCACGACGGGGGCCTGGCGCAATTACATCCCCGACCTGCGCTGGCGCAGCCTGTACGTGGTGGCGCGCTACTACGCCTGGGGCATGTTCGTGGGCGAACACCACCCCTATCACAGGGAGCCCTTTCGCAAGCACAACCCGCTGCAGCGCCTGGCCTACCTGTGGCTCAAGTTGATGATCCATCCGCTGCTGTGGGCCAGCGGCATGCTGCTGCTGGCGTCGAGCTACGCCTGGATCCGCCTGTCGGCCCTGCAGCTGCGGCTGCCCTGGGTGGCGCTGACCCACACGGGGGCCGCGTACATGATGCTGGTGTTCGTCATCCTGCACCTGTACCTGGCCACGACCTCGCATCCGCCCGGCGCCTACCTGCGCGCCATGATCACCGGCTGGGAGCAGGAAGACGAGGGCGAGGCCCCCGCGGCCGGGCCCGGGCGCGCCGCGCAACCCTGAGGACGCCACCATGGATCCATCCGATTCGCCGCGCGGGCCGCGCCGCGCCTGGTTCGCCGCGCTGGGGCTCGCGGTCGGGCTGAGCTGCGGGCTGAGCTGTGCCCACGCCGCCGGCTCGCCCATCGATCTGCGCGGAGCCTCGCTCACCGACCTGCCCGGCCCGCCTTCGGCCGCGCCCTTCACCCAGCCCCTGGGGCTGGGCTCCATGGCCTTGCACGACGGGGCGGTGGTGCTGGACTCCGCGGTGCTGCTGAAGGTGTATTTCACCGCCTATGCCCGACTGCCGCTGGACGGCTCGGCGATTCTCACCCCGAACACCGACATGATCGACCCGCCGGCGCCGGTGCGCCCGAGCAGCGCCCAGTCGCGGCAGCTCGAGGCCATGGCGGCCTTCGCCGCGAGCCATCCCCGGCTGCTCATCGTGGTCGACGACATCGCCCTGGATGCCTATGTGCCCGCCGGGCAGTACTACCCGATCGACAACCGCCTGTTCATCCACGGCGCGGGCTACTACTTCGACAATTCGCCCTACCACTATGTGTTCCAGCATCCGCGCCCGTTTCGTCACCTGCATTGCAGGGATGCGGCCACGCAGCGCGCCCTGGACCGTTCCATCGAGGACTTCCGGCATTTCCGCATGGTGATTTCCTGCACCGTGCTCGGAGCCGACGCGGCCAGCCATGCGCTGCGCCTGCGGGTGGACGAGCTGCGCCTGCTCGACGCCGGGGGCCGGGTCTTGATCCGCCAGCGGGCGGACGAGGCTGGCTAGCAGCC
>JAKBBK010000019.1 GCA_021808525.1 Pseudomonadota bacterium
ACCTCGTCGAGGTGGCCGTGAAGCTGGTGCGCGAGCAGGCCATGCAGGCGCACCGCGCGCAGGCCGAGGACGCCGCCGAGGAGCGCATCCTCGACGCGCTGCTGCCCGGCGTGGCCGGCGATTCCGGCACCCGCCAGGTGCTGCGCAAGCGCCTGCGCGAGGGGCAGCTGGACGACGCGGACATCGAGATCGAGCTCGCCCGGGCCCAGCCCAGCGTGGACATCATGACCCCGCCCGGCATGGAGGAGATGGCCGAGCAGCTCAAGGGCCTGTTCGCCGGCATGGGCCAGGGCGCCGGACGCAGCACGCGGCGTTCCCTGAAGGTGCGCGAGGCGCTGCGCGCGCTGCAGCAGGAAGAGGCCGCCCGCCTGCTCGACGAGGAGCAGATCAAGACCCGCGCGGTGCAGCTGGCCGAGCAGCATGGCATCGTGTTCCTCGACGAGATCGACAAGATCGCCGCCTCCTCCGGCAGCCACGGCGCCGACGTGTCGCGCCAGGGGGTGCAACGCGACCTGCTGCCCCTGGTCGAGGGCACCACGGTCAGCACCAAGTACGGCATGGTGCGCACCGACCACGTGCTGTTCATCGCCAGCGGCGCCTTCCACGTGGCCAAGCCCTCGGACCTGATTCCCGAGCTGCAGGGGCGCTTCCCGATCCGCGTCGAGCTCGACAGCCTGTCGGTACAGGACTTCGTGGCCATCCTGGGCGCCACCGATGCCAGCCTGGTCAAGCAATACGAGGCCCTGCTGGCGACCGATGGCGTGCAGCTGGAGTTCGCCCCCGACGGGGTGGAGCGCATGGCCGAGATCGCCCACGCGGTGAACGCCCGCACCGAGAACATCGGCGCGCGTCGCCTGCATACGGTGCTGGAGCGCCTGCTGGAGGAAGTCTCCTTCCAGGCCGACGGCAGCCGCCCCCAGACCCTGCGCATCGACGCGGAATTCGTCGAGCGACAGCTCGGCGAGATCGCGCGCGACCAGGATCTGTCGCGCTACGTCTTGTAGGCCTGCGCGCGCAGCGGCGAAGCCAGGCCGAGCTCGGCCGCGATGCCCTGCAGGCCGTCGAACACCAGGTGTTCCACGCTCTCGTGGGGCAGGCCCAGGGCCAGCTCCAGCTTGGGCGCGGCCCCTCCGGTGAGCAGCACCAGGGGCGTGCGCTGTTCCACGCGCCCCAGACGCTCGTGCATCTGGCGCGCGGCGCCCGCGATGGCCAGCGCGCCGCCGGTCATGAGCGCGTCGCTGGTGTTGTTGGGGAATTCGCGCAGTTCGCCCTCGGGCACCTTCAGGCCCGCGGTGCCCATTTCCAGCGCCCGCAGCATGAGCCCGAAGCCCGGCAGGATCACCCCGCCCAGAAAGCGCCCATCGGCGGCCAGGCAGTCGATGGTCACCGCCGTGCCCACGCTGATGATCAGCACGGCCTGGCCCGGGTGCCGCCGGCGCGCGCCCACCAGCGCGGCCCAGCGATCGGCGCCCAGCATGCTCGGCGTGGTGTAGCCGTTGCGCACGCCGCATTGCTGCGGCAGGGAGTGGATCCAGTGGCAGCGCAGCCCCAGGCGCGCCAGCTGCGCCTCCGCGCGCATGGTGGCCACCGCCCCGGCCACCGCGCAGCCCACGGCCGCGCGCAGGCCGACGACGCCGTGCGCGCGCACGGCCTCGGCCAGGGTCTCGATGGACTCCAGGGGCATGGCCCCATGCGCCGGCGCGCAGACCTGCGCGTCGTCAGGCGCGCAGGCGCACACGCCCCATTTGAGGCGGGTGTTGCCGAGATCGAGCAGCAGCAAGGCCATGGCGTGGACGAGCGGTCGTTTGCGCTACCTTAGCTCAGAACGGGCGCAGATCCCAAAGAGCGATCACGAGCAGCACCGCCAGCACGCCCAGGCCGAATCCCACCAGGCCCTGCAGCAGGGCATTGGTGCGCCGCTGCTCGGCCAGCAGCTGGCGCTGCAGCTCGCGGTCGCGCCCGCCCACCTGGTGCTCCAGCGCCTGGTGCACCAGGCGGGGCAGCGAAGGCAGGTACTGGGCGTAGCGCGGCGCCTCGCGGCGCAGATGTTCGCGCAGCGCCGGCCAGCCCACCTGCGAGCGCATCCAGCGCCGCAGGAAGGGCTGGGCGGTGCTCCACAGGTCGAGCTCGGGGTCGAGCTGGCGCCCCAGGCCCTCGACGTTGAGCAGGGTCTTCTGCAGCAGCACCAGCTGGGGCTGGATCTCCACCTTGAACCTGCGCGAAACCTGGAACAGGCGCATGAGGATCTGCCCCAGGGAAATGTCCTTCAGCGGGCGCTCGAACTGGGGTTCGCACACCGTGCGCACGGCCGCCTCCAGCTCCTCCACGCGCACGTCGGCCGGCACCCAGCCCGACTCCAGGTGCAATTCGGCCACGCGGCGGTAGTCGCGCTGGAAAAAGGCGATGAAATTCTGCGCCAGGTAATCCTTGTCGAAGGCCGACAAGGTGCCGATGATCCCGAAGTCCAGCGCGATGTACCAGCCGAAGGTCTCGGCGTCCACGCTGACCATGATGTTGCCGGGGTGCATGTCCGCATGGAAAAAGCCGTCGCGAAACACCTGCGTGAAAAAGATCTCCACGCCGCTTTGCGCCAGCTTGCGCATGTCCACCCCGGCCTCGCGCAGGCGCTCGACCTGGCTGATGGGCACGCCACGCATGCGCTCCATCACGATCACGCTGGGCCGGCACAGCTCCCACACCATCTGCGGAATCAGCACCAGTCCCAGCCCGTCCATGTTGCGGCGCAGCTGCGCGGCGTTGGCGGCCTCGCGCACCAGGTCGAGCTCGTCGTGCAGGTATTTGTCGAACTCGCCCACCACCTCGCGGGGTTTCAGGCGCTTGCCGTCGGCCCAGGCACGCTCCACCCAGCCGGCGAGCAGGCGCATCAGGGCCAGGTCCTGGTCGATGATCGACAGCATGCCCGGACGCAGCACCTTCACGGCCACCTCGCGCGGGGCCTCCGGCGCGCGCGCGCCGGGCACCGCGGGCAGCGTGGCGAAATGCACCTGCGCGATGGACGCGCTGGCCACGGGGGTACGCTCGAACTGCTCGAACAACTGCTCCAGCGGACGCCCCAGCGCCTTCTCGATCAGCGCCACCGCGACCTCGGAGTCGAAGGGTGGCACGCGGTCCTGCAACAGCGCCAGCTCGTCGGCGATGTCCAGCGGCAGCAGGTCGCGCCGCGTGGACAGCATCTGCCCGAATTTCACGAAAATCGGCCCGAGGGTCTGCAGCGCCAGGCGCAGGCGCACGCCGCGGGGGGTGCTCAGGTCGCGGCCCACCGCCAGCACGCGCGCCAGCACGCGCAGCCAGCGGTGCTTGAAGCCGCCCAGCACGAGCTGGTCCAGCCCATGGCGGTGCGCGACCAGCAGGATGCGCAGCAGACGCAGCAGGCGGCGCATGGAGCCTCAGGACCCGTTCACGCGGCGACGCAGGGCGTCCAGCCGCTTTTCCAGGCGGGCCGCCGCATCGCGCAGGCGCGCCACGTCGGCCGCGGCCGACTGCAGCTCCCAGCGTCCCACGACGGCGCGCGGCCCCTCGCGCAGCCATTCCCGCGCGTCGCTTTCGGCGCGCCGGGCCAGCCCGCGGGCCCGCGCGGCGGCGGCACCCGCGGCGCGCGCGGCGCGATGCGCGACCACGTCGCCCACGACGCGCGCCAGGTCCGCCTCGGCGTCCCAGCGCAGGTGCCCGAGCAGCCAGGACACCGCCTGCGCGAACTCGGCGTCGCCGGCAATGCGCACGCCCCCCAGCGCGGCCTCGGCACCGCCTCGCAGCTGCGCGGACAGCCAGCGCGCCACGTCGACGTCCAGGCGCAGCGCGGGCGCGGCCTCGACCTGCTCCACCGGCAGCAGCCGCGCGTCCTCGCTGACGCGAAAGCGCAGGCCCAGGGCACCGGCACGCAGCTCCAGGGTCTTGCCGGCATGGGGCAGCAGGCGCCGGCGGCCCTGCGGTTGCTGTTGCAGCAGATGGTCGAGCACGGCGGCCAGCGCGCGCAGCGCCTGCCGGGGCGCATCGGCGAGGGCCTTGCCCGTCGCGGAACCGGCCGTGGCGGTAGGGTCCGACATCGCCGACTCAGCCCCGCATGCCCACGTGCAGCGCAACCACCCCCGCGCTCAGGTTGTACCACTGCACCCCCACGAAACCGGCCTGTTCCATCATCGCCTTCAGCGTGGCCTGGTCGGGGTGCTTGCGAATGGATTCGGCCAGGTAGCGGTAGCTTCCCGAGTCCCCGGCGACCAGCTGGCCCAGGCGCGGCAGCACCTGGAAGGAATACCAGTCGTACAGGGGGCGCACGGGCTCCCAGGGGCGGGAGAATTCCAGCACCAGCAGCTTGCCGCCCGGGCGCAGCACGCGCCGGAATTCGGCCAGCGCGGCTTCCTTGTGGGTCATGTTGCGCAGCCCGAAGGCCACGCTGACGCGGTCGAAGCTGGCGTCGGCGAAAGGCAGGTGCTCGGCGTCGCACTGCACGGCGGGCACGCACACGCCCGCGTCGAGCAGGCGGCGGCGGCCCTCGTCGAGCATGGCGCCGTTGATGTCGGTGGCCACGACCATGCCGCCGGGCTGAACGCGCTGCGCGAAGGCGCGGGCCAGGTCGCCCGTGCCGCTGGCCACGTCCAGCACCCGATGCCCCGGCCGCAGGCCCGCCAGCTGCACGGTGAAGGCCTTCCAGACCCGATGCAGGCCGGCGCTCATCAGGTCGTTCATCAGGTCGTAGCGCGGGGCCACCGAGTCGAAGACCTCGGCGACGCGACGGGCCTTGTCGCCCTCCGCGACGGTTTCGAAACCGAAATGCGTGGTCGGCTCAGTGGGCATGATGCCCCCCCGGGTGATTCGAGCACGCCGAACCACCGCCGACGGCGCCCTGCATCGGCGCGTCACGCTCCACACCGGCCAGCTGCAATCGCTCCAGGTACTCCTGCCACAGGCGCTCGCGCTCCTGGCCGAGGAAATACAGATACTCCCAGGTGTAAATTCCGCTGTCGTGCCCGTCGGAAAAGCTGGGCTGCACCGCGTAGTTGCCCACCGGCTCGAGCGCGTCGACCAGCACGTCGCGCTTGCCGGTCTGCAGCACCTCCTGCCCGGGGCCGTGGCCCCGCACCTCGGCCGAGGGCGAGTACACGCGCATGAGCTCGAAGGGAATGCGATAGCGCGCGCCGTCGTCGAAGGCGATTTCCAGCACGCGCGAGCCGCGGTGCACGGTCAGCTCGGTGGGTTGTGGGACGGACTTGGTCATGGCGCAAGAAAGCAGCGGAAAGTACATTATGCGACTGGCCCGGCGAGACGGCGTCGGCGCACAATGGAGCGCATGGACAAGCACTACCTCCGGCCCCTGTTCGCCCCCGAGTCGATCGTGGTCTTCGGCTCCGCCGACGGCCAGGCCGGCGACAGTTCCGCGCTGGCCGTGCAGCAGGCCTTGCGCCAGGGCGAGTACCAGGGTCGCCTGCACTTCGTCGACCTGCGCACCAGCGGCACGCTGGAGGAACTCTCCCACGCGCATGCCGACCTGGCGGTGCTGGCGCTGCCCCAGCAACAGGCCGCCGAGGCGCTGGAACTCGCCGCGCGCATGGGTTGCGCCAGCGCCCTGCTGGTGTCGCATGGCGTCGATGCCCTGCACGCGCGCCAGTTGCGCGACATCGCCGAGCGCGAGGGCCTGCAGTTGCTCGGACCCAACAGCCTGGGCTTCCAGCGTCCCGCCGCGGGGCTCAATGCCAGCGCCTGCGGCCCGCTGGCCCAGCCTGGGCCGCTGGGCCTGGTGTCGCAATCGGGCGCGCTGAGCGCCTCGATGCTGGACTGGGCACTGGAAAACCGTGTCGGCTTCTCCTCCGTGATCTCGGTCGGTCCGCACACCGCGGTGGGCATCGACGGCGCGCTGGATTTCCTCGCCAACGACGCGCAGACCCACAGCATCATCGTGTACCTGGAGGGCATCACCAACGCGCGGCGTTTCATGAGCGCGCTGCGCATGGCCGCCAGCGCCAAGCCCGTGATCGTGCTGAAGGCGGGCCGGCGCCCGGCCGGCGGGGAGGCGGCCCAGACCCACAGCGCCGCCAGCGTGGGCAGCGACGACGTGTTCGACTCGGCGCTCAGCCGCGCCGGCGCCGTGCGCGTGCGCTCCTTCGTGGAACTGTTCTCCGCGGCCAAGTGCCTGGCCTCGCGCTACCGCGCCGTGGGGCGTCGCCTGGCGGTGGTCACCAATGGCGGCGGCCCGGGGGTGCTGGCGGCCGACTGGATCAACGAGATCGGGCTGGAACTCGGGCGCATGGACGCGGGCAGCGCCGCCGCCCTGCGCGAGCGCCTGCCCCCGCTGGCCTCGCTCAGCGACCTGGTGGACCTGTCCGAGGACGCGCGCGCCGAGCATTTCCAGATCGCGCTGCAGGCCGCCGCGCAGGACCGCTCCATCGACGGCGTGCTGGCCATCCACTCGCCCAAGGCGGGCAGCGACGGCGTGGCCGCGGCGCAGGCGGTGGCGCAGATGCGCCGCCAGTTCGGCAAGCCCCTGCTGGCCTGCTGGATGGGTGACTCCACCACCGAGCCGGCGCGCGCCGCGCTTCGCGCCGCCGACATTCCCAGTTTCCGCACCCCGGAAGCGGCGGTGGGCGCCTTCGGCAACATCTCCACCTTCTACCGCAACCAGCAGCTGCTGCAGCAGACTCCGCCCCCCCTGAGCGACCTGCGCCCGCCCGACGTGGAATGCGCGCGCCTGGTCATCGAGGGCGTGCTGGCCGAGCGTCGCACCGTGCTCACCGAGATGGAGTCCAAGGCGCTGCTGTCGGCCTTCCACATTCCGGTCACCCACGCGGCGCTGGCCCGCAGCGGCAACGAGGCCATGCTCCTGGCCAGCCAGATGGGCTTTCCGGTGGCGATGAAAATCGACTCGCCCGACATCAGCCACAAGTCCGACGTGCAGGGCGTGGCGCTCGACGTTTCCAGCGGCGCGCAGGCGCGCGACACCTACGACGAGATGATGCGCACGGTGGCTCGCCTGCAGCCCGGCGCGCGCATCCACGGCGTGACGGTGCAGAAGATGGCCGCCGCGCGGCGCGGCCGCGAGGTGTTCGTGGGCATGGTCACCGACGACCCTTTCGGGCCGGTGATCGTGTTCGGCGCCGGCGGCGTGCTGGTCGAGCTCATGCGCGACCGCGCGATGGAGCTGCCGCCGCTGAACCCCTTCCTGGCCCGCCACATGATCGAGCGCACCCGCGTGGCCGAGACCCTGGGCGCCTGGCGCGGCGCGCCGCCGGCCAGCCTGGAGGCGCTGGAGCAGCTGCTGCTGCGCGTCTCCGAGATGGTCTGCGAACTGCCCCAGCTGCGCGAGATGGACATCAACCCCGTGATCGTCGACGAACATGGCGCCGTGGCGGTGGACGCGCGCATCGTGGTCGACGGCGGGCAACTGGCCATGGCCGGCAGCGCCGACCGCTACCGCCACCTGGCCATCCTGCCCTATCCGGCGCGCTTCGAGCAGGTGCAACCGCTGCCCGGCGGCGGCGAATACCTGCTGCGCCCGGTGCGTCCCGGTGACGGCGCCTTGCTGCAGCAACTGGTGCAGAACCTGTCGCCGGAAAGCCGCTACTTCCGCTTCGTATCGTCGCGTGCCGAGCTTCCTCCGTCGATGCTGGCGCGCTTCACGCTGATCGACTACGACCGGGAGATGGCGCTGGTGGCCGTGGTGCACGAGACCGACCCCGCCGCGCCCGACGCTCCAGCGCGCGAGCGCATCATCGGCGTGTCGCGCTACATCACCAACCCCGACCGCAGCAGTTGCGAGTTCTCCCTGGTGGTGGCCGACGAGTGGAACGGCAAGGGCATCGGCTCGCGCCTCATGCAGGGCATCATGGACGTGGCCCGCGAGCGCGGGCTCAAGACCATGGAAGGCTTGGTGCTGAGCAACAACCCGGCCATGCTCAAGCTCATGCGCGGACTGGGGTTCGTGGTCGAGGCCTACCCCGAGGACCCGGACTTTCGTCTCGTGCGCCACGCGCTCTAGAGGAGAGTCCGGCGGCACCCCGCCAGGGCATGGCGCGCGGGCGTCAGCCCGGCATGAGCCTCGGGTGAGGCCAGGCGGCGCGACCTTGCGCGCGGGCCTGGGGTCGACCAGACTGGGCCTTCCCTCCGAGCCCGTCCCCGTCGCCGCGCCCATGACCCGCAACGCTTGTCCCGCCCTCACCCCTCCCACCTTGCGCGCTGCGCTGGCGCTGGCGCTGATGGCCGGAGCCGGCAGCGCATGCCTGCACGCCGCACCCGCGCAAGCCCGTACGCTGTTCGGCCTGACCCTGCCGCACTGGGCCGGGCTGCACCCCTCCGGCACCCCGCCCTACGGACTGCGCGCGCCCAAGACCTCCGCCGCGCAGCGCCACTGGCCCGGCGATTGCGTGGTCCACCCCGGCCTGCCCGTGGCGACCCAGCGAGGCCTGTCACCAGCGCGCATCGATGCCGCCTTGCAGGCCAGCCAGGCCCTGCTCGAAAGCAGGGCCGCGGGACGTCGCGACTGCCCCTGATCCACGCGCCAGCCGTTAGCGATGCGCGAGTGGCTCGTTGCCAGGCATGGCGCATGCACCGCGAGGTATCGCGCGCCGTCGGCTTGCGGCCTGCCGGGCTTTCGCGCACAGGCCTGCCGAGCCAACCCGAGGCGCGCGCCGGGCTCGAGGCGCATGGCGCGCCGACCCCTTGGCCCGCGTGGGAACAAGGAAGACCATCCGGCGCTCCCTGAGCTCGATGGGGACTTTGTCACCGCAACGAAGCGGCCTATACCTGCGCCGGATCGCCGCGCAAGCCTGCCGGCGCCCGACCTCGACAAGGACCCCCTCATGACCCCGATCTCCCCGCACACCCGTCCGGCGCCGGACTCGCGGCCGCGCATGCTCCAGGCCGCGGGGATCTGGAGCCTGCTGTTCGCAAGCCTGACCGCGATCATCGGCTCCGGCTGGCTGTTCGCGCCCCTCAACGCGGCCAGGCAGGCGGGTCCCGCCAGCGTGTTCTCCTGGCTCATCGGCGCCGTGGCGGTGCTGTTGCTGGCCTTCGTGAATGCCGAGCTGAGCACCGCCTTTCCCCGCATGGGGGCGGCGATCAGCTTTCCCAAGCTCAGCCATGGCGACCTGCTGGCCGTGGTGATGAGCTGGATGGTGCTGCTGGGCTACGCCGGCGTGGGGCCCAGCGAGGTGCTCGCGGTGGTCACCTACGCGAACAACTACATCCCCGGACTGGTGCACAGCCACAGCCATCTGCTCGAGCCCCTGGGTTTCGCGGTCAGCGTGGTGCTGCTGGGCGGCTTCGTGCTGATCAACGCGCTGGGCGTGAAGCTCATGCTGCGCGTGGGCAACACGGTGATGATCTGGAAACTGCTGGTTCCCGCGCTGACGGCCATCGCGCTGTTGTCCATGGCCTTCCACGGCGCCAACTTCCACGCGCGAGGCTTCGCTCCGATGGGCGTGCAAGGCATGGTCGGCGCCGTGGCCGGCTCGGGCATCGTGTTCAGCTTCCTGGGCTTTCGACAGGCCATCGAACTCTCGGGCGAGGCCCGCCGGCCGCAGCGCGACCTGCCCATCGCCATCGTCGGCTCGGTGCTGTTCGCCGCCCTGTTGTTCATCGTGCTGGAGCTGGCCTTCGTCGGCGCGGTGCGACCGGCCGATCTCGCCGCCGGCGGCTGGAGCAAGTTGCGCTTCGCCGGCTCCGCGGGCCCCTTCGCGGGCCTGGCCATGCTCGCCGGCATGAGCTGGCTGGCCGCGCTGCTGTACGTGGACGCGGTGGTGTCGCCCGCCGGCACCTCGCTGACCTACATGGGCACGACCGCCCGCGTGATCTATGCCTCGGGCCGCGAGGGCCTGGGCTTTTCCTGGCTGGGCACACTCAACAGCAGGGGCGTTCCACGGGCCGGGCTGTGGGTCACCTGGGTCGCCGGCGTGTTGTTCTTCCTGCCCTTCCCGTCGTGGCAGAAGATCGTCTCCTTCCTGTCCTCCGCCATGGTGCTGGGCTACGGCGC
Organism: Pseudomonadota bacterium; assembly: GCA_021808525.1. Taxonomy (GTDB): domain Bacteria; phylum Pseudomonadota; class Gammaproteobacteria; order Burkholderiales; family Burkholderiaceae_C; genus Thiomonas_A. Next base: position 9,980 of record JAKBBK010000019.1, read on the forward strand.
CGGCCCGGTGGCCCTCATGACCCTGCGGCGTACCCTGCCGATCTCCCAGTACAAGCGCCCGTTCACGCTGCGCGGCGCCGGGCTGTGGGCGCCCCTGGCCTTCATCATTTCCAACTTCATCATCTACTGGTCGGGGCGGCGCATCGATGATTTCCTGTTCGGAGCGCTCGCGCTGATGTTCCTGGTGTACGCCGCGACCAAGGCCGCGCAGGGCCTGCTCGCGGATCTGGACTGGGCCGGCGCCTGGTGGCTGCTGCCCTACTTTCTCGGCATGTGGGCCATCACCCACTTCGGCCCCCACGACGCGGTGATCCACGGCGTGGGCCTGTACGGCTTCTACACCGGCATGGGCATGGTGGCCGTGCTCAGCCTGCTGGTCCTGTGGATGGCCGTGCTCAGCGGGCTGCCGGACCCGATGGAAGCCAGGCACGCCATCCGCGCGCGCGAGATGTCGATGGACTTCGAGTCCGCGCGCCAAGCCTGAATCCCCGATGCCGCCCCTCGGACTCTCCGAAGCGGGGGGCCTGAGGGCGAATCAATCGATTCAATCGATTCATAAAAACAAAACAATTCGTTTTACCAATTCATAGACCCCGGGGAGAATACTCCCCATGAACTCGCGACACCCTGCTTTCAGCTTCCTGCGCCCCGCCGGCCCCGCCGCGGCCCTGGGCGTGGTACCGGGCCTGGCCCTGTGCGTGGCGGTCACCGCGGCCGCGATGGGCCTGCAGTTCCTCGAGACACGCTGGCTCGGCCGCGCCTGGCTCGAGGCGCTGGTGCTGGCCATCCTGCTGGGCACGGCCCTGCGTACCCTGTGGGCGCCGGGGCCGCGCTGGAGCGCCGGCATCCGCTTCAGCGCCAAGACCCTGCTCGAAGTCGCCGTGGTGCTGCTCGGGGCCACCATCAGCGCGCGCATGATCCTGCAGGCCGGCGCGGGCCTGCTCGCGGGCATCGCGCTGGTCGTGGTGCTGGCCATCGGCGCCAGCTATGCGCTGGGACGCCTGTTCGGCCTGTCCCACCAGCTGTCCACCCTCATCGCCTGCGGCAACTCCATCTGCGGCAACTCGGCCATCGCCGCCGTCGCCCCGGTGATCGGCGCGCGTGGCGACGACGTCGGCGCCTCCATCGCCTTCACCGCGGTGCTGGGTGTGGGAGTGGTACTGGGTCTGCCGGTGCTGGCCGGCGCCACCCACATGGACCCGCGCATGTTCGGCGTGTTCGCCGGCATGACGGTGTACGCCGTGCCGCAGGTGCTCGCCGCCACCGCCCCCGTGGGCCAGGTGGCCGCGCAGGTCGGCACCTTCGTCAAGCTGGTGCGCGTGCTCATGCTCGGCCCGGTCGTGCTCTCGCTGTCCCTGGCCGCGCGACGCGGCGGCGCGGCGGGTGCTTCGAAGCCGGCCCGGCTGCCCTCCGCGACCCAGCTGCTGCCCTGGTTCATTCTCGGCTTCCTGGCGCTGGTGGCGCTGCGCTCGGCGAAGCTGGTGCCCGGCGCGCTGCTGGCTCCGCTGGCCACGGCCTCGACCTGGCTGACCATCGTGTCCATGGCGGCGCTGGGCCTGGGGGTGGACCTGCGCGCCATCGCCAAGGCCGGGCCGCGGGTCACCGCGGTGGTCTCGCTGTCCCTGCTGGTGCTGGGCCTGGTGTCCTGGACCCTGATCCACGTGCTGAACCTGGGCCTGCGCTGAGGCCCCGCGGGCCGGGCTCGCGGGTCGACCCGCTCGAGCTTCGTGCGTTCTGTAGTAAGGTCGATCCCAGCGCGCCCCGCGGCGCGGCCCCGAAGCGCCACGCCCCCGATCCATGCCCACGCCACGCCCGTCCCTTTCCTTCGTCCTGGCCGCCGCCCTGGCGGCCGGCACCGCGCAGGCCGCCACGCTGGACCAGGTCGACGCGCTGCTGCGCGGCGGCCACCTGGTGCAGGCCGACCATGCCATCGCCCAGGTGCTGGCCGCGCAGCCGGACTCGGCCCGTGCCCACTATCTCGATGCCCGCCTGCTGGCCGCCGAGGGCAAATGGCCCCTCGCCGAGGACGAGCTGCAGCGCGCGCGCCGGCTCGACCCCACGCTGGGCTTCGCGCCCGCGGCCCAGGTGCAGGCGCTGGCCCACGAGGTGATCCAGCATCGCTGGAAGAACCCCTCCGGCCTGGCCGGCTACGGGCAGGCCGCGCTGGCCGGCCTGTTCCTCCTGGTCTCGGGCTACCTGGTGTTCGGCATGCTGCGCGGCCGGCGCCAGCCGCCCAGGAGCTGAGCCCGGGCCTGCCCCGTGCGCGCGCCGGCGTCGCGCGCCCCGCGAAGCGGCTTCGCCCTACCATCGGCGCATGTCCGCCTCCGCCGTACTCATCCTGCTCGCGGCCACCGTGCTGCTGGTGCCCCTGTTCAAGCGCCTGGGGCTGGGCTCGCTGCTGGGCTACCTGATCGCGGGCATCGCGGTGGGGCCCTACGGCCTGCATGTGGTCTCGCGCCCGCAGGCCGTGCTGCACACGGCCGAGCTGGGGGTGACGCTGTTGATGTTCCTCATCGGCCTGGAACTCAAGCCCACGCGCCTGTGGGCCCTGCGGCGCCAGGTATTCGGCCTGGGCCTGCTGCAGATGGCCGGCGTGGCGCTGCCGGTCACGGCCCTGGCCATGCTGGCGGGGCTGGCTCCGCCAGGGGCCGCGCTGGTCGGGGTGGCGCTGGCCATGTCCTCCACCGCCTACGTGCTGCCGCTGCTGGCCGAGCGCGGCGAGCTGACCACCCGCCAGGGGCGCGAGGCCTTCGCCATCCTGCTGTTCCAGGACGTGAGCGTCATTCCCATCCTGGCCCTGCTGTCGGTCTACGGCGGCGCCGGACGCAGCCCCGGCTGGGCGGCGCTGGCCGCGCTGGCCCTGCTGGCCGTGGCGGGCCGCCCCGTGCTGGCCACCATGTTCCGCTACGTCGCCCGCTTCGGGCGCGGAAACCGCGAGCTGTTCGCCGCCGCGGCCTTGCTGGGGGCGGTGGGCATCGCCGTGGCCCTGAACGCCGTGGGGCTGTCGGCCTCGCTGGGCGCCTTCCTGGCCGGGGTGCTGCTGGCGGATTCGGAATTCCGCCACGAACTGGAAGCCGCGATCGAGCCCTTCGAGAGCCTGCTGCTCGGCTTGTTCTTCATCGCCGTGGGCATGGGCATTCCCCTGGCCCTGCTGGCGGCCCGCCCCCTGCTCATCGGCGGCCTGGGCGCGGGCATCGTGGTGCTCAAGGCGCTCAGCCTGTACGCCGGACGCCGCGCCGTGGGCGGCGAGGCCGCGGTGGCCCGGCCCCTGGCCGTGCTGCTGGCCTGCGGCGGCGAATTCGCCTTCGTGCTGTTCGCCGCCGCGCGCGGCAGCCTGCTGCGTCCCGAGGTGGCGGAGCTGCTCACCGCCGCGGTGGCGCTCAGCCTGGCGCTCGCTCCCCTGGCGGTGATCGCCCACGACCGCCTGCTGCACCCCTGGGCACGCTCCCGCGAAGCCCCACCCTTCAGCCCCATCGACGAACCCGGCCGCCCGGTGGTGATCGCCGGCTTCGGGCGCGTGGGCCAGGTGGTGGGGCGCATGCTCAATGCGCGCGGCGTGCCCTTCACCGCCCTCGACGCCAGCGCCGAGCAGGTGGATTTCGTGCGCCGTTTCGGCAACACCATCTACTACGGCGATGCCAGCCGCCTGCCCCTGCTGCGCGCGGCCGGCGTGGACGGCGCGCGTCTGTTCGTGCTGGCGGTGGACGACGTGGAGTCCAGCGTGAAGATCGCCGAGCTCATGCGCATGCATTTCCCCGAGGTTCCCGTGCTGGCGCGGGCGCGCAACCGCACCCACCTGATGCGCCTGCGCGAGCTGGGCATCCGGCAGGTGCTGCGCGAGACCTGGGGATCCAGCGTGGACATGGGCAAGCAGGCGCTGCACCTGGTGGAGCCGACCCTGGATGTGGAAGCCTTCGCCACCTTGTTCGCCGAGCACGACCTGCGCCTGCTCGAGCGGCAGCAGGCCGTCTACCACGACCAGGCCGCGCTGATCGCGCTGTCGCGCCAGGCCGGGGCCGAACTCGAGGACATCCTGCAAAGCGACGCGCGCCTGCGCCTGCACGGCGCGAACCCGGGCACGCGGGCCGAGGCGACCGAGTCCGAGTGAGCGAAACGGCCGCCGCGGGCCCGGCCTTTCAGCCCTCTCGTTCGCAGCGCACCACGGTCCCGCCCCCCGGGCGCCCGAGCAGGCTCAGCGTGGCGCCGACGATGCGCGCGCGATAGCGCATGATCGACAGCCCGAGATGGCCCCAGGCCGGCAGGCCCTCCGGCAGGCCGACGCCGTCGTCGCGCACCTGCAGACTGAAGCCCTGGCCCCGCACCTGCAGGCTCAGCTCGATGCGCGTGGCATGGGCGTGCTTGACGGCATTGGTCAACGCCTCCTGCGCGATGCGATACAGGTGGGTGGCGGTGACCTGATCCAGGCCGCGCGCGTCGCCCGAGAACTCCAGGCTGCAGGGCACGCCGTGGCTTGCCGACAGGCTCTCGGCCACGGCCCGCAGGCTGGCCTGCAGGGATTCGGCATCGATGTGGACCGGCGCGCTGCCATTGGCCAGCGCCCGCGCCTGCCCGAGCGAGACCTCGATCTGCGCGGCCACCTGGCGCAGCGCCTCCAGCACCTGCTCGTCGGCCCCCCCGCGCTGCAGGCGGCGCTGCAGCCCCACCACCATCAGGTCGGTGGCCAGCAACTGCTGGCAGATGCCGTCGTGGATCTCCCGGCCGATGCGGGCCTGCTCGGCGGTGCTGATCTCGATGACCTCGCGCTCCAGCGCGCGGCGCTCGCTGACGTCCTGCAGGATCACGTGCAACAGCCTGCGCCCTCCCTCGGTCAGCGCCGAGGCCGTGAATTCGATGTCGATCTCCTGGCCGTCCAGTCGTATCGCCCGGTCCTGCTGCAGGGGCATCGCGGTCCCGCTGGACTGGAATCGGTCCAGGCGTTCCTTCACGACCGCGCGGCGCGCCTCGGGAACGAATTCGAACAGGCTGTGGCCGACCACCTGCTCGAGAGATCGGGCCCTGAACATGCCGAGCGCCTGGTCGTTGGCCATGACGATGCGCTCGCCGTCGCAGACCAGCTTGCCGATGGGCGACTGGTTGAACAGGACGCGGTAGCGCCGTTCGCTGTCGGCCAGGGCCTGCTCGATCCTGCGGCTCGACCTGCGCAGCAGCAGGTACAGCGCCAGGCCGGTGACCACGACGAAGGCCAGGCCCTTGATCGAGTCGACGGTCTCGGCCAGGCCGGGCCTGCCCACCGACACGCGCACGATGCGATCCGACACCAGGATCCACAGGCCCGCGGCGGCCACGTAGACCACCGCGACGGTCCGCGGCCGCCAGACCAGGCGGCGCAGGCTTGCGCCGCGCTCGGCCTGCTCGCCCGGGGGCAGGGCCTTCATGGCGGATGGCTCGGCGGCGCCTGCTCAGACGTCGATCGCGTCGCGCGAATGCGCGCGCTCGCGCAGCACGAACTTCTGGATCTTGCCCGTGGAGGTCTTGGGCAGTTCGCCGAACACCACCTGGCGCGGTGCCTTGAAGGCCGCCAGGTGCTGCTTGCAAAAGGCGATGATCTCCTCCTGCGTGGCGCTGGCGCCGGCCTTGAGTTCGAGGAAGGCGCAGGGGGTCTCGCCCCATTTCGGGTCGGGCCTGGCGACCACCGCGGCCACCATCACCGCCGGATGACGGTACAGCACGTCCTCCACCTCGATGCTGGAAATGTTCTCCCCGCCGGAGATGATGATGTCCTTGCTGCGATCCTTGATCTTGATGTAGCCGTCGGGGTCCACCACCGCCAGATCCCCGGTGTGGAACCAGTCTCCGCGGAACGCGGCCTCGCAGGCCTTGGGATCGCCCAGGTAGCCTTTCATCATGATGTTGCCGCGGAACATCACCTCGCCCATGGTCTGGCCGTCGTGCGGGACCTCCAGCAAGGTCTCGGGGTCGCGCACCGTGGCGCCATCCTGCAGGTGGTAACGCACGCCCTGGCGGGCATTGAGCCGCGCCCGCTCGGACAGCGGCAGGGGCTCCCATTCCTGCTGTTTCACGCACACCGCCGCCGGGCCGTAGACCTCGGTGAGCCCATAGACATGGGTGAGGTCGAAGCCCATGGATTCCAGACCCTCGATCAGCGCCGCCGGCGGCGCCGCGCCAGCCACCATGGCACGCACCTGGTGGGAAATGCCGGCCTTGAGCTCGGCCGGAGCGTTGACCAGCATGCCGTGCACGATCGGCGCGCCGCAGTAATGGGTGACGCGATGCTCGCGGATCAGGCCCAGGATCGCCGCCGCATCCACGCGCCGCAGGCACACGTTGACCCCGGCGCGCGCGGCGATGGTCCAGGGAAAGCACCAGCCGTTGCAGTGGAACATCGGCAAGGTCCACAGATACACGGGGTGCTGGGGCATGTCCCATTCCAGCACGTTGGACACGGCGTTGAGATGCGCCCCGCGGTGGGAATACACCACGCCCTTGGGCTTGCCGGTGGTACCCGAGGTGTAGTTCAGCGCGATCGACGCCCATTCGTCGTCCACCCCCGGCGGCGGCTCGGCGGGATCCCCCTCGGCCAGCAACGCCTCGTACTCCACCCCACCCAGGCTGGCGCCGGCCACGTGGAACTCGGTCTCGGCCACGTCCACCAGCAGGGGGCGCTCCAGGCCCTGGCCCACCGCCAGGTCCACCGCCTGGCGCATCACCGAGGCGAACTCCGGGTCGCACAGCACCGCGCGCGCGCCGCCGTGGTGCAGCATGTAGGCCAGCGCCTCCGGATCCAGCCGGGTGTTCAGGGTGTTGAGCACCATGCCCGCCATGGGGATGCCGAAATGCGCCTCCACCATCGCCGGCACGTTGGGCAGCATCACCGCCACCACGTCCCCCGGGCCCAGGCCGCGCTTGCGCAGCGCGCTGGCCAGGCGCCGGCAGCGCTGTCCCACCTCGCCCCAGTCGCGGCGCAGCGCGCCATGGACAACGGCCAGGCGCCGCGGATGAACCTCGGCCGCACGCTCGAGAAACTGGATGGGTGTCAGGGGCCGATGGTTGGCCCCATTGGGCCGCAAGTCTGCGTCGTGCATGGGCGAATTCCCTCTACGGCCAGAATGGGCCGGATCGCCTCGGTTGTATCTCGACTCAGCCCCGGACGCCAGGGGGTTCAGGCAAACTTTGTGCGAATGGAGTCAAGCCCGAGCGAAGTTCCTAAGGGTCATATTCGCGCTTGCCGGCCGCCATCGCTCCTGGCGCTGTGCCCGCTGGAACAGGCGATGTCAAGCAGGGTCCGCGTGGAACACGCGGATGCGCGGCTCGATGGCTGCCTTGGTCTCGCGCACGGCCATGCGCATGTCGTACTCGCTTTGCAGGTTCAACCAGAAGCGAGGCTCCATACTGAAAAACAGCCCCAGGCGCAGCGCCGTGTCGGCCGTGATGGGACGCGCGCCGTTGACCAGTTCGCTGATGCGGCTGGGCGACACGTCGATGTCGGCGGCGAGTTGCCGGGCGCTGATGCCCATGGGCTTCATGAAGTCCTCCAGCAGCACCTCGCCGGGGTGGATCTCGTCAAGCAGTTTGGTCATCGTCAATTCTCAGTGATAGTCCACGATCTCGACCTGGTGGGCGCCGTCGATCTTCCAGACAAAGCACACTCGCCACTGGTCGTTGATGCGGATGCTGTGCTGGCCCTTTCGGTCATCTTTCAATGCTTCCAGATGGTTGCCCGGAGGGATTCGCAGACTGTCCAGCACGGTCGCAGCGTGAATCTGCAGCAGCTTGCGCCGGGCGACCCGCTCGAAGTTCTTGAACCGCCGCACGGGCTGGCTGTGGAACAGCGCCTCGGTCTCCGCGCACGCGAATGAATGGATCATGGCGCATGATGTTCCGCGTCGCGGAATCTGTCAAGCAGAAATGCCATCGCTGGCGTTCCTCGTGGAGATGCGACCACCCGGCCGGCGCCTGCGGCGCCAGGCCGGGCGAGACCCGCGCTGTGCTGCTGGAGGTGGACAGACTCGTGCAGGCCATCAGGGGCCGGCACAGGCCAGCGCGGGGACTTCTGGTGCCGCTTGTCCGACTCGAACGGACGACCTACCGCTTACAAGGCGGTTGCTCTACCAGCTGAGCTAAAGCGGCCGGGGATGCCTGGGGGTGCGGGGCGCGCCCTACTTGACCCGTTTGAGATGCGAACCCGGGGTGCGCGGGGGCGGCTCGGGCGGCTCCTCGCCCGGGGCCTTGCGCCCGGCCGCGGGCTCGGAGCCGGCCGGCGGCACGGCGTGCAGGCGCGGGCTCGTGACGGCGGGCGGCGCGGAAGCCGGCGCGGGTGCCGCGGCCTGCGGGGCGGATTCGCTCGGGGCTTCGGGCGCGGCGGCCCCCTGCCCGGCCTCGCCCTGGCCTTCGAGCTCGGGCTCGGTGACGGGAAAGGCCATGCCCTGGCCGTTCTCGCGGGCGTAGATGGCGGTGACGTGGCTGACCGGCACGACGATGTCGCGCGCCACGCCGCCGAAGCGGGCGCGGAAGCTGATGTCGTCGTTGCCCATGTTCAGGCCGCTGGTCGCGCCGAAACTGATGTTCAGCACGATCTCGCCGTTGCGCACGTGCTCGCGCGGCACGCGCACGCTGGAGTCGACCCGCACCGCCAGGTGGGGCGTGAAGCCGTTGTCGCAGCACCATTCGTACAGGGCGCGCAACAGGTAGGGCTTGGTGGAGGTGGAGCCCTCGGCGGTGTCGGTCATGGTGGCCTCCAGCGGGGTGCCGGATTTACTTGCGCATCACCTTCTCGGAGGGCGTCAGCGCCTCGATGTAGGCCGGGCGCTGGAAAATGCGCTCGGCGTACTTGGCCAGCGGCGCCGCCGACTTGGGCAGGTCGATGCCGTAGTGATCCAGGCGCCACAGCAGCGGCGCGATGGACACGTCGAGCATCGAGAACTCGTCGCCGAGCATGTAGCGGTTCTTGGTGAACACCGGAGCGAGCTGGGTCAGGCGGTCGCGGATGGCCGAGCGGGCCTTTTCCATGGCCTTCTCGTTGGCCTTGGTGGCGCGCGACTCCAGCGTGCCCACGTGCACGAACAGTTCCTTCTCGAAATTGAACAGGAACAGGCGCACCCGGGCCCGCGCCACCGGATCGCCCGGCATCAGCTGCGGATGGGGGAAACGCTCGTCGATGTACTCGTTGATGATGTTCGATTCGTACAGGATGAGATCGCGCTCGACCAGGATGGGGACCTGGCCGTAGGGATTCATGACATTGACGTCCTCGGGCTTGTTGAAAAGGTCCACGTCACGGATCTCGAAATCCATGCCCTTTTCGAACAGCACGAAACGGCAACGCTGCGAGAACGGGCAGGTCGTGCCGGAATAAAGCACCATCATGAGAGGCGACTCCTGAAAAAGCAAAGGGAGTGAGCTGACTCACCCCCGGGGGCAGGCTTCGGTGGTTGCGCAGCAACGTGCCACGCCTGGGCGGGGGCACGCTTGCCGTGGGCGGGACGGACTACGTCACGTCTTTCCAGTATTCGGTCTTGAGCCGCCACGTGATGAAGGTGAATACCGCCAGGAACAGCAGGACCACGACCCCGATGCGCTTGCGTTCGATCTGCGCCGGCTCGGCCATCCACTGCATGAAGGCCACAAGATCGGCAATCTGTGAATCATACCGCGTTTCCGGCAAGACCCCCGGGTGAAGCTGCCGGTAGCCCAGGAACACCTCGCGCCGGGCGGCCGGATCCGCGGGGTCGGATTCCAGGCGCATGCGCGCCGCGCGCTCGCCCTGCAGGCGCCACAGGGGATTGGGCATGGCCACGCCGGGCACCAGCAGGTTGTTCCAGCCGGTGGGACGCGCGGCGTCGCGGTAGAAGCTGAGCAGGTAGGTGTAGAGGAAGTCGGCGCCGGAGCCCTGCTCCGAACCCAGCGCGCGCTCGATCACCGACAGGTCGGGCGGCACGGCGCCGAACCAGTCCTGGGCCTGCTCGGGCGTCAGCGCCACGGTCATGGTCTCGCCCAGGCGTTGTCCGGTGAACATCAGGTTGGCCTGGATCTGCGCGGCGCTCAGGCCGATGGAGCGCAGTTTTTCGTAGCGCATGAACTGCGCCGAATGGCAGTTCAGGCAATAGTTGACGAACAGGCGCGCGCCGCTTTGCAGCGCGCGCATGTCGCCCACGCGGTAGGGGGCGTGCAGCAGGCGGGGCGCGGCTTCGGCGCGCACGCCGCCGGCAAGGCCCAGCAGGCAGCAAAGGCTCAGCAGCGCGGCGCGCAGCAGCGCCGCCGGGCGCGGCGCGCGTACAGGCAGGTCGAGGGGCATGGGGCGGCCTTGGGTGGCGGCGTTCAGTGCGGGCGGTAGACCAGGCGCTCGGGAACCGGGCGGCATCGTCCCAGCCGGCTCCACCAGGGCATGAGCCACAGGAATCCGAAATACGCGAAGGTGCAGGACACCGAGATCCAGTAGCCCATCGGCGACGGCGGGGAGATGCCGAACCAGCCCAGCACCACGAAGGCGCAGACAAAACCCAGCAGCAGCGCCAGGTGCCAACGCGGGCGGTAGCGCATGGACTTGACCGCCGAGCGGTCCAGCCAGGGCAGCGCGAACAGCGACAGCACCGCGCCGCCCATCACCACCACGCCCCAGAACTTGGCGTCCAGCGTGGCCAGCGCCCACAGCAGCCAGGCGCTGGCGCCTGCCAGCAAGGCGGCGCGCAGCGGCCGCCGGCGCGCGCGCCAGGCGCCGCGCAAGGCGGCCGCGCCCAGCACCGCCATCCACAGGTGCACCGAGGTGCTGGTGGTGGCGCGCAGCATGGAATAGAACGGGGTGAAGTACCAGACCGGCGCGATGTGCGGTGGGGTCTTCAGTGGGTCGGCCGGCATGAAATTGTTGTGTTCGAGAAAGTAGCCGCCGAAGGTGGGGGCGAAGAACAGCACCGCGCAGAACACCATCAGGAACACCGAGACCCCGAACAGATCGTGCACGGTGTAGTAGGGATGGAAGGTGATGCCGTCGCGGGGGTTGCCGCGTTCGTCCTTGTTGGCCTTGATCTCGATGCCGTCGGGGTTGTTGGAGCCGACCTGGTGCAGCGCGATGATGTGCGCGCCCACGATGGCCACCAGCAGCAGCGGGATGGCGACGATGTGGAAGGCGTAGAAGCGGTTGAGCGTGGCGTCGCCCACCACGTAGTCGCCGCGGATCCACAGGGCCAGGTCGGGGCCGATGCCGGGAATGGCCGAGAACAGGTTGACGATGACCTGGGCGCCCCAGAAGGACATCTGGCCCCAGGGCAGCAGGTAGCCGAAGAAGGCCTCGGCCATGAGCGCGAGAAAGATCAGGCAGCCGACGATCCACACCAGCTCGCGCGGCCTGCGGTAGGAACCGTACAGGAAGCCGCGGAACATGTGCATGTAGATGATGATGAAAAAGGCCGAGGCGCCGGTGGAATGGATGTAGCGGATCAGCCAGCCCCAGTCGACGTCGCGCATGATCAGCTCCACCGAGCCGAAGGCCAGCGCCGAGTCGGGCTTGTAGTGCATGGCCAGGAAAATGCCACTGACGATCTGCAGGGCCAGCACGAAAATGGCGAGCGAGCCGAAGTAGTACCAGAAGTTCAGGTTCTTCGGCGCGTAGTACTCGGTCAGATGCGCCGACCACAGCGCGGAGAAAGGGAAGCGGTCGTCGATCCACTGGCGCAGGCCGACGCGCTGTTCGGGCTCGACGATCTCGGGGGAAGGGCTCTGGGACATGGGCGGCTCTCCTCAGGCCTGGGCTTCGCCGAGCAGGATCTTGTGCTCGCCGACAAAGCGGTAGGGCGGCACCGGCAGGTTGGCCGGCGCCGGCATGTTCTTGAACACCCGCGCGGCGAGGTCGAACTGGGAGCCGTGGCAGGGGCACAGGAATCCCCCGTCCCAATCGGCCGGAAGCGAAGGCTGCGGCCCGGCGCGAAAGCGATCCACCGGAGAGCAGCCCAGGTGGGTGCAGATGCCCACCACCACCAGGTATTCGGGGCGGATGGAGCGCCAGCGGTTCTGCGCCCATGCGGGGGTCGGCACGTCCTGGTTTTTCGACAGCGGGTCGGCCACCAGGGGCTCGGTATGCTCGAGACTGGCCAGCATCTGCGGCGTGCGGCGCAGGAACCAGATGGGCTGGCCGCGCCACAGCACGGTCATTTTCTCGGCCGGGCGCAGCGCGGAGATGTCGACCTCGAGGGGCCCGCCCTCGGCCCTTGCCTTGGCCGAGGGGCCCAGGGATTCGGCGAAGGGCAGCGCGGCACCGGCGCCGCCCACGCATCCGGCCGCTCCCGCGGCGATCAACCAGATCCGGCGTTGCGAGTCCATGGGTTCCCTCGGGCGTTGTCGATGGCCGCCTGCGGCCGTTCGGAAGGGCCTGGCGCGTACGCCCCGCCCCCCGTGCGAGGACCGCATTGTGGAACCCGCATGCCCCCGGGGGCATTAGGAAAACTATGTATAAGCAGATCCTTATTTACCCGAGCTCCCCCGGATTCTTGCGTGCGCGCAAGCCGGCGTCGCGCCGGGCCTGCCGACGGGTTGCGATGCCGCGGCGCAGCATGGCCCAGGGGCCCGGGAAAAGCCCTGCCTCGGCTTCGCAAAATCCGGGCTCTGGGTCAAAATACACTTCAGCTTCCTCGCTTCTACGATTTGTTCACGCAGTTCTCACGATACGGAGACGGTTCCGATGAGCCTTCTGAAGGACTTCAAGGATTTCGCGGTCAAGGGCAACGTGGTCGATCTGGCCGTGGCGGTGATCATCGGCGGCGCCTTCGGCAAGATCGTCTCGGCCCTGGTCGGCGACCTGATCATGCCGGTGGTCGGCCTGGTGGTGGGCAAGATCGACTTCACCAACCTGTTCATCGTCCTGGGGGATTTGCCGGCCGGCACGCCGCGCACGCTGGAGGCCCTGAAAAAGGCCAACATCCCCGTGCTGGCCTACGGGGATTTCCTCACCATCACCCTGAACTTCCTGATCCTGGCCTTCGTGATCTTCCTGATGGTGCGCATGATCGCCAAGCTCAAGCGGGCGCAGCCCGAGCAGGCCCCGCCCCCGCCGCCCACGCCCGAGGACGTGCTGCTGCTGCGCGAGATCCGCGACAGCCTCAAGCGCTGAGCGCCGGCGCGGCCAGGCGCCGCGCCATCGCGATGGCCGAGCACAGGCTGGCCTCGTCGGCCACGCCGCGCCCGGCGATGTCGAAGGCGGTGCCATGGTCGGGGCTGGTGCGCACGAAGGGCAGGCCCAGGGTGATGTTCACCCCCTGCTCCAGCCCCAGGTATTTCACGGGAATCAGCGCGTGGTCGTGCAGCATGGCGACGACCACGTCGAAGGCCCCGGGATGCCGCGGGGTGCTTCGGGCACGCATGAACACGGTGTCGGGCGCGTAGGGCCCGCTGGCGTCGATGCCCTCGGCGCGGGCGCGCTCGATGGCAGGCGCCAGGATGCGGATTTCCTCGTCGCCGAACAGCCCCCCCTCGCCGGCGTGGGGATTGAGCCCCGCCACGGCGATGCGCGGCGCCTGCAAGCCCCAGGCCCGCGCCGCCGCGTGGGTGATGCGCAGGGTCTGCAGCACGGCCTGTTCGGTGATCGCATCCAGCGCGCGGCGCACGCTGAGATGGATGGTCACCAGCACCGTGCGCAACTCGTCGTTGGCCAGCATCATGCGCACCGGCGCGCCTCCGCACAGATCCTGCAGGATCTCGGTATGCCCGGGAAAACGTACCCCCGCCGCATGCAAGGCCTCCTTGTGGATGGGCGCGGTCACCAGGGCCGCCACCTCGCCCCGCAGGGCCGCGCGCGAAGCGGCCACGATGCTGGCGTGCGCGGCGGCGCCCGCGCGCGCGTCCACCCGCCCGGGCAGCAGATCGCGCAGCTCGGCCGCATCGACGCCCTCGGCCTGCACCACGGGGATCACCCCCGGCGGCAGAGCGCTCGCGTCGCCGGGCTGGTCGATGCGCGCCACCACGGCGCGCCCGCAGGCCTGCTCGCCGCGAAGATCCGCGGCGGCGCGCGCCAGCACCTCGGCGCAGCCGTAGACCACGCAGCCCCGGGCGTCCCCGCGTGCGTGGGCCTTCACGATGATCTCGGGGCCGATGCCCGCGGCATCGCCCATGGAGATCGCCAGGGGCTTGGGAGGGGTCATGGCGGTCTCAGGCGGGGTTGTCCACGTCGATGAAATGGTGTTCGATGCCGAATTGCTGCGCCAGGTGCTCGCCCAGGGCCTGCACGCCGTAGCGCTCGGTGGCGTGGTGTCCGCAGGCCAGGTAGGCCACCCCCATTTCCCGTGCGTAATGCGCGGTGGGCTCGGAGATCTCCCCGCTGACGTAGGTGTCGGCTCCCGCCTGGCGGGCCTGCTCGATCCAGCCTTGCGCCGCCCCCGTGCACCAGGCCAGGCGCCCGACCGGTGCCTCGGCCTGTCCCACCAGCAGCACCGGGCGGCCGAGCACGCGCTCCAGCGCCTGCACCAGCTCGGCGCGCGTGGCCTGCGGCGCGCGCCCCAGCAGGCCCAGGCCCTGCTTGCCGAAACGGCTCTCGGCCTGCCAGCCCAGGCGCGCGGCCAGCTGGGCGTTGTTGCCCAGCTGGGGATGCGCGTCCAGCGGCAGGTGGTAGGCGTACAGGTTCATGTCGGCCTGCAGCAGGGCCTTCAGGCGCTTGTGACGTTGCCCGATCACGCGCGCATCCTCGCCACGCCAGAACCAGCCATGGTGCACCAGCAGCGCGCAGGCATCGAGCTCGGCGGCGCGACGCAGCAGTTCCAGGCTGGCGGTCACGCCGCTGACCACGCGCCGGATGCGCGCGCGCCCCTCGACCTGCAGGCCGTTCGGGGCATAATCGTCGAAGCTGTCGACGCTCAGCAATTCGTGCAGGTGCTCCGCAAGGCGTTCGCGTGTGAGCATGTCGGGTTCGGGCCGTGTGAGGTGCATGGGGGCACGGCAGCGCGACGAAACACGGGCCATGCGACGACTCTGGGAGATTTTCGCTCAAGCGACCGCGATCGCGGCGGGCGTGCTGCTGGCCGCGCGCCTGCTGGCTCCCCAGTGGTTCACCGAACCCGCCCCGCTGGCGCCCGCGCCGCAGGGGCCTGCGCGGCCAGAGCTCGCCGTGCGCGCGCCGCGCAGCTACGCCGAAGCGGCGGCGCACGCGATGCCCGCGGTGGTCTCGGTCACCTCCGAGCGCATGCCGCGCCGGCGTCATCCCGCCTCCGCGCGACAGGGCCCGGACGCCTTGCGTCCCAGCCTGGGCCTGGGCTCGGGAGTCCTGGTCGCCCCGAGCGGCTATGTGCTGACCAATGACCACGTGATCGAAGGCGCCGAGCAGATCGAAGTGCGCCTGGCCGACGGGCGCCGGGTGCGCGCCAGCCTGGTCGGGCGAGACCCCGACACCGACCTGGCGGTGCTGCGCATCGACCTGCCGCGTCTGCCGACCCTGGACTTCGCCGACGAACGCAGGGCGCGCGTGGGCGACGTGGTGCTGGCCATCGGCTACCCCTTCGGCGTGGGCCAGACGGTGACCCAGGGCATCATCAGCGCGCTGGGCCGCAGCCGCCTGGGCATCAACACCTTCGAGAACTTCATCCAGACCGACGCGGCGATCAACCCCGGCAATTCCGGCGGCGCGCTGGTCGACGCCCGCGGGCGCCTGCTGGGCATCAACACGGCCATCTATTCCAGTTCGGGCGGCTCGCTGGGCATCGGCTTCGCGGTGCCGGCCTCCACCGCGCGCGAGGTGCTGCGCCAGATCATCGCCTACGGACGGGTGCGCCGCGGCTGGATCGGCGTGGAGGTGCGCGGCCTGGGGGCGGCGCAGGCACGGCGCCTGGGCCTGCGCGACGGGCACGGCGTACTGGTTGCCGATGTGCTGAGGGGCGGCCCCGCGCAACATGCCGGCCTGCGCGCCGGGGACGTGTTGCTGAAGCTCGACGGTCAGGCCGTGGACGACGCCGACCAGTTGCTCGACCGCGTGTCCGCGCTGCCGCCGGGACGCACGGCCAGCCTCGAGGTGCTGCGCGCCGGCAAGCGCCGCGCGCTGCAGGTGCACGTGGGCCTGCGTCCGCTGCCGCCGCCCGGGGCGGACGACGGCCGGCCCGAGGCTCAGCTCCCGGACTCGCCCTCGGACGACGACGCCTTGGCCTCGTCCTTGGCCGCCTCTTCCCCCGAGGCCTCCTCGGGAGCCGCCGAATAGGTGCCGAGGATGCGCGCGCCGATGATGCCCACTTCGTACAGCAGGATCATGGACACGGCCAACGAGCTTTGGGAGAAGATGTCGGGGGGCGTGATGATCGCCGCGATGACAAAGGCGGCCACGATGAAATACGCGCGCCAGGCCTTGAGCTGGGCGATGGTCAGCACCTGGAACCGCACCAGCAGCATCAGCACCACCGGAACCTCGAAGGCGCTGCCGAAGGCCAGGAACAGGGTCAGCACGAAATTCAGGTAGGACTCGATGTCCGGAGCCGCGGTGATCACCTTCGGCGCCACCGCCTGGATGAAGGTGAACAGGCGGCCGAGCACGATGAAATAGGCGAAGGACACGCCCAGGTAGAACAGGATCGTGCTGAGAACCACCAGGGGCAGCACCAGCCGGCGCTCATGGGCATACAGGCCCGGCGCGACGAAGGCCCAGAGCTGGTAGAGCACCACCGGCAGCGCCACCATCAGCGCGGCCAGCATGGTGAGTTTCAGCGGCACCAGGAAGGGGGTGATGACCCCGATGGCGATCATGCTCGAGCCGTGCGGCAGGTGCGCGATCAGCGGCCGTGCGAACAGATCGAACAGGCCCGAGGGCCCGGGGTAGACCACCAGCACCGCGAACACCACGCCCACGCCGATGAGGGCGCGGATGAGGCGGTCGCGCAACTCGATCAGGTGGGAAATGAAGGGCTGTTCGCCCTGCGGATCATCGGGTTGGGACGACGGGGCTTCGCTCACCGTGCTCACTCGGGGCTCAATGGGGGCTCAGGGGGCTGGAGGGAACGCGGGAATCAGGCGCGCGTGCGCACCCGGTAGCGCGCCATGCGCGCGGCGCCCGACAGGGCGTGTCCACGCAGGCGGGAATGTCGACGATACCACAGCGGCACCGAGCCTCCGCCCGAGCGCTTCAGGCGCTTGGCGCGCCCCGGCTCGGCCAGGTAGGGGCCGAGCGGCTCGCCGCTCGCGTCCTTGCCGGCGTCGGCGGAGCCCATGCCCGGCAGGCCCGCGGTGGCCTCCTTCCAGGCGCTGTCGAATTCGTCGCGCACGTCGCCGAGGTTCTTCGACACCGACTCCTGGATGTCGCGCACCGAGGACTCGACCGCCGACTTCATGCCGCGCAGTTCCTCGAGCTCGATCTGCCGGTTGACCTCGGACTTGACCTCGGCCATGTAGCGCTGCGCGCGGCCCATGAGGTTGCCCACCGTGCGGGCCACGCGCGGCAGCTTCTCGGGGCCGAGCACGATCAGCGCGACCACGCCGATCACGCCCAGTTCGGAAATTCCGATGTCGAACATGGCTCAATGAAGACGCCGCGGCCGGCCGCTCGGGCCGGCGCGCCGGGCCTGCATCGCGGGGCTCAGGACTTTTCCTTCGCCTCGACGTCGATCGCGTCCTTGCGGGCGGCGGCCTCGGGGGCCTGCGCCGCGATCTGCTTGTCGACCGGCGCGGCGGGGGTCGTGCCCTCGCCATCGCGCATGCCTTCCTTGAAGCCCTTGACCGCCGATCCGAGGTCGGTGCCGATGTTCTTCAGCTTCTTCGTGCCGAAGACCATCATCACGATGACCAGGACGATCAGCCAATGCCAAATGCTCAGTGAACCCATGATGAACCTCCTGCGCGCATTCCGGGCGAAAGCGCGCTTGCACGGGCGGGGACCGCCCAGGATGTGAACAGACCGCTCATTTTAGCGGGCAGCGGACGATCCGGCCTCGACATGCGACATTGCGTTGGTAACAAGCTTGCACCAGCGCACGATCAGCGCGTGCCGGCGGGGGGCGCGCCGGAGCCGCGGGAGGCGAATTCCTGCAAGCCCGAAACCCCTTCGCGCCGCGCCAGTTCAGCCAGCACCTCGCGCGGGGGGATGCCGTGCGCACCCAGCGCCACCAGCACGTGGAACCACAGGTCGGCCGCCTCGTAGACCATCTGGGCGCGCTCGCCCCCCTTGGCCGCGAGCACGAACTCGGTGGCTTCCTCCCCCACTTTCTTGAGCATCGCGTCCTCGCCCTTGGCGTACAGGCGCGCGACGTAGGATGTTTCGGGATCGGCCTGGCGACGCGCCAGGATCAGCTCCCCGAGTCGCTCCAGCAGGTCGCCGGAATCGGCGGCTTGGGTCATCGGTAAATGTCCTCGGGGTCCTTCAGCACCGGGGCCACGCTGGCCCAGGCGCCGCCTTGCAATTCGCGATAGAAACAAGAGTGGCGCCCGGTGTGGCAGGCGATGGGCGGCTCGTGGCCGAGCTGGCGCACGCTGAGCAGCAGCACGTCGCCGTCGCAGTCCAGGCGGATGGATTCGACCTTCTGCACATGGCCGGATTCCTCGCCCTTGTGCCACAGGCGCTTGCGCGAACGAGACCAGAACACCGCCTCGCCGAGCTCGCGCGTGCGAGCCAGCGCCTCGCGGTTCATCCACGCCACCATCAGCACGTCGCCGCTGCCGGCTTCCTGCACCACGGCGGTCACCAGGCCCTGCGCATCCCAGCGCACCGCGTCCAGCCAGTCCATGTCACTCATGCCCGAAGTGTAGTCAACCCCGCCAACCGCCGCCCAACGCCGAGACCGCGCCCGCCTGAAAGTCTCCCTTCCACGCACCACGCCCCAATGCCAAGAGCACACCCGCCGCAGGGCCGCCCCAAGGCGGGGTGCGTCCCCCTCGGGGGGACGGAGCGGGGGTCGCCCCCCGCGACGAAGGGGGCACCACCCCCCCCCGCACGAGCCGCGGCTGCGGCGCGCGGGCGGGCGGCGACGGGGTGGTCGGCCCCTGCGGGCCCGACTGCGCTTGCGCTGCTCGGGAGGCAGGCGTGCGGCAGAACTCGCTACGCGCTATCGCGCTGCGCTCAGACAGCTGCCGCAAGCATGATGGTGGAAGCGCGCTGCGCGCGCCGCCTGCCCCCCTGCGCTGCTCGCCACCCCGAACGCCGCCCGCCCGCGCGCCGCAGCCCCGACTCGCACCACCAGCATGGCGCCCGACCGCAAGCCGGCACCCGCGCCGAGCCCGCATCAAGGATCAGCTTGCGAACCGCCCGAGAATGGATTCAGGCCGCCACAGGCGGCTCTCCACCCCGCCTGAAAGCCCCTCTTCCGCGCGCAACGCCCCAATGCCAAGACCACGCCCGCCTGAAAGCCCCCCTTCACCGCGCAACGCCTCAACGCCAAGACCACGCCCGCCTGAAAGCCCCCCTTCACCGCGCAACGCCCCAACGCCAAGACCACGCCCGCCTGAAAGCCCCCCTTCACCGCACGACGCCCCAATGCCAAGAGCACACCCGCCGCAGGGCCGCCCCAAGGCGGGGTGCGTCCCCCTCGGGGGGACGGAGCGGGGGTCGCCCCCCGCGACGAAGGGGGCAGTCAACCCCCTCAATCCGTCAAGCGCATCGGGATGCCGCGGTCGGCCATGTAGTGCTTGGCCTCGCTGACGGTATGCTGGCCGTAGTGGAAGATGCTGGCGGCCAGCACGGCGTCGGCATGGCCGAGCTGGATGCCGTCGGCCAGATCCTGCAGCCCGCCAACCCCGCCCGAGGCGATCACCGGCACCGGCACGGCGTCGGCCACCGCGCGCGTGAGCTCGAGGTCGAAGCCCGACTTGGTGCCGTCGCGATCCATGCTGGTCAGCAGGATCTCCCCCGCGCCGGCCTCGGCCATGCTGCGCGCCCATTGCACGGCGTCCAGCCCCGTGGCCCGGCGGCCGCCGTGGGTATAGACCTCCCAGCCCCCCGGCCCTTCCTGGCTCGCCTCGCGGCGGCGCGCGTCGATGGCCACGACGATGCATTGCGCGCCATAGCGCTGCGAGGCGCGCCGGATCAGATCCGGCTCGGCCACCGCGGCCGAGTTGAAACTGACCTTGTCGGCCCCGGCGTTGAGCAGGCGACGCACGTCCTCGACGCTGCGCACGCCCCCGCCCACGGTCAGGGGAATGAACACCTGCGAGGCCACCGCCTCGATCATGTGCAGCAGCAGGTCGCGTCCGTCGCTGGTGGCGGTGATGTCGAGGAAGGTCAGCTCGTCGGCGCCCTGCTCGTCGTAGCGCGCGGCGATGTCCACCGGGTCTCCGGCGTCGCGCAGGCCCACGAAATTGACCCCCTTGACCACGCGGCCGCCGGTCACGTCCAGGCAGGGGATGATGCGCTTGGAAAGCATGACGCCGCGGCTCAGGTCTTGCCGGACGCGGCCTCGGCCTCGCCCACCCGCCGCAGCGCGGCGCCGAAGTCCAGCGCGCCGGTGTAGATGGCGCGCCCGCAGATCACGCCTTCGACGCCGCTGGGCTCGGCCTGCAGCAGGCGATCGATGTCGGTCATCGAGGCCAGGCCGCCGGAGGCGATGACGGGGATGCTCAGGGCCTCGGCCAGGCGCACCGTGGCCTCGATGTTCAGGCCGGTGAGCATGCCGTCGCGCCCGATGTCGGTGTAGATCACGGCCTCGACGCCATATTCCTCGAACTTGCGCGCCAGATCGACCACCTCGTGGCCGGTGAGCTTGCTCCAGCCGTCGGTGGCGACCTTGCCGTCGCGGGCGTCCAGGCCCACGATGATGTGCCCGCCGAAGGCGCTGCAGGCTTCCTTCAGGAAACCCGGGTTCTTCACCGCGGCGGTGCCGATGATCACGTAGCTCAGGCCATCGTCCAGGTAGCGTTCGATGGTCTCGAGGTCACGGATGCCGCCGCCCAGTTGCACCGGGATGTCGTCACCCACGGCGCGCAGGATGGCGCGGATGGCCGGTTCGTTCTCCGGGCGCCCGGCGAAGGCGCCGTTGAGATCGACCAGGTGCAACCTGCGCGCACCCTGCTCCACCCAGTGCATGGCCATCGCCGCCGGGTCGTTGGAGAACACGGTCGCGGCCTGCATCTCGCCCTGTTCGAGGCGTACGCACTGGCCGTTTTTCAGATCGATCGCGGGGATCAGCAGCATGGGCTGGGAGGCGAAGGGGAACGATGGGAGGAACGAGGGCGGCGAGCGCCGCGGGGGCATGCGCCCTCAGGGCTTCCAGGACAGGAAATTGCGATACAGCCGGAGTCCGGCCGCGGCGCTCTTTTCCGGGTGGAACTGGGTCGCGAAAATGGTACCCCGTGCGATGGCGCTTGCAAATCGCAGGCCATATTCGGTCTGGCCGGCGATGTTGCGCGGGTCGGACGGATCCGCGTAGAAACTATGCACGAAATAAAAGGCGCTCTGGTCCGCGATGCCGTCCCACAGGGGGTGCACGCTGCCATCGTGCGCGACCTGCTGCACCTGGTTCCAGCCCATGTGGGGCACCTTGTAGCGACTGCCGTCGGCCTGCACCCCCTGGCCGAGCTCGAAACGCCGTACGGTCCCACCGAACAGGCCCAGGCCGTCCGTGGGTCCTTCCTCGCTGCGTTCGAGCAGCATCTGCATGCCCACGCACACGCCGAACAGAGGCTTGCCGGTCTGCACGGCGCCCAGCACCGCCTGTTGCAGCCCGGACTCGCGCAGCTCGCGCATGCAGTCGGGCATCGCGCCCTGCCCAGGCAGCACGATGCGCTCGGCCTGCTCGATCTGGCGTGCCTCGGAGCTGACCACGACCTGCCAGGGCAGGCCCTTGGCCACGTGCTGCACGGCCTGCGACACCGAGCGCAGGTTGCCCATGCCGTAATCGACGATGGCGATGGTTTTCATGGGCGAGAATGCGCGCGGCGCGCCGCGATCGCGGCGCGCGGGAAGATCACAGCGAACCCTTGGTGGACGGGATCTGCCGACCCAGCCGGGGATCGGGCTCGGCGGCCTGGCGCAAGGCGCGCCCGAAGGCCTTGAACACGGTCTCGCACTGGTGGTGCGCGTTGTCGCCCCGCAGGTTGTCCACGTGCACGGTGATGAAGGCGTGGTTGACCAGCCCCTGGAAGAATTCGTGCGCCAGCTCGACGTCGAAGGCTCCGATGCTCGAGCGCGTGAACGGCACCTGCCAGATCAGGCCGGGGCGCCCGGAGAAATCGATCACCACCCGCGACAGCGCCTCGTCCAGCGGCACGTAGGCATGACCGAAGCGGCGGATGCCCGCCTTGTCGCCCACGGCCTTCGCCAGGGCCTGGCCGACGGTGATGCCCACGTCCTCCACCGTATGGTGGCCGTCGATGTGCAGGTCGCCGGCGGCATGCACCTTCAGGTCGATCGCGCCGTGACGGGCGATCTGGTCGAGCATGTGATCGAAGAAACCGATGCCGGTGTGCAGGTCCGAACGGCCGGTGCCGTCCAGGTCGAGCTCGACCTCGATGCGGGTCTCGGCGGTCTGACGCAGGATCTGTGCGGTGCGCATGATGCCCCGATTATTCACCAAGCGCGGAAGGTCCGGCCTGCACGATGCCGCGCAGCGCGTTCACCAGCGCTTCGCACTGCGCTTCGGTGCCGATGCTGATGCGCAGGAACTGCGCGATTCGTTCCGGGCGCCGGAAGTGGCGCACCAGGATGCGCTGTTCGCGCAATTGCACGGCGAGCTCGGCCGCATCGTGCCGCGTGTGGCGTGCGAACACGAAATTGGCCGCGGAGGGCAGCACCTCGAAGCCCAGCTCGCGCAGATGCCCCGAAAGCAGCTCGCGGCTGGCGACGATGCGCGAGCGGGTATGGGCGAACCAGGTGTCGTCGTGCATCGCCGCGACGGCGCCGGCCAGGGCCAGGCGGTCCAGCGGGTAGGAATTGAAACTGTCCTTCACGCGTACCAGCCCCTCGATCAGCTCGGCCTGGCCCAGCGCGTAGCCCACCCGCAGCCCGGCCAGCGCGCGCGCCTTGGACAGCGTGCGCACCACCAGCAACTGGGGATGGCGATCGATGAGTTCGGCCGCGCTCTGCGCCCCGAAGTCCACGTAGGCCTCGTCGATCAGCACCGCCGAATCGGGGTTGCCCTGCAACAGGCTCTCGATGTCCTGCAAGGGCAGCGCGATGCCGGTGGGGGCGTTCGGATTGGCCAGCACGATGCCGCCGTTGGGGCCGGCCTCCAGGTAGTCACCGACCCGCAGGCGCAACTGCTCGTCCAGCGGCACGCTGCGGGTGCGGATGCCATAGAGCTGCGCGTACACGGGGTAGAAGCTGTAGCTGATGTCGGGCATCAGCAGCGGCAGCTCCTGGCGGAACAGGGCCATGAAGGCGTGGGCCAGCACCTCGTCGGAACCGTTGCCGACGAACACCTGCTCGGGCTGCAGGCCATGGTGCGCGGCGATGGCCTCGCGCAGCTGCGTGGCCTCGGGGTCGGGGTACAGGCGCAGCTCCTCGCCGGCGGCGTCGCGTATGGCCTGCAGCACCCGCAGGCTGGGCGCGTAGGGGCACTCGTTGGTGTTGAGCTTGATCAGCCCGGCGATGCGCGGCTGCTCGCCCGGCACGTAGGGCGTGAGGCCGTGCACGGCCTGGCTCCAGAAACGGCTCATCGGAATTATGCGCAAAGGACCATCGGTGGGCGGATCGCCTGGGATCAGCCCGCTTCGTGTTCGAGATCGATCAGTCGCATCTCGGCCGCGTTGGCATGGGCCTGCAGACGCTCCCCATGCCCCAGCACCGAGGCGATGCGCCCGAGGCGCGCCGCGCCGCGCCGGCTGACCTGGATCAGGCTGGTGCGCTTGACGAAGTCGTACACCCCCAGCGCCGAGGAGAAACGCGCGGTGCCCGAGGTGGGCAGCACGTGGTTGGGCCCCGCGCAATAGTCGCCCAGGGACTCGGAGGTGTAGGCGCCGAGGAACACCGCGCCGGCATGGCGCAGACGGTCGGCCAGCAGGCGCGGCTCGCGCGTGGCCAGCTCCAGGTGCTCGGGCGCGATGCGGTCGGCCAGTTCGCAGGCCTGCTCCAGGTCGCGCACGCGGATGAAGGCGCCGCGCCCGCGCAGCGAGGCCTCGATGATGGCGCGGCGCGACATGCCCGGCAGCAGGCGCTGCATGGCCTGGAGCACCTGCTCCATGTAGGCCTCGTCGGGACACAGCAGGATGCTCTGCGCCAGTTCGTCGTGCTCGGCCTGGCTGAACAGGTCCATGGCCACCCAGTCCGCCGGCGTGCTGCCGTCGGCGATGACCAGGATTTCCGAAGGCCCGGCGATCATGTCGATGCCGCACACCCCGAATACCCTGCGCTTGGCCGCGGCCACGTAGGCATTGCCGGGGCCGGTGATCTTGTCCACCTTGGGCACGCTGGCCGTGCCGAAGGCCAGCGCCCCCACGGCCTGGGCGCCGCCGATGGCGAAGGCGCGGCTCACGCCGGCCACCGCGGCGGCCGCCAGCACCAGGGGGTTGCGCTCGCCGTCGGGCGTGGGCACCACCATGATGATCTCGGCCACGCCGGCGACATGCGCGGGAATCGCGTTCATCAGCACCGAGGAGGGATAGGCCGCCTTGCCCCCGGGCACATAAATGCCCACGCGGTCCAGCGGGGTGATCTTCTGGCCCAGCAAGGTGCCGTCGGCGTCGTGGTACTCCCAGCTGCCGCCCATGTGCTCGCGCTGGCGCTCGTGGTAGGAGCGCACCCGCTCGGCCGCCGCCTGCAGCGCCTCGCGCTGCTCGGCGGGAAGGCGGCGCAGGGCTTCGTGCAACTCGCTCTGGCCGATTTCCAGCGCGGCCATCGAGGCGGCCTCGACGCGGTCGAAGCGCCGGGTGTACTCCAGCACCGCGGCGTCGCCGCGCCGGCGCACGTCCTCGAGCATGTCGGCCACGCGCGCATCGATCGCCGCGTTCTCCTCGGAGATGCGGTCGAACAGCTCGGCGTAGCGGGCCTCGAAATCGGGGGCCGTGGCGTCCAGGCGACGCAGCTGCGGCGCCAGGTCGGAGGATGTCGGTTCGGACATGGTGCGGGCTCGGGGCGTGGTTCAGGCCGCGGGCACGGCGGACGCTGCCTGCGCGGCGTCGCGCAGCGCGGCCACCAGCGGCTTGAGCGCCGCTGCCTGGGTCTTGAATGCGGCCTGGTTGACGATCAGGCGCGCGGAAATGTCCATGATGCGCTCGACCTCCACCAGGCCGTTCGCCTTGAGGGTGCCGCCCGAGGACACGAGGTCGACGATCGCGTCGGCCATGCCGGTCAGCGGCGCCAGCTCCATGGAGCCGTAGAGCTTGACGAGGTCCACGTGCACGCCCTTGGCGGCGAAATGTTCGCGCGCGAGGTGCAGGTACTTGGTGGCCACGCGGATGCGCGCGCCCTGGCGCACCGCGGCCGCGTAGTCCCACCCTTGCGGCGTGGCCACGCTGAGGCGGCAGCGCGCGATGCCCAGGTCCACCGGGCGGTACAGGCCGTCGCCGCCGTCGGCGGCATCGGCCTCGAGCAGCACGTCCAGGCCGGCCACGCCCAGGTCGGCGCCACCGTAGCGCACGTAGGTGGGCACGTCGCTGGCGCGCACCAGCACCACGCGCAGCTCGGCGCGGTTGGTGCCCAGGATGAGCTTGCGGGTGCTTTGCGGATCCTCGGAAACGGTGATCCCGGCGCGCCGCAGCAGCGGCAGGGTGTCGTCGAAGATGCGTCCCTTGGACAGCGCGAGGGTGAGCATGGCGGGGCGTTGGGGTACGGGATGGCGGCGCGCGCGCCTTCAGCGCAGGCGTTCGATGCGTGCGCCTAGGGAGGCCAGCTTGTGCTCGATGGCCTCGTAGCCGCGATCCAGATGGTAGATGCGCTCGATGCAGGTGCTGCCCTCGGCCACCAGCGCGGCGATCACCAGCCCGGCGGAGGCACGCAGGTCGGTGGCCATCACGGTGGCGCCCGACAGGCGCTCCACGCCCTGCACCACGCAGGTATTGCCCTCCACCGCGATGCGGGCGCCCAGACGCACCAGTTCCTGCACATGCATGAACCGGTTCTCGAAAATGGTCTCCGTCACGGTGGCGGTGCCTTCGGCCACGCAGTTCAGGGCCATGAACTGCGCCTGCATGTCCGTGGCGAATCCCGGGTATTCGCTGGTGCGCACCGACACGGCGGCCGGGCGGGCGCCGGGCAGGGCATCGGCGCGCAGGCGCACCCAGTCGGGGCCGCAGTCCACCCGCGCGCCCGAGGCGCGCAGCTTGTCGAGCAGGGCATCGAGGTGCCGGGGCACGCAGTCGAGCACCGTGACGTCGCCTCGCGTGGCGGCCGCCGCGCACAGGAAGGTACCGACCTCGATGCGGTCGGCCACGATGCGGTGGCGCGCCCCGCCCAGCTCCGGCACGCCGCGGATACGCAGGCGCGAACTGCCCGCGCCCTCGATGTCGGCGCCCATGGTTCGCAGCATGGCCGCGAGATCCACCACCTCGGGCTCCTGCGCGGCGTTCTCGATCACCGTCTCGCCATCGGCCAGGCAGGCGGCCATCATCAGGTTCTCGGTGCCCGTGACCGTGACCATGTCGGTACTGATGCGCGCGCCCCGCAGACGCCCGCCGGGCACGCTGGCCACGATGTAGCCATGCTCCACCTCGACCCGCGCGCCCAGTTGCTGCAGGCCGCGGATATGCTGGTCCACCGGGCGCGCGCCGATGGCGCAGCCTCCGGGCAGGCTGACCCTGGCGTGCCCGAAACGCGCCAGCAGCGGGCCCAGCACCAGCACCGAGGCGCGCATGGTCTTGACTCGCTCGTAGGGTGCCTCGCAGGCCAGGATGCGATCGGCCTGGAGCTTCAGCGTGCCGCCGTCGCGCTCGACCTGCGCGCCCATCGAGCGCAGCAGTTCACCCAGGGTGTGCACGTCCATCAGCGCCGGCGCGTGCTCCAGCAGCACCGGCTGGGCGGTGAGCAGGCTGGCCGCCATCAGGGGCAGCGCGGCGTTTTTCGCGCCGCTGGCGCCGACCTCCCCATGCAGGGGCTGGCCGCCGTCAATGCGCAGTTTGTCCATCGTCTCGATCGTGGAGGGAATGCCCGGCGGTTCAGGCGCCGCGCCACGCGGGTCCTGCCGCGCGCGCGGCCCTCGCGGGCCCGGCAAAGCCCCGCATTCTACCGGCGCGCCTGGCCTTCGGCTGGCCGCCGCGCCAGGCACGGCGGGCTCAGTCCGGCAGCGCCTCGCCCGGCGCCAGGGTGCGCATGGACAGGGCATGCACCCGCTCGCGCATGCCGTCGCCCAGCGCGGCGTAGACCAGGCGGTGGCGCGCCAGGCGCCCGAGACCGCTGAAACGGGGGCTGACGATGGTGGCGAAAAAATGCTGGCCGTCGCCCTGCACCTCCAGGTGGGTGCATTCCAGGCTGGCGCCGATCAGCGCACGCAATTCTTCGGGGGTGGGCAGGGACATCGCGAATCCAGCGTCCGGAGGGTGATTCGAAGGTTCAGTTGCGCAGCTTGTAGCCGCGCCGGACCCAGCCCCAGGCCAGGCCCGCACAGAGCAGGTTGCCCAGCAGCGCGGCCCCCAGGCAGGTCCACGGCGAGACGTCCGAGACGCCGAAAAAGCCGTACCGCATGCCGTCGACCAGGTAGAAGAAGGGGTTCAGGCGAGACACCGCCACCCAGAAGGGCGGCAGCGTGGTGACGGAGTAGAACACGCCCGACAGGAAGGTCGCCGGCACGATGATGAAGTTCTGGAACGCCGCCATCTGGTCGAATTTCTCCGCCCAGATGCCCGCCACCATGCCCAGCGAACCCAGCATGGAGGCACCCAGCACCATGAACAGCAGCGACCACAGGGGATCGTGCCATTGCAGCGGCACGAACCAGGCGGTGGCCAGCAGGAGCCCGCAGCCGACGAACAGGCCGCGCACCACCGAGGCGCCCACATAGCCCAGGAACAGCTGCCAGGGCTGCAGCGGAGACAACAGCACGAACACCAGGTTGCCGGTGATCTTGGACTGGATCAACGACGAAGAACTGTTGGCGAATGCGTTTTGCAGAACGCTCATCATCGCCAGGCCCGGAATCAGGAAACTGGTGTAGGGCACGCTGCCGTAGACCAGCAGGTGCCCGGCGATGGCATGGGAGAAGATCACCAGATAGAGCAGACTGGAGATGACCGGTGCGGCCACCGTCTGCAGCCACACTTTCCAGAAGCGCAGCACCTCCTTGCCGAACAGCGTGCGCAGTGCGTTCATGCGTCCGCCCCCGCCTGGCCGGCCATGATCTGCAGGAAAGCGTCCTCGAGGTCGGCGCGCCGCACCTCGAGCTCCTCGATCTCGCACCCCGCCGCGCGCAGCTCGCCCAGCATGCGCTCCACCTCCGCGGCGTCGCGTACGGTCCAGGCATGGCGAGCGCCCACCGCGCGAGCGCGCTGCGCCAGCGCCGGCGGCAGCGGCTGCCCGCCGGCGCGAAGCAGCAGCTGCGTGGAAGCGAATCGCGCCAGCAGCGCATGCGTGGCGTCCAGCGCCACCAGGCGACCGAGCTTGAGCATGCCGATGCGGCTGCACAAGGACTCGGCCTCCTCCAGGTAATGGGTGGTCAGCAGCACCGTATGGCCCTGCCGGTTGAGGTCGGTGATGAACTGCCACAGGCTCTGGCGCAACTCGACGTCGACTCCCGCCGTGGGCTCGTCCAGCACGATCACCGGGGGCTTGTGCACGAGGGCCTGCGCCACCATGACGCGACGCTTCATGCCGCCCGACAGCGCGCGCATGTTCTGCTCGGCCTGCTGGGCCAGCCCCAGGCGCTGCAGCAGCTCGTCGATCCAGGCGTCGTTGCGCCGCAGGCCGAAATAGCCCGACTGCAGGCGCAGTGCCTCGCGCACCGTGAAAAACGGATCGAACACCAGCTCCTGCGGCACCACGCCGAGCAGCCGGCGCGTGACGTAGGGCTCGCGCGTCACATCGCGGCCCAGCACCTGCACGCTGCCGGCGCTGGGGCGCGCCAGCCCCGAGAGCATGCTGATCAGGGTGGTCTTGCCCGCCCCGTTGGCGCCGAGCAGCGCGAAGAATTCGCCCTGCGCGATGTCCAGGCTCACGCCATCCACCACGTTGCGCGCGCCGTAACGCTTGACCACCCCCTGCAGGCGCACAGCGGGGGCGGCTCCATGCAGGGAATTCATTGCTGCCGCGGATCCCCGATCGAAGCTGGGGCCTCGCTTGCGCCGCCGTCCAGCACGAATCCCACGCCGTAGGCCTCGGCCAGGGTGCGCAGGCGCTCGGGGGCGCGCAGCAATTCCAGGCCTCCGGCCCCGGCGCGACGGCGCAGTTCCATCAACAGGGCCAGGCAGGAGGAATCGAAGCGCCGCAGGCCGCCGGCATCGATGCGCCAGGGCCGCGCACGGGGCGACAGCTCCTGCAGGGCCGCCTGCAGCAGCACCGGGATGTGCTGCACCGTCACCTCCTCGGCGAGCGCATGGTCGGCATCGGGCTGCGTGCTCATGGCTCCTGCCGGCCGCCCTTCGCCAGCTCCTGGTTGCGCTGCTTGAGCACGCCGATCAGGCCGTCGATTCCCTTGCCGTTGATTTCCTGCGCGAACACCCCGCGGTAGTTGTCGACCAGCCACACGCCCATCACGTTCACGTCGGAGATCTTCCAGTCCTTGCCTTGCTCCAGCAGGCGATAGTCCAGCTGGATCTGTTCGCCGTTGTCCAGCACCCGGGTACGCACGACCACGCTGGTGGCATGGGGCGCGGCACGCAGGGGCAGGTACTGGACCTTCTGGTTCTTGATGCGTCCGATGGCTCCGGAGTAGGTGTGGATGAGCAGCTGCTTGAACTGTTCCTGCAGCTCCTCGCGTTGCTGGGGCGTGGCGCGGCGCCAGGCCGGGCCGACGGCCGAGGCGGTCATGCGATGGAAGTCCAGATACGGCAGGACCTTGGTCTGCACGAGTTGCTCGATCTTGGCCTGATCGCCGGCCTTGAGGGTGGGATCCGAGCGCACGGAGTCCATCACCGACTCGGTCAGGTTGCGCACCACCTGCACGGGCGGCGCGAGCTCGTCGGCATGCGCGACGCCACCCACCATGAAAGCCAGCAGGACAGGCAGGAAAAAAGCTCGAAACTTGCTGAACATGATCTGCTCCATTGCGTTCTGCGGCGCGCGGCGCCGCGGTATCGTGGCTTCCCGGGCCTCAGTGCCCGGCGGGTTGGCTGGCCGCGGCTGCCGGCGCGTCACCCCCGGTGGGCGCTTCGACCTCGCTGCCGGCGCCGCCCTCGGCGCTGTCGTCGGTCGGTCCGGTGGCCAGCACGCCGGTGTCGCGCGTGGCCCGCACACGCGAGCGGCGCTGCTGCATGTAGGCGTCACGGGTGAACACGTAGGGATCCAGGGAGATCTGGTCCAGCAAGGCGGTGGTGCTGAGCAGATTCGCCCGGGTGTTGATGAAATCCAGGGCAACCTCGGAGTAGCGCACGCCCGAGTTGTTGCTGGTCGAGTTGAGCGGAGAGTACGAAATGCCCACCACGGTACCCGCGGCGTCGCGCAGGTCCGAGGGCCCGAGCAGCGGGAGCACGACATAGGGGCCGGAGCCCAGGCCCCAGCGCGCCAGGGTCAGGCCGAAGTCGTTCGGATGGCGATACAGGCCCATCGGCGTGGCCACGTCCAGCACCCCGAACAGGCCGAACACGGTGTTGACCCCCACGCGCATGATGCCGTTGAAACCCAGGGTGACATGGCCCTGCAGGAAGTCGTTCCCGGTGGACCAGACGTCGTCGAGGTTGCCGAAGAAATTGGTCACGCCGCGGCGCATCAACCTGGGCGTGACGTTGCGATAGCCGATGGCCACCGGCTTGAGCACGATCTTGTCGACCTGCCGGTTGACGCCGAACATCGCGCGGTTGTAGGGCTCCAGCGGGTCCTGCGGATCGCGCGTGGCGCAACCGCCAAGCAGGAGCAGGCAGGCCAGCGGCCCGGCAAGCCAGGCTGCCGGCACGCGCGGCCTGCGCATGCTGCGGGCATCGGAACGATGGGTCAACGAATACTCCTGCTGTACATGCCGGGGCGCGCTGGCGTCACTTGCCGCCGCTCGCGGCCTTGTCGTAAAGGAATCGCCCGATGAGATTCTCCAGCACCAGAGCCGATTGCGTGTTTTGAATCACGTCGCCATTGCGTAGATTCTTTTCCGAGGAACCCGGGTCCAGGCCGATGTACTGGTCGCCGAGCAAGCCCGAGGTGAGAATCTTCGCCGAGGTGTCGGCGGGGAATCCGTAGCGCTTGTCCAGCGCCAGGGTCACATCGGCCTGGAAGGTCTGGTTGTCGAAGCCTATCGAGGCCACACGGCCGACCACGACGCCGGCGCTTTTCACGGGCGCATCCGCCTTCAGGCCGCCGATATTGTCGAATCGCGCCACCACATCGATGGTCGGGGCGAAATTCAGGCTCAGCAGATTGCCGGCCTTGAGCGCCAGGAACAGCAGCGCCGCGGCGCCGATGAGCACGAACAGTCCGACCCAGACGTCGGTGGAACGCTTTTCCATGATTCGATTCCTTCAGCGCGACGGGTTCAGGTACTGAACATCAGCGCGGTCAACATGAAATCCAGGCCCAGCACCGCCAGTGAGGCCACCACCACGGTGCGGGTCGTCGCCCGCGACACGCCCTCCGGCGTCGGCTGGGCGCGCCAGCCCTGGTACAGCGCGACGAAGGTGACGGCGACGCCGAACACCAGGCTCTTGATCACTCCGTTGCCCACGTCCTTGAACACATCCACCCCGGCCTGCATCTGGCCCCAGAACTGGCCCGGGTCGACGCCGATGAGCAGCACGCCCACCACGTACCCCCCCAGGATGCCCACCGCGCTGAACACCGAGGCCAGCAGCGGCATGGCGATGATGCCCGCGGCATAGCGCGGCGCCAGCACCCGAGCCAGCGGATCCACGGCCATCATTTCCATCGCGGCGATCTGCTCTCCGGCGCGCATCAGTCCGATCTCGGCGGTCAGCGAGGTGCCGGCGCGCCCCGCGAACAGCAGCGCCGTGACCACCGGCCCGAGCTCGCGCACCAGCGAAAGGGCCACGACGATGCCCAGGGAACTCGAGGCCCCGTAGCGCGACAGGGTGTAGTAGCCCTGCAGGCCGAGCACGAAACCCACGAACAGCCCGGAGACCGCGATGATCAGCAGGGAGTCGTTGCCCAGGAAATAGACCTGCTGGGTGACCAGGCGAAATCGACGCAGGGCCGCCGGCAGCAGCCCGGCCAGGCGCAGGAACAGGCGCAGCCCCCAACCCAGGTCGGCCAGGAGGTGCCGCGTGCGCGAGCCCAGCCGGGCCAGGCGATCCAGCAGGAAGTTCATCGCCCGCCCCCCGCTGCCGCACCCAGGAAATCCTCGCGCAGTTCGGGCGCGGGATAGTGGAAACGCACGGGCCCATCGGGCTCGCCCCGCACGAACTGATGCACCAGCGGGTCGTTGCTGGCGCGCAGCTCCTGCGGCGTGCCTTGCGCCAGCAGGCGTCCGTTGCCGAGGATGAACACGCGGTCGGCGATGGCGAAGGTTTCATCCACGTCGTGGGACACGATGATGCTGGTCAGTCCCAGCGCGTCGTTGAGGGTGCGGATCAGGCGCGCGGAAATGCCCAGGGAGATGGGGTCCAGCCCGGCGAAGGGCTCGTCGTACATGACCAGGGCCGGGTCCAGCGCCAGCGCGCGGGCCATGGCCACGCGGCGCGCCATGCCGCCGGACAGTTGCGAGGGGAACAGGTCACGGGCCCCGCGCAGGCCCACCGCGTGCAGCTTCATCAGCACGAGGTCGCGGATCATGGCCTCCGGCAACCGGGTGTGTTCGCGCAGCGCGAAGGCCACGTTGTCGAACACGGTCTGATCGGTGAACAAGGCGCCCATCTGGAACAGCATGCCCATGCGGCGCCGGGCGGAGTACAGACGCGCATGATTCATCGCCGCCACCGCCTCGCCATCGAAGCGCACCTCGCCGGAGCTGGGGCGCAGCTGCCCGCCGATCAGGCGCAGCATGGTCGTCTTGCCGCCGCCGGAGGCTCCCATGACCGCGACGACCTCGCCGCGCATCACGCGCAGGTCGATTCCGCCCAGCACGGGGCGTTCGTCGTAGGCAAAGTCGACGTGGTCGAATTCGACCAGCGGAGGGGTTTCGGATCCAGGCATGCAAGAGAGCCGGAGCCGCCCAGGCCCGGCGGCCGGAGCAGGCAGCCGGCGAAGGGGCTGCGCCTGCACGCGCGGGACGGTACGGTTTGCGCGCCCGCGGCAGGGATTTCCCATTCTAGGGGCGCCGGGCTTGGCTTGCCCGCCCTGGCGCGCGGCTCGTGCAATCCCCGGGCGCGCG
This sequence comes from Pseudomonadota bacterium, assembly GCA_021808525.1. Taxonomy (GTDB): domain Bacteria; phylum Pseudomonadota; class Gammaproteobacteria; order Burkholderiales; family Burkholderiaceae_C; genus Thiomonas_A. The sequence goes on from JAKBBK010000019.1 coordinate 43,171, forward strand.
CAGGCAGGCGGGCAGGAGCGGTCGGCGGGGGCGTTCAGTAGGCGCCGTCGAGGGCTGCCCTGCCGTTCATTTCCGCAACCAGGCCGCGCAGCTCGCCGTGCTCCGGCTCGCGGCGCCCGGCGAACACCCGCATGGATTCCGGCTCGACCAGTTCGATTCCCCCGTAACGCAGACGCAATTGACCCAGCGAGGAGAGGCGCTGCAGGGCCTGATTGACGCGCTGACGCGACAGGCGACAGATGTCGGCCAGCTCTTCCTGGGTAATGCGCAGCAGGTGGCCGACCGCCGGATGCAGCACCGGATCGAACAACATCAGCAGGGCCTGGGCCACGCGCTCGTCTGCGCTGCCGGGCCGGCCCGAACGCAGCTGCTGGCGGCACAGCCGCATGCGCTGTTCCAGGCGGGCCAGCAACAGGTGGTTGAAACCCAGGCTGCGCTCGCGCAACCAGAAATAGGTGTCGCCGGGAAGCAAGCCGATATGACTTTTGCGCAGCGCGATCAGGTCCTCGGACCAGGCCTGGGTGCCCGCGATGGTGTCCTCGCCGACCCAGCCGCCAGGGGCCACGGCGTTGGCGCCGACGGGCCGCTCGACCTCGCCGCGGAGCAGCAGCAAGCCGCTGAATACGCCGATCCACTGCTGCGTGGGCTCCGCGCGTCGGCACACGAGGCTGCCGGCTTCGAAGGTCTGAATCTGCAGATCGCGCTGGAGGCGCTGCAGGGAGGTGTCGTCCAGCCCCGACATCCAAGGGCAACACCTAGGCAAATTGAGAACGTCTTTGGCTTTCATGGGGCTTCTTGCGCATTTCTTCGAGGAATATGCGACAAGAAGGGGTATGTGCAGTGTTACAAGGTGTAATGAATCTTATCAGGATTCGCCAAACGACCTTCCTGGGCGACCTTCCGGACGATCGTTGAGCCCATCAATCATCTGTTTCAGAGGACGCCTCCCCTGCTTGCAGGGGTTGCGTAACGTTTTGCGACAAATGTGGCGCGCATCCCACAAAATGCAAACGGCGCCGCCTCTCCTCGAGGCAGGCGCCGTGCGCATGCGTTGGGGCCGGCACGACGTGCGTGCCGGCGGGACCGGGCTCACACGATCAGGAAGTCTTCCTTGCGCTTGCCGGTGTTGACCTCGGCCTGCAGCCACTTGGGCATCTTCCCGCGTCCGGTCCAGGTTTCGCCCGTGCGCGGATGGCGGTATTTGGCGGCCACCGTCATGCCCTTGCTGCGCGAACCGCGGCCGCTGGAGCCCAGATCGTTCACGCTGATGCCGTACTCCTGCATTTTGGCGCGAATATCCGCCACAACGTTGGCGATTT
>JAKBBK010000084.1 GCA_021808525.1 Pseudomonadota bacterium
GAACCCGGGCCGCGGAGAACCCCATGAGTCTTGGAACCTTCACCCATTCGGATGCGCTGAGCATCGGCGTCGAGCTGGAGCTGCAGATCGTCAGCCGCCACAACTACGACCTCATGCCCTGCGCCCCGGACCTGCTGCGCCTGCTCGAGGGGCGCAAGCTGCCGGGGGCCGTCACGCCCGAGATCACCGAGAGCATGATCGAGCTGTCCACCGGCATCTGCAGCGGCTATGCCGATGCGCTGGCCCAGCTCGGCGAGATCCACGACGCGCTGGTGGAGGCCGCGCGCAAGCTCGACGTGGGCCTGGCCGGCGGCGGCACCCACGCCTTCCAGCACTGGGCGCAGCAGCGCATTTTCGACAAGCCGCGCTTCCTGCAGCTGTCGGACCTGTACGGCTACCTGAGCAAGCAGTTCACCGTGTTCGGCCAGCACGTGCACCTGGGCTGCCCCGATGCCGACACCGCGCTGTACACCCTGCATTGCATCTCGCGCTTCATTCCCCACTTCATCGCCCTGACCGCCTCCAGCCCCTTCGTGCAGGGGGAGGACACCGGCTTTCACTCGGCGCGCCTGAACTCGGTGTTCGCCTTCCCGCTGTCGGGGCGGGCCCCCTTCGTGCTGACCTGGCAGGACTTCGAGAAGTACTTCGGCAAGATGATGGCCACCGGGGTGGTGCAGAGCATGAAGGACTTCTACTGGGACATCCGGCCCAAGCCCGAGTACGGCACCATCGAGGTGCGGGTCATGGACACCCCGCTGACCATCCTGAAGGCCGCGCGCCTGGCCGCCTACATCCAGACCCTGGGGCGCTGGATCCAGACCGAGCGACCCTTCGAGCCCAGCGAGGACGACTACCTGGTCTACACCTTCAACCGCTTCCAGGCCTGCCGCTTCGGCTTCGACGGCAATTTCGTGGACCCGGCCACGCGCGAGCACCGCACGCTGCGCGAGGACATCCTGCGCACCCTCATGCGCCTGGAGCCCCACGCCATCGAGCTCAGCGCCGACGGCGCGCTGCGCGAACTGCTGGCCGACGTGGGCGGGCGCGGCAACGACGCGCAATGGCTGCGCGAGTTGCACGCGCGCGAGCGCCACCTGCCCGAGGTGGTGCGCCAGCAAAGCGCGCGCTGGATGTCGCCCATGCCCTGAAGCACCCACTCCAGGCCGGCTGCCCCCGCGAGGGGACTCAGGGACTCAGGCTCCCTCGGGCAGCGCGCCTGGCGCGGCCGAGGCGAACTGCATGCGGTGCAACTGGGCATAGAGCCCGCCTCGCTGCAGCAGCTCGGCCTGGGTGCCGAGCTCCACCAGGCGCCCCTGGTCGAGCACGGCGATGCGGTCGCAGTGCGCGATGGTGGCCAGGCGGTGGGCGATGACAATGGTGGTGCGCCCGGCCATCAGCCGGTCCACCGCCTGCTGCACCAGGCGCTCGCTCTCGGCGTCCAGCGCGCTGGTGGCCTCGTCCAGGATCAGCACCGGTGCGTCGCGGTACAGGGCGCGGGCGATGGACAGGCGCTGGCGCTGGCCGCCCGACAACTGCGAACCGTTGTGCCCCACCGGCGCCCGCAGGCCTCCCGGCAGCTCGCGCACGAACTCCGCCAGGGCCGCGGCTTCCAGCGCCGCCCAGGCACGCGCCTCGTCCACCGCCTCGCCGAAGCTGACGTTGACCCCCACGCTGTCGTTGAGCAGCACCACGTCCTGGCTGACCAGGGCGATCTGCTCGCGCAGGCTGCGCAGGCTCCAGTCGCGCAACGCGACGCCATCGAGGCGCAGCACGCCCTCGGTGGGCTCCAGCAGGCGCGGCACCAGACGCATCAGCGTGGTCTTGCCGGCCCCCGACGGGCCCACCAGCGCCAGGCTCTCGCCGGCACGCACGCGAAGCTCCACCTCGGCCAGCACCGGGCGGTCCACCCCCGGCAGACGCACCCCCACATGCTCGAAGGCCAGCTCGCCGCGCGCGCGCGCGACCTCGTGGCGCCCCGGGTCGGCCTCGCGCGGGGCGTCGACGATGCCGTGCAGGCGCTCCAGGGAACTCAGCGCGCGCATCATCGGCTGCACGATGTCGGCCACGCGGCGCAGCGGGGACAGGGTCATCAGCATGGAGGTGATGAAGGACACGAAGCCGCCCACGCTGTGGTAGCCGGCCACGTCGCTCTGGTGCAGCGCGTACACCATGACCAGCGACACCGCCAGGGCCGACAGCCACTGCGACACCGGCGTGGTGGACGAGCCCGACACCATGGCCTTGACCGTCACGCGGCGCAGGCCCTGGTTCAGCGTGTCGAAGCGCGCCGCGAAACCATCCTGGGCGTTGTGCACGCGGATCACCGGGGCGGCCAGCATGCCCTCCTCCAGCGCGTAGGAGGTGGTCTCGGCCGCGCGCTGCATCTGCGCGTTCAGGCGCTTGGCGCGGCGGCTGATGAACCGCATGGCCACGATCAGCGGCAGCAGGATGGCCAGCGTGATCAGGGTCAGGCTCCAGTTCAGCCAGAGCAGGTAGCCGAACAGCGCCACCAGGGTCAGGGTGTCGCGGGTGAGAGTGAGCAGGCCGGGGAAGATCATGCCCAGCGCCAGCTGCGCCTCGTACACCGCGGCGCCGATCAGGCTGCTGGCGCTTTCCTTGCGCAAGGCCCCGAGCTCGGCGTGCAGGATCTGCGCGTACACCAGGGTGCGAACCCGGGCCAGGACGTTCTGGGTCATCCACTGGGTCAGGAACTGCGAGGCCAGCCAGGCCAGCCCGCGCACCGAGAACAGGCCCAGCAGCACGGCCGGCACCATCCACAGCGAGAAATCCCGCCGCGGCGTGAAGCCCACGTCGAGCACATGCTTGATCAGCGCCGGCAGCGCCGGCTCGGTGGCGGCGACGATCGCCGCGCACACCACGATGAGCAGCGCGGCCACGCGATTGCGCGGGTCGGCGCCGAACAGCCGGCGCAGCAGGGCCAGTCCGTCGGTGCTCGAACCGGCCGAGGCCGCGCCGGGGGAAGGGGAAGACATGGAGAAAGAGCGAGAATGCGCCTCGGATCCGAATCCCTCTTTCTACCATAGGCCCCTGCGCCCGTTGTCCGCCATGCCCAACCGCCCCAGCGCTGGCCCCACGGTGTCGGCCGTGATCATCACCCGCGACGAGGCGGCCAACCTGCCCGCCTGCCTGGAATCGCTGAGCTGGTGCGACGAGATCGTCGTGCTCGACAGCGGCAGCAGCGACGCCACGCCCGAGCTGGCCCGCGCGGCCGGCGCGCGCGTGCACATCAGCCCGGACTGGCCCGGCTTCGGGCCCCAGAAGAACCGTGCCATCGGCCTGGCCGGCTGCGACTGGGTGCTGTCCATCGACGCCGACGAGCGGGTCAGCCCCGAGCTGGCGCGGGAGATCCGCCAGGCCGTGCGCGCCCCGGGAGCGCCGGCGGCCTTCGCCATTCCCCGCGTGTCGAGCTACTGCGGCCAGTTCATGCGCCACGGCGACTGGTACCCCGACGACGTGCTGCGCCTGTTCCGCCGCGGCAGCGCCCGCTTCAGCGACGACCTGGTGCACGAGCGCCTGCTGGTCGACGGGGCCCGCGGGCGCCTGCGCAGCACCTTGCTGCACCACTCCTTCCGCGACATGCACCAGGTGCTGGCCAAGCTCGACGCCTATTCCAGCGCCGGCGCGCGCGCCATGCATGCGCGCGGCCGCCGCACCAGCGTGCTGGGCGCGCTGGGCCACGGCGCCTGGACCTTCGTGCGCGGCTACGTGCTCAAGCGCGGCTTCCTGGACGGGCGCCTGGGCCTGGTGCTGGCGTTGTCCAACGCCCACGGCGCCTACTACCGCTACATCAAGCTGTGGCTGCTGCAACGCGAGCCGGCATGCTGATCAGCCTGATCGTCGTCACCTACAACCGCAGCGACGCGCTGCTGGCCGTGCTGCGCGCGCTGGCGCTGCAGAGCGACCGCGAATTCGAAGTCATCGTGGCCGACGACGGCTCGCGCGAGGACCATGTGGCGGCGCTGCGCGAACTCGCGCCGCGCCTGCCCTACCGCCTGGTGCACGCCTGGCAGGCCGACGTGGGTTTCACGGCGGCCGCCGCGCGCAACTGGGGCGCGCGCCAGGCGCGCGGCGACTACCTCGTGCTGCTCGACGGCGACTGCGTGCCGCGCCCGCATTTCGTGGCGCGCCACCGCGCGCTGGCACGCCCGGGCTGCCTGCTCAACGGCAGCCGCGTGCTGCTGTCCCCAGGCCTCACCGAGCGCGCGCTGACCCAGCCGCTCGAACTGGCGACCCTGCCCTGGCACTGGTGGCTGGCCCAGCGCCTGCGCGGAGGCTGCAACAAATGGCTGGGGCTGTTCCTGCGCTGGCCGAGCGGGCTGCGTCGGGCGCGGGCCGGGTTCCGCTGGAAAGGCATCCGCAGTTGCAACATGGGCGTGTGGCGCAGCGACTTCGAGGCCATCGACGGTTTCGACGAAAGCTTCGACGGCTGGGGCCATGAGGACGCCGACTTCGTGCTGCGCCTGCAGCACCACGGCTGCGCCCGCGTGGACGGCTACTGGGCCACCGAAGTGCTGCACCTCTGGCACCGCCAGGCCGCGCGCGCCCAGGAAAGCCACAACCTGCGCAGGGTCCGGGAGCGCATGCAAGGCAAGGTCGTGCGCGCCGAGCACGGCCTGAGCCATCCCCGCCTGCCCCAACTCGAACGCAGCGCATGGGTGTTGCGCGACGGGCCGCCGCGAGCCGCACCGGCGGCCGCGCCCAAGGCCTAGAATCCGGCGCTGCAGCCCTTTGCCCCGCTGCCAGCCTGCCAGGAAACCCATGCAACGACGACGCTTTGTACTCGGTACGGCCCTGCCCGCCGCGGCGCGCGGCCTGCGCCTCGCCGGGGCCCTCGGCCTGGCCGCCGAGCCCCTGCTGGCCCGCGCGCAATTCCGCGTGGATGTCTCCGGCATCGGCGCGCGCCAGATTCCCGTGCTCATCGACACCTTCGCCGGGCAGTCCGGCTGCCCGCAGCCCCTGGCCGACATCATCCGCGCCGACCTGATGCGCAGCGGCCAGTTCCGCGTGATGCCGGCGACTTCCTCGCCCACGCTGAGCGACGCCGGCCCCCCCGCCTATGCGCAGTGGCGCACCGAGCAACTCGAGGCGGCCAGCGGCGGCAGCGTGCAAGCGGCCGGCCCGCAGACCTGGCAGATCCGCTTCCGCCTGTGGGACGCGGTGGGCCAGCGCGACCTCGGCGGCCTGGCGCTGCACGTGCTCACCGGCGACCTGCGCCTGGCCGCGCACCGCATCGCCGACTTCATCTACCAGAAGCTCACCGGCCAGCGCGGCGTGTTCGCCACGCGCATCGCCTTCGTCGGCAAGAGCGGGCGCAACAACTTCACCCTGCTGGTGGCCGACAGCGACGGCTACAACCCGCTGGCCGCCTTGCGCAGCCGCGAGCCGCTGATGTCACCCGCCTGGGCTCCCGACGGCGCCAACCTGGCCTACGTGTCCTTCGAGACCGGCAAGCCCGTGGTGTTCGTGCAGAACGTACGCACGGGCGCGCGCCGCGCGGTGGCCAACTTCCGCGGCAGCAACAGCGCCCCGGCCTTCTCTCCCGACGGTCGCACCCTGGCCGTGGTGCTGACCATCGGCGCCGCCTCGCAGATCTTCACGGTGCCGGCCAGCGGCGGGCCCGCGCGCCCGGTGATCCGCGCCAGCAGCATCGCCACCGAGCCGGTGTTCGCGCCCGACGGCAAGAGCCTGTATTTCGTCAGCGACCGCGACGGCTCGCCCCAGATCTACCAGGCCGGGCTCGATGGCTCGAACATTCGGCGCATCACGTTCGCCGGCAGCTACAACGTCAGCCCGGCCATCAGCCCGGACGGCAAGTCCCTGGCCTTCGTCTCGCGCCAGGGCAACGACTACCAGCTCTGGCTGCAGGACCTGCAAAGCGGCGGTACCCGCGCGCTGGGCGACGGCCCCGACGACGGCCACCCCAGTTTCGCGCCCAACGGCCAGATCCTGGTCTACGCCGCCCACGAAGGCGGCGCGCAGGTGCTGCGCACGGTGTCGCTGGACGGCAGCGTGCGCACCACGCTGGCGGCGCGCGGCGAGGACGTGCGCGAACCCTCCTGGGGCCCGTGGACCACGCCGGCCTGAAACCCGGGGCGCCGCCGCGGCGCCCCCCGAACTCCCCCGCGCCTGGGCGCGCCGCGTCCTGGCGTACCCTTGCGTCTTTCGCAAGCCCTTGCCAAGCAGATCCATGACCACCCTAATGCGCTCCTCCACCTGGCTGGCCGCGCTGGCCGCCGCCGTCGTGCTCGGCGGCTGCGCCTCCGGCGTCAGCCTCGACCACAAGGCCCCCGTTCAGGCCCAGACCGCCACGCCGGTGGGCGCGCTGGGGGCTGGCGCTTCCGCGCAGGGCGCCGGCCAGAGCTCGGTGGCCGCGGTGCAGACCGGAGGTGCCGAGGGCCAGGGCGCCGGCGGGTCCAACGCCGGCCCCACGGCCGACGTCGGGCGAAGCGTGTACTTCGCCTACGACAGCTATTCCGTCGACCCGCGCTACCAGGCCACGATGCAGGGCAACGCCCAGTACCTGGCCTCGCACCCCGCGGCCCATGTGCAATTGCAGGGCAACACCGACGCCCGCGGCAGCCGCGAGTACAACCTGGCGCTGGGCCAGAAACGCGCCGACGCGGTGCGTCAGGGCCTGGAACTGCTGGGCGTGAAGCCGGACCAGATGGAATCCATCAGCTTCGGCAAGGAAAAGCCCAAGGCCACCGGCGACACCCCGCAGGACTACGCGGAAAACCGCCGCGTGGACATCGTCTACCAGCCCTGATCGCCCGCATCCAGCCCCGGAGATCCTGCCATGACGCTCAAGCCCTTCGCATCCGGCGCGCGCCTGCGCCGCGCCGCCGGCGCCCTGGTCCTCGGCCTGGGCGGCCTGGCCTGGACCGGTGCCGCGCACGCCGACCTGTTCGCCGACAACGACGCCCGCCGCGCCATCCTGCAATTGCGCCAGGAAGTGGCCCAGCTGCAGGCCGACCAGCAATCGCAGGTCAAGCAGTTGCGCAACTCCCTGCTCGACCTGTCCAACCAGATCACCCAGCTGCAGGGCGAGATCGCGCAGCTGCGCGGCCAGCAGGACACCAACACCCAGCAGCTCAACACCGCGCTGGCCAAGATGCAGGCCAGCCAGAGCGCGCTGAGCCAGCGCCTGGCCCCGCTGGAGCCGGTGCAGGTGCAGATCGGCGGCAAGACCTACACCGTGCAGCCGGCCGAGAAGGCCGCCTTCGAGCAGGCGCTGAGCACCTTCCGTGGCGGCCAGTTCGCCAGCGCCACCACCCAGTTCCAGGCCTTCGTGGCCCAGTACCCGACCAGCCCCTACCAGGGCGACGCGAAGTACTGGCTGGGCAACTCGCTGTTCGGCCAGCAGCGCTATCGCGACGCGGCCGCCGCCTTCCAGGACCTGATCCAGTCGCAGCCCAATGCCCAGCGCGTCCCCGAGGCCATGCTGGGCCTGGCCAACTGCCAGCTTGAATTGCGCGAGTTCAAGACCGCGCGTGTCACGCTGCAGCGCCTGATCAAGGACTATCCGCAGTCCGAAGCCGCCGCCGCCGCCCACGACCGGCTGGCGAAGCTGAAGTAATGGCCGGCTCGGCGCTGCCCGGCGCCCCGCGGCACGGCGCACCGGCCGTGGTGCTGGTGTCCGGCGGCCTGGACTCGGCCACCGTGCTGGCCCTGGCCCGCGAGGCCGGCTACGCCTGCCACGCGCTGTCGCTGGACTACGGGCAGCGCCACCGCGCCGAACTCGACGCCGCGCGCCGCGTGTCCCAGGCCCTGGGCGCCGTGCGTCACGAGATCGTGCAGGTCGACTTCGGCCGCTTCGGCGGCTCCTCCCTGACCGACACCGCGATGCGGGTACCCACGGACGCGAGCTCCCAGGGCATTCCCAGCACCTACGTGCCCGCGCGCAACACCGTCATGCTCTCGCTGGCCCTGTCCTGGGCCGAGGCGCTGGGCGGGCACGACCTGTTCTACGGCGCCAATGCCGTCGACTACTCCGGCTACCCCGACTGCCGCCCCGCCTACGTGGAAGCCTTCGAGCGCCTGGCCAACCTGGCCACGCGCGCCGGGGTGGAGGGACGGCCCATGCGCGTGCACGCGCCGATCATCGAGCTGCGCAAGGCCGAGATCATCCGCGAGGGCCTGCGCCTGGGCGTGGACTTCTCGCTCACCGTCAGCTGCTACCAGGCCGACGAGCAGGGCCGCGCCTGCGGGCGTTGCGACTCCTGCCGCATCCGCGCCGCCGGTTTCGAGGCCGCCGGCGTGCCCGATCCCACGCGCTATCGCCCCTGAGCAAGCGGCCAGCGCCGCGCATCGCCCATGCCCACGGATCCTTCGACTTCCCTGAGCGGCCTGAACCACCTGGTGCTGGCCAGCACCTTCGGGCTCAGCCTGCTGTTCGGCGCGATCATGCACCGCACCCAGTTCTGCTCCATGGGTTCGGTGGCCGACATCGTCAACTTCGGCGACTGGACGCGCATGCGCATGTGGACGCTGGCCATCGCCACCGCCCTGCTCGGCACCACCTGGCTGGCCGCCACCGGACAGATCGACCTGTCGGCCAGCATCTACACCGGGCCCAGCCTGAGCTGGCTGTCGGCGCTGGTCGGCGGCCTGCTGTTCGGCGTGGGCATGGTGCTGGCCTCGGGCTGCGGCAGCAAGACCCTGGTGCGCCTGGGCAGCGGCAGTCTCAAGGCGCTGGTGGTGTTCACCATGCTGGCCGTGGGGGCCTATGCCACGCTGCGCGGCATCACCGCCCTGCCCCGGGCCCACCTGCTGGACCCCGTGGCCGTGCACCTGGCCGGGCGACAGGACCTGCCCTCCCTGCTGGCCCGTCACACCGCCTGGCCCGCGCGTGACTGGCTGCTGCTGCTGGGCAACGCCGGGGGCCTGGCGCTGGCCGCCCTGGCGCTGGCCCGGCGCGAAGGCCGCGACGCCCGGCTGCTGCTGGGCGGCCTGGGCATCGGCGGGCTGGTGGTGGCGCTGTGGTGGGTCTCGGCCCACCTGGGCTTCGTCGCCGAGGACCCCGACACCCTGCAGGCCACCTACGTGGGCAGCGCCGGCAACCACGCCGAATCCTTCACCTTCGTCTCCCCCCTGGCGGCCACGCTGAACTGGCTGCTTCTGTACAGCGACAGCAGCAATGTGCTGACCATCGGCATCGTCTCGGTGTTCGGGGTGATCCTGGGTTCGACGGCGCATGCGCTGGCCACGCGACGCTTTCGCTGGGAAGGCCTGTCGGGGCTGGAGGACACGGCCAACCACATCGTCGGCGGCCTGCTCATGGGCATCGGCGGGGTCACCGCCATGGGCTGCACCGTGGGCCAGGGCATCACCGGCGTCTCCACGCTGTCGCCCACCAGCTGGCTGGCGCTGGGCTCGATCATCGCCGGCGGCGTGATCGGCGTGAAATACCAGGCCTGGCGCCTGGAGCGGCAGGCCTGAGCGTGCAAGGCGCCGACACCCCCGATCCCCAGCGTCGCTTCGGCGGCATCGCCCGCCTGTACGGCGACGCCGCGCTGGAGCGCCTGCGTGGCGCGCACATGGTGGTCGTGGGGGTCGGCGGCGTGGGCTCCTGGGCCGCCGAGGCCCTGGCGCGCAGCGGCGTGGGCGAGCTCACGCTCATCGACCTCGACCACGTGGCCGAATCCAATATCAACCGCCAGGCCCAGGCCCTGGACTCGACCCTGGGCGAGGCCAAGGTGCGCGCGCTGAGTCGCCGCCTGCGCGACATCAACCCCGATTGCGTGGTGCACGAGGTCGAGGAATTCCTCAGCGCGGAAAACCTCGCCGAACTGCTGCCGGCGCACACCGACGTGCTGCTGGACTGCTGCGACCAGGTGCGCGCCAAGGCCGCGCTGGCCGCCCAGGCCCTGCGCTCGGGCACGCCCCTGATCATCTCGGGAGCCGCCGGCGGCAAGCGCCTGGCCCAGCATGTGCGCGTGATGGACCTGGCCGACGTGCGCGGCGATCCCCTGCTGGCCAAGCTGCGCTACCGCATGCGCCGCGAGCATGCCGCCGCCCGCCAGGGCCTGATCGGCCTGCCCTGCGTGTGCTCCGACGAGCCCCGCGCCGCGCTGCTGCAGCCAGCCTGCGCCGCGCCCGAGGACCCCGGCTCGGGCCTGAACTGCGCCGGCTACGGCTCCAGCGTCATGGTCACCGCCAGCTTCGGCATGGCCGCCGCGGGCTTCGCGGTGGAATCCGTGGCCCTGCGGCGCGCGCACAACAAGGACACACGCGGCGCCTCCGGGAAGCTCGACGCACTTTGTTATGATTGAGTGTTTCGGTCCGGGTCGTTAGCTCAGTCGGTAGAGCAGCGGACTTTTAATCCGTTGGTCGCGTGTTCGAGTCACGCACGACCCACCAGCGAAATCCAGGGCTT
>JAKBBK010000020.1:0-36800 GCA_021808525.1 Pseudomonadota bacterium
AGACCCTGGCGATCAAGAGCAAGATCAAGTCCGCCCTGACCTACCCGATCGCGGTGATGATCGTGGCCATGATCGTGGTCACCATCATCATGCTGTTCGTCGTGCCGACCTTCAAGGACGTGTTCTCCCAGTTCGGCGCCCAGCTCCCGGGGCCGACCCTGATCGTCATCGCGATGTCGAATTTCTTCGTGCATTACTGGTACGTGATGGCGGCCGTGCTGGTGCTGGGGGGCTATTTCGGCTTCCAGGCCTGGAAGCGCTCCGAGCGCGTGCAGGAACTGGCCGACCGCGCGCTGCTGCGCATGCCGGTGTTCGGCCAGCTGGTGGTCAAGGGGGCGCTGGCGCGCTGGACGCGCACCCTGTCGACCATGTTCGGCGCCGGCGTGCCGCTGGTGGAGGCGCTGGACTCGGTGGCCGGAGCCTCGGGCAACATCGTCTACCAGCGCGCCACCGAGAAAATCCAGCAGGAGGTGTCCACCGGCACCAGCCTGACCCTGTCGATGCAGAACAGCCGCGTATTCCCGCCGCTGGTGCTGCAGATGGCCTCGATCGGCGAGGAGTCGGGCTCGCTGGACTCGATGCTCGGCAAGGTCGCCGACATCTACGAGGCGGAAGTCGACGAGCTGGTCAAGGCCCTGTCCAGCCTGCTCGAGCCGATCATCATCGTCGTGCTGGGCATCCTGATCGGCGGCCTGGTGATCGCCATGTACCTGCCGATCTTCAACCTCGGCAAGGTGGTGGGGTGAGCGCGGGCTTCGCCGTATTCGTCGCGGCGCTGCTGGGGCTGCTGGTCGGCTCCTTCCTGAACGTGCTGATCCTGCGCCTGCCGGTCATGCTCGAGCGCGGCTGGCGCGACGAGGCGCGCGCCACGCTGGAGTTGCCGCCCGAGGAGTCCGAGGCCTTCGACCTGGTGCGCCCGCGTTCGCGCTGTGGCGCCTGCGGCCACGCCATCGCCTGGTGGGAAAACATCCCGGTGCTCAGCTGGCTGCTGCTGCGCGGACGCTGCTCGGCCTGCGGCACGCGCATCTCCCTGCGCTACCCGCTGGTGGAAATCGCCGGAGCCCTGCTGGCCGCGGCGCTGGTGGCCCAGCAGGGCGTGTCGGCGTGGAGCGCCGGCACCGTGGTGCTGGCCTGGGGCCTGCTGGCGCTGGCGCTGATCGATTTCGACACCACGCTGCTTCCCGACGGCATCACCCTGCCCCTGTTGTGGCTCGGGCTGCTGCTGCACGCCTGGCTGGACCCGCGCTTCCTGCCACAGGCCGTGGCCGGCGCGGCCATCGGCTACGGCAGCCTGTGGTGCGTGTACCAGGGCTTCCGGCTGCTCACCGGCAAGGAAGGCATGGGCTTCGGGGATTTCAAGCTGTTCGCCTTGCTGGGAGCCTGGTTCGGCCCGCTGGCCCTGCTGCCCATCATCCTGCTGTCGGCCATCTGCGGTGCCGTGATCGGCCTGGCCCTCCAGGCCAGCGGGGCCTTGCAACGCGGCCGCCCGATGCCCTTCGGTCCCTTCCTGGCGGCCGCCGGGCTGCTGGCCCTGTTCCTCGGACCGCAGCGCCTGGTCGGCTGGGTGCTGGGCGGTGTCTGATGCGCGGGCGCGGGCGGTGCCCGAGCGGCGCCCCTGCATCGGCCTGACCGGCGGCATCGGCTCGGGCAAGTCCGCCGTGGCGGACATGCTGCGCGAGTGGGGAGCCGCGGTGATCGACGCCGACGCCGTCGCCCACGAACTCACGGCCAGCGGCGGCGAGGCCATCGCGGCCATCCGCGCGGCCTTCGGCGAGGCGGTGATCACCGCCGAGGGCGCGCTCGACCGTTCGCGCATGCGCGAGCTGGCCTTCGCCGACCCCGCGCAACGCGCGCGCCTGGAAGCGATTCTTCACCCCCTGATCGGTGCGCGCCTGCGGGCGCTGGCGCGGACGCTGCCGGGGCCCTACGTCGTGCTCGTGGTGCCCCTGCTGGTGGAGTCCCTGGCGCGCTGGCGCGATCGGGTGGAGCGCATCGTGGTGGTGGATTGCGCGCCCGAACTGCAAGTCAGCCGGGTCATGCGACGCTCCGGGCTCGAGGCCGCTCAGGTGCGCAGCATCCTGCGGGCACAGGCCACGCGCGAGCAGCGCCTGGCCGCGGCCGACGAGGTGATCGACAACTCGGGGGACCTCGACGCACTGCGACGCCAGGCGCTGGAACTGCATCGCCGCATGCTGGGCCAGGCACGCGACATTTGAATTCCCGCGACACATGCGTGACAATGGCGCGCGACGGGCTGCCCCGGGCCGTCCCGGGCCGCGTGCGCCGGGGCGCCGAGGCTCGCCGACCCCACCCGAGAAGGGCGCCACGGTGGCGCCAATCGCCGCTATCCTCACAGCTGCTTTCGCCGCACCCCGCCCGGCCGCCCGCCGGGCCCCAACTCGTCCCGGCCCGTGATCCTGTACGAATATCCGCTGAACGAGCGTGTTCGCACCCTGCTCAGGCTCGAATACCTGCTGCGTCGAAATGCCTTCCTGATGCAACGGGGCCATCCCTTCGACCATCACCACGCGCTGCTGTCCATGTTCGAGATCATGGACGTCACCTCGCGCCAGGACCTCAAGAGCGACATCCTCAAGGACCTGGAACGCCAGCGCCAGCAATACCTGGGCTACCGTGGCAATCCGGCGGTGTCCGAGATCACCCTGGAGGAAGTGCTGGCCGAGATCGACGCCTCCTTCCAGCGCCTGAGCCAGCAACTGGGCAAGCCGGGGCAGAGCCTGCTGGACAACGAATGGCTCATGTCCATCCGCAGCCGCGCGGGCATTCCGGGGGGCACCTGCGAATTCGACCTTCCGGCCTATTACGCCTGGCAGCACCTGCCGGAGGAACAGCGCCGCGAGGACCTGATGCGCTGGATGGAGGTGTTCAACCCCATGTCCATGGCCGTGGAGGTGCTGCTGCGCATGCTGCGCGACGGCGGCGTGCCCCACAAGAGCGTGGCCCAGACCGGCAGCTACCAGCAGAACCTGGGCGGACGCAGCTACCAGTTGCTGCGCCTGCGCGTGGACGGCACCCTGGGCGTGATTCCGGAGATCACCGGGCATCGTCTGATGATCTCGGTGCGCTTCATGCGCCCGGATTCGGACTGGAAACTCAAGCCCGCCGACAACGACGTGCACTTCGAGCTGTCGCTATGTCCGTGAATTCCCCCCGCCCCGGCGCGCGCATCGTGCCCTGCCCGGGCTGCGGCACGCCCACGCCCTACGGCCCGGACAATCCCTGGCGACCCTTCTGTTCCGAGCGCTGCAGGAACGGCGACCTCGGCGCCTGGTCGAGCGAGAGCTACCGCATGGCCGTCAAGCCCACCGAGGCCGACGACGACATCCCCGAGGCCCAGGCCCCGCGCCAGGACTCCCCGCGGCATTGACGGGACCGTGGCCCGGCGGGCCGCGACCCCGGGCCGGGCTCATTCCCGGTGGGTAGGCCCGGCGTGGCCGCGTTCCTCGGCCAGCCAGCGCAGCACGGGAATCGTGCCCGGAAGCACCGGCCCCACCTGCACGGGCAGTTCCTGCCAGGCCAGTTGCTGGCCCTCGCAAGGCCGCGGCTGTCCGCTCCAGCGCCGCACCTTGCAAAAGCGCAGGTCCACGCGCGCATGGGGATAGTCGATGATGCAGGACTTCCAGAACTCGCCATCCTCGATCTCGATGGCCAGTTCCTCGCGCAACTCCCGACGCAGCGCCTGCACCAGGGTCTCGCCCGGTTCGATCTTGCCTCCGGGAAATTCCCAGTAGCCCGCCCAGGGCTTGCCCTCGGGCCGGCTGCCCAGCAGGAAGCGCCCGTCCGCCAGCAGCAGCACGCCCACGGCCACGGGCACCGGCGTGCGCTCGACCGCGGCGTCGCCCAGGTCCTGCACGGGCTTCACTTCCGGCGCCGCCCGCAGAAGTCGCGCGCGAATTGCCAGGCGATGCGCCCGGAGCGCGAACCGCGTTCCAGCGCCCACAGCAAGGCTTCGGCCTGCGCGGCCCTCGCCTGCTGCTCGCTCAGCCCGAACACCTGCAGCCAGTGCTCGGCGATGCGCAGGTAATGCTCCTGGTCGAAGGGATAGAAGCTCAGCCACAGCCCGAAACGATCCGACAGCGAGACCTTCTCTTCCGTGCCCTCCCCGGGGTGCACCTCGCCGCTGTCGCTGTGGGTGGCCTCCAGGTTCTCGTGCATGTACTCGGGCAGCAGGTGGCGCCGGTTGGAGGTGGCGTAGATCAGCAGGTTCTCGGCGGTGCCCGCCACCGAACCGTCCAGCACCGACTTCAGCGCCTTGTAGCCGGGTTCTCCCTGGTCGAAGGACAGGTCGTCGGAGAACACGATGAAGCGCTCCGGGCGGCCCCGCACCATGTCGACCAGTTCCGGCAGGTCGACGAGGTCGGCCTTGTCCATCTCGATCAGGCGCAGGCCCCTGGGTGCGAAGGCATGCAGGCAGGCCTTCACCAGCGAGCTCTTGCCCGTGCCGCGCGCGCCGGTCAGCAGCACGTTGTTGGCGGGGCGCCCGGCCACGAACTGGCGGGTGTTGCGTTCCAGCCGGGCCTTCTGCTCGTCGATGCCCTGCAGGTCGGAGAAACGCATCACCGCCGGATGCGGGACCGGCTGCAGCCAGGCCTGCGAGCCGCGACGCCGCCAGCGAAAGGCGCTGGCCGCGCTCCAGTCGGGCGCCGCGACGCCGGGGGCAAGGGTGTGTTCCAGGCGGCTCAGCACGCGCTCGGCCTGGTCCAGCAGGCCGGCCAGCCGGGCCATCGGGTCCGCGGCCGGGGCCGCGGCGGGCAGCGCCGGCGCCACAGCTTTGCGCGCCATGCTCAGCTCCGGTAGTCGGCGTTGATCGACACGTAGTCGTGCGACAGGTCGCAGGTCCACAGCGTGGCGGCCTGCTCCCCACGACCCAGCAGGATGCGCACCAGGATCTCGGGCTTGGCCATCACGCGCTGGCCGTCGGCCTCGCGGTAGTCCGGATGGCGCCCGCCGCGAGTGGCCACGTGCACGTCGTCGAGGTACAGCTCCACGCCGTCGACGTCCAGGTCCTCGACCCCGGCATAGCCCACCGCCGCGAGAATACGCCCCAGGTTGGGGTCGCTGGCGAAAAAGGCCGTCTTGACCAGCGGGGAATGCGCCACGGCGTAGCCCACGCGGCGAGCCTCGTGCACGCTGCGCGCGCCCTGCACCTCGATGGTGATGAACTTGGTCGCCCCCTCGCCGTCGCGCACGATGGCCTGTGCCAGGCTCCGGGCCACGCGCAGCAGCGCGGCCCCCAGCGCGCGTGCCTGTGGCGAGGCGGCGTCGGAGATCTCCGGCAGCCCCGCGGCGCCGGTGGCCGCCAGCACGAGGGAATCGTTGGTGGAGGTGTCCCCATCCACCGTGACGCAATTGAAGGAACCGTCGGCCACCTCGCGCACCAGTTGCGCCAGCAGCGCCGGCGCCACGGCCGCGTCGGTGGCGATGAAGCCCAGCATGGTCGCCATGTCGGGGCGGATCATGCCCGCCCCCTTGGCGATGCCGGTGACGTGCACCGCCACCCCGTCGATCACCAGGCGCTCGCTGGCCGCCTTGGGCACCGTGTCGGTGGTCATGATGGCCGCCGCCGCATCGGCCCAGGCCCGCTCGCGCAGGTCGGCCAGCGCCCGCGGCAGGCCGTCGCGCAGGCGCTGCAGCGGCAGCGGCTCGAGGATCACCCCGGTGGAAAAAGGCAGCACCTGCCGAGCCGGAACCCCCAGCAACTGCGCCACCGCCTCGCAGCTGGCGCGCGCGTCGGCCAGGCCCTGGGCGCCGGTGCCCGCGTTGGCGCAGCCCGTGTTGACCACCAGGGCGCGCACCTCGGCGCAGCGCGACTCACCCAGGTGCTCGCGGCAGACCTGCACCGGAGCGGCACAGAAACGGTTGCGCGTGAACACCCCGGCCGCGCGGGTGCCGGCCTCGAAGACCAGCAGGGTCAGGTCGCGCCGTCCGGCCTTGCGGATGCCGGCCTCGGCCACGCCGATGCGCACTCCGGCCACCGCGTGCAGCGCGGCCGGGTCGGGTGCCTGCAGATTCACGGCCATGGCCGTACCTCCCTGGAAATCCGGATGATCGATGCGCTCAGGACAGCCTGCCGTGGCATTGCTTGTACTTCTTGCCGCTTCCGCAGGGACAGGGATCGTTGCGTCCCACCTTGGGCAGGGCGTTGACCACCTGCTGCACCCCGGGCGCGGCCGCCGCGGCGATCGCCGCCTCGGCCTGGGCCTGCGCGTCGCCCTCGTCGGCGGCGAGCATGCCGCCCAGGGCCTCGGGGTGCTGATAGGCCAGGTTGTGCAGGCTCTGCGCACGCTGCTCGATGCTCTCGGCGGCGCTCTGCGCCTGCTCCTGGGTCTGCACCTGCACGGTCATCAAGGTGCGCGTGACCTCGTTCTTCACCGCGTCGAGCATCTGCCCGAACAGCTCGAAGGCCTCGCGCTTGTATTCCTGCTTGGGCTGCTTCTGGGCATAGCCGCGCAGGTGGATCCCCTGGCGCAGGTAGTCCAGCGCCGCCAGGTGCTCGCGCCAGTGCTGGTCCAGCGACTGCAGCAGCACCATGCGCTCGAAGCCGGCGAAATTCGCCGCGCCCACCAGATCCACCTTGGCCTGGTACCGCGCGTCCACCTCGTGCAGCACGCGCTCCAGCACCTGCTCGTCGGTCACCGTCTGGTCGGCCTCGATCCAGGCCTTGAGCTCCACCTCGACCTGCAGTTCCTCGCGCAGCGCACGCTCCAGCGCGGGCACGTCCCACTGCTCCTCCATGCTCTGCTCGGGCACGTAGGTGTGGACCAGGTCGGCCACGCTGCCCCGGCGCAGATCGGCGACCTGCTCGGCGACCTCCTGGCTGTCCAGGATGGCGTTGCGCTGCTGGTACAGGATCTTGCGCTGCTCGTTGGCGACGTCGTCGTACTCGAGCAGCTGCTTGCGGATGTCGAAGTTGCGCGCCTCGACCTTGCGCTGGGCCGACTCGATCGCGCGCGTCACCATGCCGGCCTCGATCGCCTCGCCCTCGGGCATCTTCAGGCGATCCATGATGGAGCGCACGCGATCCCCCGCGAAAATGCGCATCAGCGGGTCGTCCAGCGACAGGTAAAAGCGCGAGGAGCCGGGGTCGCCCTGGCGGCCCGAACGCCCGCGCAGCTGGTTGTCCACGCGGCGCGACTCGCTGCGCTCGGTGCCCACGATGTGCAGGCCGCCCTGCGTGATCGCATGGTCGTGCAGCGATTGCCACTCGGAGCGCAGCGCGGTGACGCGGCGCTGCTTGTCCTGCTCGTCCAGACCCTCGTCGGCGGCGATGAACTCGCACTGCTTCTCGACATTGCCCCCCAGCACGATGTCGGTGCCCCGACCGGCCATGTTGGTGGCGATGGTGATCATGCCCGGGCGCCCGGCCTGCGCGACGATCTCGGCCTCGCGGGCATGCTGCTTGGCGTTGAGCACCTGGTGCTCCAGCTTCTCGCGGCTCAGCAGCTGGGACAGGTGTTCGCTGGCCTCGATCGAGCCGGTGCCCACCAGCACCGGCTGGCCGCGGGAGTGGCAGTCCTTGATGTCCTCGACCACCGCGCGGTCCCGCTCGGCGGCGCTCTTGTAGACCTTGTCCTGGTGGTCCTTGCGCTGGCTCGGGCGGTTGGTCGGGATGACCACGGTCTCCAGGTTGTAGATCTCCTGGAATTCATAGGCCTCGGTGTCGGCCGTGCCGGTCATGCCCGCCAGCTTGGCGTACATGCGGAAGTAGTTCTGGAAGGTGATCGAGGCCAGGGTCTGGTTCTCGCTCTGCACCGCCACGCCTTCCTTGGCCTCCACCGCCTGGTGCAGGCCGTCGGACCAGCGCCGCCCGGCCATGATGCGCCCGGTGAACTCGTCGACGATCACCACCTCGCCGTTCTGCACCACGTAGTGCTGGTCGCGGTGGTACAGGTGGTGGGCGCGCAGCGCCGCGTACAGGTGATGCACCAGCGCGATGTTGGCCGCGTCGTACAGGGTGCTTCCCGGGGGGATCAGGCCCATGCGGGTGAGGATGTCCTCGGCCTTCTCGTGCCCCGACTCGGTGAGGTAGACCTGGTGGCTCTTTTCGTCCACGGTGAAGTCGCCGGGCTTTTCCACGCCCTGGCCGGTCACCGGGTCCTCCTCGCCGATCTGGCGGTCCAGCAGCGGCACCACGCCATCGAGCTTGAGGTACAGCTCGGTGTTGTCCTCGGCCTGGCCGGAGATGATCAGCGGCGTGCGCGCCTCGTCGATGAGAATCGAGTCGACCTCGTCGATCAGCGCGTAGTTCAGCCCGCGCTGCACGCGCTCGGCCGGCTCGAACACCATGTTGTCACGCAGGTAGTCGAAGCCGTATTCGTTGTTCGTGCCGTAGGTCACGTCGGCCGCGTAGGCGGCCTGCTTGTCCTCGCGCGACTGGTTGGGCAGATTGATGCCCACGCTCAGCCCGAGGAAGCGGTACAGGCGCCCCATCCACTCGGCGTCGCGCTGCGCCAGGTAGTCGTTGACCGTCACCACGTGCACGCCCTTGCCGGACAGGGCATTCAGGTAGACCGCCAGCGTTCCGACCAGGGTCTTGCCCTCGCCGGTGCGCATCTCGGCGATCTTGCCGGCGTGCAGGGCCATGCCGCCGATGAGCTGCACGTCGAAGTGGCGCATCTTCAGCGCGCGCTTGCCGCCCTCGCGCACCACGGCGAAGGCCTCGCACAGGATGTCGTCCAGGCTGGTGCCGGCGGCGACGCGCTCGCGGAACTCGACCGTCTTGGCGCGCAACTGCTCGTCGCTGAGCTTCTCGAATTGCGGCTCCAGCGCATTGATGCGCTGCACGTTGCGCCGGTACTGGCGCAGCAGGCGTTCGTTGCGGCTGCCGAACAGGCGGGTCAGGAAGGAGGCGGGCATGGATCTGGGCATGGGCGGCCACGCAGGGCGGCTACCGCCTCGCGCCAGGGGCTGGGACCCCTACGGCCTGGACGCAAAACGGCCATTCTAGTCGCCAGCGCCGGATGTCCGTCGCCACGGCCGCTCGCGCGACAATACGGGGCAAATGGCCACCGAACCCACCCCCGCCAGGACCTCCGCCAGGGGGCCGGGCCCGAGCCGCCGCGCCGCCGGCGGCGGCCCCGGCCGCAGCGCCACGCTGCACCAATGGATGCAGCGCTCGCCGCTGCTGCTGAGCCTGCAGCAACAGGCGCTGGATTCCCGCCGCATGGGCGAGGAGCTGGCGCGCGCGCTGGGGCCGGACCTGGCCGGCGGGGTGCAGCCGGGGCGCTTCGCCGAAGGCAGCTGGACCCTCAGCGCCAGCTCTCCTGCCGTGGCGGCCAAGCTCAAGCTGCACGTTCCGCTGCTGCTGCGCCGTCTGCAACAGGCCGGCTGGGTCCTCGCGCGCATCCAGGTGCGCGTGGTGATGCCCCAGGGCCAGGGGGGTGCCGGCCGGGCCGGGCCGGTGGCCCAGCCCAGCACCGCGCCAGCCGACGTGCGCGAGCGCCTGCGCGCGCTGCGCGAACGGCTCTGAGCCGAGGCGCGGAGCCGGATCAGTACAGCAGGCTGCGCACCGAGGCGCGAAAACCCGCGGGGGCCTCGGACTCGTCGTCGAACACGACCATCTCGAAGGCCTCGGGGTCGTTGCCGAGGGCGCGCAGCAGGGCGTTGTTGAGCGCGTGCCCGCTGCGGTAGGCGCTGTAGGCGCCCAGGATGGGATGCCCGATCACGTACAGGTCGCCGATGGCGTCGAGCATCTTGTGCTTGACGAATTCGGCGTCGAAGCGCAGTCCGCCCTGGTTGAGAATGCGCGACTCGTCCATGACGATCGCGTTTTCCAGGCTTCCGCCCTGGGCCAGGCCGATCTCGCGCAGGGCGTCGACGTCGCGCATGAAGCCGAAGGTGCGCGCGCGGGCGATTTCCCGCACGTACTCGGGCATCGAGAATTCGAAACGGAAGTCCTGCGCGGTGCGGTCGATGGCCGGATGCCCGAACTCGATGGCGAAGTCCAGCCGGAATCCGTCATGCGGCTCCAGGCGCGCCCATTTCTCGCCGTCGCGTTCCTGCACGCGCACTTCCACCGGCTTGCGCACGCGCACGAAGCGCCGCGGCCGGTCCTGATCCTGCAGCCCGGCCGACTGCAGCAGGTAGACGAAGGAGGAGGCCGATCCGTCGAGGATGGGGATTTCCTCCGCGTCGACCTCGATCACCAGATTGTCCACGCCCAGGCCGCAGCAGGCCGACAGCAGGTGCTCGACGGTGTGCACCTTGACGCCATCCGCGCCCAGCGTGGTGGCCATGCGGGTGTCGACCACCGCCCGCGGGCTCAGCGGGATGCTCACCGGCTGCGGCAGATCCACGCGGCGCACGACGATGCCGCTGTCGGGGGGCGCGGGCAGCAGGCTGAGTTCGACGCGCTCGCTGCTGTGAAGCCCGACGCCGACGGCACGAGTGGCGGAACGGATCGAGCGCTGCGCAAGCATCGACGGGTCTCTGGAATCTGGTTTTTTCAATCGAGGCGAACTTTCTTATTGTCAATATTTATTGTAATCGCATTCGCAACGGCATGCCTCGCTGCCGCGGACGCCGCGGCGACGGCGACGCGCCGGCAGGGCCACGGGGACGGGCCCTGCCGGCGCGCCACGCGAGGCGTGGCGACGGAGATTCTGGTTCGCGGACGCCGGACTCGTCCGCGAGACCGCCTCAGTCCGCCTGCTTGCGCAGGAAGGCGGGGATTTCCATCTCCTCCATGCCGCCCTGCATCAGGGCGTTGACATGGGCGGACGGCGCGTTGCCGCGCGGATTGCGCCAGATCGCCGGGATCTGGCTGCTGTCCACCCCGGCGGCGCCCAGCGCGGCGCCCATGCTCAGGGGCGCGGCATCGGTGCCGGTGCGCAGCACGGTCAGCGTGGGCGCGGCCTTGGCGGCGGCCTTGGCACGCGACAGCCCCGTGGCCAGCACGGTCACGCGCAGCGAGTCGCCCATCGACGGATCGTTGACGGTGCCGAAGATGATGTGGGCATCCGCAGACGCATAGGCGCGGATCGCATTCATCGCCTCGCGGGTCTCGCTGAGCTTGAGCGAGTCGTCGGCGGTGATGTTGACCAGCACGCCCTTGGCGCCCGAGAGGTCCACGCCGTCGAGCAGCGGGCACACGACGGCCTGCTCGGCCGCCAGGCGCGCGCGGTCGGCGCCGCTGGCCACCGCGGTGCCCATCATCGCCTTGCCCGGCTCGCCCATCACCGTCTTCACGTCCTCGAAGTCGGCGTTGATCATGCCCGGCACGTTGATGATCTCGGCGATGCCGCCGGTGGCGTTCTTCAGCACGTCATTGGCCTTGGCGAAGGCTTCCTTCTGCGAGATGTCGTCGCCATAGACCTCGAGCAGCTTCTCGTTGAGCACCACGATCAGCGAGTCGACGTTCTTCTCCAGCTCCTCCAGCCCGCTTTCGGCGTGGCCCAGGCGCTTGGTGCCCTCGAACTCGAAGGGCTTGGTGACCACGGCCACCGTCAGGATGCCCATCTCGCGCGCGATGCGCGCCACCACCGGCGCCGCGCCGGTGCCGGTGCCGCCGCCCATGCCGGCGGTGATGAACAGCATGTGCGCGCCGGTCAGGGTCTCGCGGATCTGCGCCTGCGCCTGCTCGGCGGCGTCGCGCCCGACCTGCGGCTTGCCGCCGGCGCCCAGGCCGGTGCGCCCGAGCTGGATGAAACGCTGCGAGCTCGAGCTCTTGAGCGCCTGCGCGTCGGTGTTGGCGCAGATGAACTCCACGCCCTTGACGCCGCTGGCGATCATGTGCTCGACGGCGTTGCCGCCGCCGCCGCCCACGCCGATCACCTTGATGTTGGTTCCGCTGTTGAAGCCGCTGTCGCCGATGTCCTCGATCATTTCAAAGCCCATGATGCACCTCCGTCCGGATTGGAAATAAAACCTCAGCTGCCTGCCGCCATTCGCCCGCCGCGAACGGCGGGCCCCCGTGAAACGATCACGATTCAGAAATTCCCCGCGAACCAGTCGCGTACGCGGGTGAAAACCCCCCCTGCGCTTCCCGACTTCGTACCCGCCGCCCGGGCGCCGCGCTGGCGCTGCGTGAGCGCCTCCAGCAACAGGCCCATGGCGGTGGAATTGCGCGGGCTGCGCACCATGTCCGCCAGCGGGCCGCTGTACTGCGGCAGCCCGAGGCGGACCGGCTTGAGAAAAATGTCCTCGCCCAGCTCGACCATGCCGGGCATCAGGGACGCGCCTCCGGTGAGCACCACGCCGGAGGACAGCACCTCCTCGTAGCCGGAGTCGCGCACGACCTGCTGCACGAGGGAGAAGATCTCCTCCACCCGCGGCTCGATGACCCCGGCCAGGGCCTGGCGCGAGAGCATGCGCGGGCCGCGGTCGCCCAGGCCCGGCACCTCCAGGCGCTCGTCCACCCCGGCCAGCAGCTGCTTGGCCACGCCGTGCTCGATCTTGATGTCCTCGGCGTCCTTGGTGGGGGTGCGCAACGCCATGGCGATGTCGCTGGTGACCAGCTCGCCGGCGATCGGAATGATCGCGGTGTGGCGAATCGACCCACCCGTGTAGATGGCCACGTCGGTGACCCCCGCGCCCACGTCGACCAGCACGACCCCGAGCTCCTTCTCGTCGGGAGTCAGCACCGCATGGCTGGAAGCCAGCGGGTGCAGCACCAGCGCATCCACTTCGAGACCGCAGCGGCGCACGCACTTGATCACGTTCTCCGCCGCCGTCTGCGCGCCGGTGACGATGTGCACCTTGGTCTCCAGGCGGATGCCGCTCATGCCCACCGGCTGGCGCACCTCCTGGCCGTCGATGATGAATTCCTGGGGCTCCACCAGCAGCAGGCGCTGGTCGGCCGGGATGTTCACCGCCTTGGCGGTCTCGATCACCCGCATGACGTCGTTGGGCGCGACCTCGCGATCCTTGATCGCCACCATGCCCTCGGAATTCTGGCCCCGGATATGGCTTCCGGTGATGCCGGTGATCACGCGCGTGATGCGGCAATCGGCCATCAGCTCGGCTTCCTTCAGCGCCGACTGGATGGACTGCACCAGCGCCTCGATGTCGACCACCACGCCGCGGCGCATGCCCGCGGTCGAGGCCTGCCCCATGCCGACGATCTTCAGCGTGCCGGCGGCCTGATCCTGCCCCGGCAGGATCTCGCCGACCATCGCCGACACCTTGGAGGTGCCGATGTCCAGGCCGACCACAAGGTCCTTGTACTCCTTCGCCATTTACCGAGCTCCCCTCGTCTTGCTCTTGTTGCCCCTGCCTCGCGACGCGCCGCGGGCTCCATGCGCGGCCGCTCCCGCGCCGCCGTCGTCCTTCGCCAGCTTCACCGCGAAGCCGCTGGCGTAGCGCAGATCGGCCGACACCACGGCGCGGCCGTAATGCGCGGCCACGCCGGGCTCCAGACGCACGAAGCGCTGCAGCCGCTCGGCGAAGGCCTGCGCGTCGTCGTCGTTGCCCAGATCGATGCTCGGTCCCTGCGCGATCTGCACCTGCCAGTCTCCCTGCGCGCCCAGGCCCAGGCGCGCGATGCGCCAGTGCAGCGGCGCGAAGCGCTGCTGCAGGTCGCGATACATCGCCGTCACCTGCTGCTGGCTGGCCGGCGGGCCGAAAAAGCGCGGCAGGCCCAGGTCCTGCACCTCGCCGAGGTTGGCCTCGAAACTCTCGCCCTGCGTGTTGACCAGGCCCACCGCGTTGCCGGTGGAGTCCAGCCACAGCGCCAGGGGCTGCTGCTCCTGCAGGCGCACCAGCAGCGACAGCGGCCACACCCGCTGCACCACCGCCTTGCGCACCCAGGGCACCTGCTCGAAGGCCTGCTGCACGGCGCCCAGGCTGACCGTGAACCAGTTGCCCTGCACCCGCGGCAGCGCCTGGCTGCGCAGCGAGGTCGCGCTGACATGCTGCAGCGTGCCTTGCACGCGCACGCTGCGAATCGACCACCAGGGGCGCTGCAGCAGCCAGTTTCCGGCGGAAGCCAGCGCCCCGAGCACGAACAGCCACACCAGCGCGCGGCTGGTGAAGTTCATCAGCCGGATGTCCAGCGGCAGGTCCTGGCGCAGCGTGCCGTTCATGAGCGCTCTCCCACGCCACGGGGCGCCTGGTCCAGGCGCGCGCCCGCCAGGATGTGCAGGCACAGATCCTCGTAGCCGATGCCCGCCGCGCGCGCCGCCATGGGCACCAGGGAATGTCCCGTCATGCCCGGGCTGGTGTTCATCTCCAGCAGGAAGGGCTTGCGGTCGGTGGCGCGGATCATGACGTCGGCGCGCGCCCAGCCGCGACAGCCCAGCGCGCGATAGCTGCGCAGCACCAGCGCGGCGATGGCCGCCTCCTCGCCCTCGGGCAGCTGGGCCGGGCAGAGGTAGCGCGTGTCGTCGCTGTAGTACTTGTGCTGGAAGTCGTAGTTGCCCCCCGGCGCCTGGATGCGCACCAGGGGCAGCGCGCGCGCCTGCTCGCCCTCGCCGAGCACGGCGCAGGTGACCTCGTCGCCGGCGATGAAACTCTCGGCCAGCACGGCGCTGTCGTAGCGCGCGGCCTCGGCGTAGGCGGCGTCCACGTCGGCGGGCGCGTCGGCGCGCGCCAGGCCCAGCGTGGAGCCTTCGTGGCTGGCCTTGAAGATCAGGGGCAGGCCCAGCGCGAGCGCGGCCTCGCGCGCCTGCTCCAGGCTTTGCACCAGGCGCCACTGCGGGGTGGACAGGCCTTCGCAATGCCACAGGCGCTTGGTCATGTGCTTGTCGATGGCCAGCGCCGAGGCCAGCACGCCCGAGCCGGTGTAGGCCAGCCCCAGCAATTCCAGCGCGCCCTGCACCGTGCCGTCCTCGCCGTAGCGTCCGTGCAGGGCGATGAACACGCGTTGCGCTCCCAGCGCCGGCAGGCGATCCAGGGATTGCTCGGCGGGGTCGAAGCCGAAGGCGTCGACCCCGCGCGCGCGCAGCGCCTGCAGCACCCGCTCGCCGGACATGAGCGAGACCTCGCGCTCGGCCGAGCGCCCGCCGTACAACACCGCGACGCGACCGAGGTCGCGCAGGTCGGGAGGGGTCGGAATGGTGCTCACGCCTGCTCCTCGCGCGCCTGAGCCGCCTGCGCGGCGATGTGCCCGGCCACCGCGCCGATGGAGCCCGCGCCCATGCACAGGACCACGTCGCCGTCGCGGGCGAAATCGGCGATGGCCTGCGGCAGCGCGCGCACGTCCTCGACGAAAACCGGCTCGATGCGTCCGGCCACGCGCAGCGCGCGCGCCAGGCCGCGCCCGTCGGCGGCCACGATCGGTGCCTCCCCCGCGGCGTACACCTCGGTCAGCAGCACGGCGTCGGCGCTTCCCAGCACGCCGACGAAATCCTCGAACAGGTCGCGCGTGCGGGTGTAGCGATGGGGCTGGAAGGCCAGCACGATGCGGCGCCCGGGGTAGGCGCCGCGGGCGGCTGCCAGGGTCGCGGCCATCTCCACCGGGTGGTGTCCGTAGTCGTCGATCAGGGTGTAGCTGCCGCCCCCGGCGACCGGCATTTCGCCCAGGCGCTGGAAACGCCGCCCCACGCCCCGGAATTCGGCCAGGGCCTTGCACACGGCGGCATCGTCGACACCCAGCTCGGCGGCCACGGCCACCGCAGCCAGCGCGTTGCGCACGTTGTGCAGGCCGGGCAGGTTCAGCCTGACCTGCAGCGGCGGAAGCACGACGCCATTGCGCCGCAGCACCGTGAACTCCATGCCGGTGCCGGCCGCGCGAACGTCCACGGCGCGCACCTGCGCGTCCTCGCCCAGGCCGTAGGGAGTCACCGGCTTGGACACGAAGGGAAGAATGGCACGCACCCCGGGGTCGTCGATGCACAGGATGGCGGCACCGTAGAAGGGCAGGCGCCCGAGGAATTCCACGAAGGTCTGGCGCAGCCGGGCCATGTCGTGGCCGTAGGTGTCCATGTGGTCGGCATCGATGTTGGTCACCACCGCCATCACCGGCAGCAGGTTGAGGAAGGACGCGTCGGATTCGTCGGCCTCCACCACGATGTATTCGCCCCCGCCGAGCTTGGCGTGGGTGCCGGCGCTGTTCAGGCGCCCGCCGATGACGAAGGTCGGGTCGAGGCCCCCTTCGGCCAGCACGCTGGCCACCAGGCTGGTGGTGGTGGTCTTGCCATGGGTGCCGGCGATGGCGATGCCACGCTTGAGTCGCATCAGCTCGGCCAGCATGACCGCGCGGGGAACCACGGGGATGTGGCGCGCGCGCGCCGCGCGCACCTCGGGGTTGTCGGCCCCCACGGCGGTGGAGACCACCACGGCGTCCGCGCCGGCCACGTGCGCCGCGTCGTGCCCGATGGACACCGTGGCGCCCGCCTCGCGCAGATGCCGCACCGCGGCGCTCTCGCCCAGGTCGCTGCCGCTGATGCGATAGCCCAGGTTGAGCAGTACCTCGGCGATGCCGCTCATGCCGGCGCCCCCGATGCCGACGAAATGGATGTGATGGATGGCGTGTTTCATGTCGGGGTATCCAGCGCTTCGCAGACGGCCACGATGCGCTCGACGGCGTCGCTGCGCGCCAGCTCGCGCGCCTTGCAGGCCATGTCGAGCAGGGCCTCGCGATGCAGGGCGCGCAATTGCGCGGCCAGGCGCGGCGGATCGAGCTCGGCCTGCTGCACCAGCAGCGCCGCGCCCGGGCCCGCCAGGTAGCGCGCGTTGGCGCTCTGGTGGTCGTCCACCGCGAAGGGAAAGGGAACGAACAGCGCGGCCACGCCGGCGCAGGCCACTTCGGTGACGGTGGAGGCACCCGCGCGGCACAGCACCAGGTCGGCCTGCGCATAGGCCTCGGCCATGTCGTCGATGAACTCACGGCAGTCGGCCTGCACGCCGGCGGCG
This sequence comes from Pseudomonadota bacterium, assembly GCA_021808525.1. GTDB lineage: Bacteria > Pseudomonadota > Gammaproteobacteria > Burkholderiales > Burkholderiaceae_C > Thiomonas_A. The sequence goes on from JAKBBK010000020.1 coordinate 16,813, forward strand.
GCGTAGGCCTGGCGCAGGGCCTCCAGCTGGCCGCGGCCGCTCTGGTGCACGATGCGCGGACGCTGCTGCGGCTCGATCAGGGCCAGCGCGCGCGGCAGCAGCTCGTTGAGGGCGCGGGCCCCCAGGCTTCCGCCCACCACCAGCAGGCGCAAGGGGCCGCTGCGCGAGGCGTAGCGCTGGCGCGGGTCGGCCAGTTCGCGAATCGCGCGGCGCACCGGATTGCCCACCCACTCGGCCCCCGCCAGCGCGCCGGGAAAGGCACACAGCGCGCGCGTGGCCAGGCGCGCCAGCAGGCGGTTGCTCATGCCCGCGACGGCGTTTTGCTCATGCAGCACCAGGCGGGCGCCGAACAGGCGCGCCAGCAGGCCGCCAGGAACGGTGATGTAGCCGCCCATGCCCAGCACCACGCGCGGGCGCTCCCCGCGCAAGGCCCGGGCCGCCTGCGCCAGGGCACGCAGCAACTGCGCCGGCAGGCGAAGCCAGCGCGCCACGCCCTTGCCGCGCACCCCGCCGAAGTCCACCCAGAGCATGCGATAGCCCTGCGCCGGGACCAGGCGCGATTCCATGCCCGAGGGCGCGCCCATCCAGGCCACGTCCCAGCCGGCGGCCCGCAGGCCCTCGCCCACCGCCAGACCCGGGAAGATGTGCCCGCCGGTGCCTCCGGCCATGATCAACGCGCGCTTGCCTGTGGCCGCGGGCTTCATACGTGCCCCCCGCGCATGAGTACCCGGTTCTCGTAGTCCACGCGCAGCAGCAGGGCCAGCGCGATCAGCGAGATCAGCGTGGCCGACCCGCCGTAGCTCAGCAGCGGCAGGGTCAGGCCCTTGGTCGGCAGCAGCCCCAGGTTGACCCCGATGTTGATGAAGGCCTGCCCGCCGAGGAGCACGCCGATGGCCTGCGCCACCAGCGCCGAGAACATGCGGTCGGCGGCCAGCGCCTGGCGCCCGATGTCGAAGGCGCGCTTGGTCAGCCAGGCGAACACCCCGATGAGCACGATGACCCCGGCGAAGCCGAGTTCCTCGCCGACGATGGCCAGCAGGAAATCGGTCTGCGGCTCGGGCAGGTAGTGCAGCTTTTCCACGCTGCCGCCCAGGCCCACGCCGAACCAGTGACCCCGCCCCACGGCGATCAGGGCATGGGCCAGCTGGTACGCGCTGCCTTCGGCGTTGTCCTGGGCCCAGGGGTTGAGGTAGGCGAAGATGCGATCGCGCCTCCAGGGCGACAACACGATCATCAGCACGAAAGCTCCGATCACCACCACCGACAGCGCGGCGAACATGCGCCCGTTCACCCCGCCCAGGTACAGGATCACCATGGCCACGGAGGCGATCACCAGGAAGGCGCCCATGTCGGGCTCGGCCAGCAGCAGCAATCCGATGAAGGCCAGCGCCGCGGCCATGGGCCCGAAGGCCTTGGTGGCGCTTTGCTTGACCTGCTGCTTGCGCACCATGAAGTCGGCCGCGTACAGCACCATGGTCAGTTTCACCAGTTCCGAGGGCTGGAAGTTCAGCACCCCCAGCGGAATCCAGCGCCGCGATCCGTTGACCCCCTTGCCGATAAAGGGAATCAGCACCGCGAACAGGCCGACCAGGGACAGCATGAACAGGTACGGGGCCCAGCGCTGCCAGAAACTCATGGGAAACTGGAAGGCCACCCAGCCCGCCACCAGCCCGAGGGCGATGGCGGCCAGGTCGCGCCAGAAGAAATGGAACTGGCTCCAGCTGGCGTAGTGCGGATCCTCGGGAATCGCGATGGTGGCCGAATAGACCATCACCAGCCCGAAGGCCAGCAGCAGCACGATCACCCACAGCAGGTTCTGGTCGTAGTCCAGCATGCGCGATGCGCTGGGGCCCACATAGCCCACGCGCACCGGCATGGGCATCTGGGACGCCCCGGCCTTGGCCCTGCCCGGCAGCCTGAGCCAGTTCATGGCGCGCCCTCCAGCACCGCGCCGCGCTCGGCGGCCAGCTCGGCCAGCTCCTGCGCGAACACCTCCGCGCGGTGCTTGTAGTCGCGGAACATGTCCAGGCTGGCGCAGGCCGGCGACAGCAGCACCACCTCGCCCGAACGTGCCAACCCGGCGGCGCGGCGCACCGCCGCGCGCAGATCGGGCAGGGTTTCGCAGTCCACGCTGGCGCCCAGCGCCTCGCGCAGGGCCGGCGCATCACGCCCGATGAGCAGGGCGCAGCGCACGCGGTCGCGGGCCGCCTGCGCCAGGGGCGCGAAGTCCTGGCCCTTGCCGTCGCCGCCGGCGATCAGGATGGCGCCGCGATCCAGGCCCTGCAGCGCCGCCACGGTGGCGCCCACGTTGGTGCCCTTGCTGTCCTCGATCCATTCCACGCCGTCGAGCACGCCCAGGCTTTGCATGCGATGGGGCTCGCCACGGTACTCACGCAAGGCATGCAGCATGGGTGCCAGCGCCGCCCCGGTGGACGCGGCCAGCGCCAGCGCGGCCAGCGCGTTGGCCTGGTTGTGGCGCCCGCGGATGCGCAGCGCGTCGGCCGGCATCAGCGCCTGCACCTGCGGCGGCGGCGCCTCGGCGGCGGCGGAGCGGGCGCGGCGGGAAGTCGGGCGCGGCTCGGAGTCGTCGGCGCGAGCACGCGCCAGCCAGTCCATGCCATGCTCGCGCACGATGCCCCAGTCGCCATCGCCGCGCGGCGCGTCCAGCCCGAAGCTGCAGGCGCGGCGGCCGTCGCGGCGCATCGCCATGACCGCCGCATCGTCGCGGTTGAGCACCATCAGCCCGGGCACGCCGGGCAGGTTCCACGGCTGCGGCCCGAACACGCGGGCCTTGTCGGCGGCGTAGGCCTGCATGTCGCCATGCCAGTCCAGGTGATCCTGCGTGAGGTTCAGCACGGTGGCCGCGCTGGCGGCGAAATCGTCCACGCCGTGCAACTGGAAGCTCGACAGCTCCAGCACCCAGGCCCGAGGCAGGCGCTGTTCGCGCAGGCGCTGCGACAGCACGTCGAGCATGGCCGGGCCGATGTTGCCGGCGGCCACCGCGTCCTGCCCCGCGGCCTGCAGCAACAGCGCCGTCAGGGTGGTCACGGTGGTCTTGCCGTTGGTGCCGGTGATGCCGATCAGGGCCGGCGCGTAGCCCTGGGCGTCGCGCAGCTCGCGCAGCGCCTGCGCAAACAGCGAGAGCTCGCCGCGCAGGTCGATGCCGCGTTCGCGCGCGGCGCGCAGCAGCGCGCCGAACACGGCGTCGTCCGGGGCGATCCCCGGGCTGACGCACACCAGGTCCACGCCGTCGAGTCGTTCCAGGCTGCCCGCGTCCGCGCCCGCGTGCAACTGCGCCTGGGGAATCTGCTCGCGCGCGAGCTGCAGGCCCTCAGGCGCGGCGCGGCTGTCGACGGCGCGCACGCTCGCGCCCTGGCCGGCGCACCAGCGCAGCATCGCCAGCCCCGAGATTCCGAGGCCCAGCACGAGGACGTTCCTGTCGCGCAGCATGGGCATGGTCGTCATCGCAGCTTCAGGCTGGCCAGGCCCGCCAGGCACAGCATCATGCTGACGATCCAGAAGCGGATCACCACCTGCGACTCCTTCACGCCGAGCTGCTCGAAGTGGTGGTGCAGCGGCGCCATCTTGAAAATGCGCCGGCCCTGGCCGTACTTTTTCTTGGTGTACTTGAAATAGCTCACCTGGATCATCACCGACACCGTCTCGGCGACGAACACCCCGCCCATGATGAACAGCACGATCTCCTGGCGCACGATGACCGCGATGGTTCCCAGGGCCGCGCCCAGCGCCAGCGCTCCCACGTCGCCCATGAACACCTGCGCCGGATAGGCGTTGAACCACAGGAAGGCCAGCCCCGCGCCCACCATGGCGCCGATGAAGATCAGCAGCTCGCCGCTGCCGGCGATGTAGGGAAACAGCAGGTAGCGCGAGAACACCGCGTTGCCGCTGACGTAGGCGAACACTCCCAGCGAGCCGCCCACCATCACCGTGGGCATGATGGCCAGGCCGTCCGCGCCGTCGGTGAGGTTCACCGCGTTGCTGGAGCCGACGATCACCAGGTAGGTCAGCACGATGAACCCGGTGATGCCCAGGGGATAGCTCACGGTCTTGAAAAAGGGCACGATCAGGTCGGCCGCCGGCGGCAGGGGCATGGTCAGCCCGCTGCGCAGCCAGGAGACGAACAGGTGCCAGACCTGGGCATTGCCGGCGCCCGACACCGCGAAAGCCAGGTAGAAGGCTGCCACCACTCCGATCAGCGACTGCCAGAAGTACTTTTCGCGCGAGCGCATGCCGTTGGGGTCCCGGTGCACCACCTTGCGGTAGTCGTCCACCCAGCCGATGGCTCCGAAACCCAGGGTGACCAGCAGGACCAGCCACACGAATCGGTTGGACAGGTCCATCCACAGCAGCGAGGAAGCGGTGATGGACAGCAGGATCAGCACCCCACCCATGGTCGGCGTGCCGGTCTTGATCAGGTGGGTCTGCGGACCATCGGTGCGCACCGCCTGGCCCACCTTCATCGCGGTGAGCTTGCGGATCAACGCGGGGCCCGCGGCCAGGCCGATCAGCAGCGAGGTCAGGGTGCTCATCACCGCGCGAAAGGTGATGTAGTTGAACACGCGGAAAAAGCGGAGCTCGGGCGAGCTCTGCATCAACCAAAGGGCCAGGCTATGCAGCATGTTCGACTCCCCGGCGGCCGGTGCCGCCCGCGCCCTGCTCGCCGGCGCCCCAGCGCTCGCGCAGCGCGGCCACCACCCGCTCCATGCGCATGAACCTTGATCCCTTGACCAGCAGGGCATCGGCCGGATCGGCGGCGAGCGCGGCGAGGTCCATCTGCTCGAAGTGCTCGGCATGCCGGGCGGCGAGGCCCGCGGCCGTCGCCGCTTCCGCGGCGGCGCGCGCGGCCGGGCCCACGGTCCACAGGCCCTGCAGCCCTCGCTGCGCGGCGGCGCGTCCGACTTCGGCGTGGAACTGCGCTCCCTGGTCACCCACCTCGCCCATGTCCCCGAGCACCAGCACGCGCCGCCCCGGCAGCGCGGCCAGGCCCTCGATGGCGGCGCGCACGGAGTCCGGATTGGCGTTGTAGGTGTCGTCGATCAGCAGCACCTCGCGGCCGTCCGCGCGCCGCAGGGTGCTGCGCTGCATGCGCCCCTGCACCGGCTCGAAGGCTTCCAGGCCGCGTACCACGGCGTCCATCGGGGCACCCGCGGCCAGCGAGGCCGCGGCCGCGGCCAGCGCGTTGTGCGCGTTGTGCCGGCCCAGCAGGCGCAGGCGCACCAGCGCCTGGCCGACCGGCGCGCGCAGCATCAGTCGCATGTGCGGCAAGGCGCCCTCGGTCCCGGAGCCCTCCGGGGCATCGAGCACCCAGCCCTCGAGTTCGGCGTCGGTTGCCGTCGCGCCCGTCGGCGCCTGCTCGCGCAGGGCGAAGCGCAACATGCGCCGCGGCGCGCTCAGCTCGCGCCAGAGCCCGGCGTAGGCGTCGGTGGCGGGAAACACGGCCACGCCGCGCGGGCCCAGCGCCTGCAGCACCTGGCCGTTCTCGCGCGCCACCGCCTCCACGCTGTGCATGAATTCCAGATGCTCGCGCTGCGCGTTGTTGACCAGCGCCACGTCGGGCGCCGCGATGTCCGCCAGCCACGCGATCTCGCCGGGATGGTTCATGCCCATCTCCACCACGGCTGCCTGGTGGCGCGGACGCAGGCGCAGCAGGGTCAGCGGCACGCCCACGTCGTTGTTGAAATTGCCCTGGGTGGCCAGGCGCTGGTCCTCGCCCAGCCAGGCGGCCAGGATGCGGGAGATCATCTGGGTGACCGTGGTCTTGCCATTGCTGCCGGTCACGGCGATCAGCGGCATGGCCGGCTGCTGCGCACGCCAGGCGCGCGCCAGGCGCCCCAGGGCGACGCGGGTGTCCGCCACGCGCACCCCGGGCAGGCCGCTGGCCTCCAGGTCGCGCTCGGCCAGCACCGCCGCGGCCCCGGCGGCCGCGGCCTGGGGCAGGAAGTCATGGGCGTCGAAGCGCTCGCCGCGCAAGGCCACGAACAGCTCGCCGGCGCCGATGCGCCGGCTGTCGGTGCTCACGCCGGCCAGCACGCAGGCTGCCTCGCCCTGCATCTCGCCGCCGGTCCAGTCGGCCAGCTCGCGCAGGCCGAACCAGCCTCCCGCGCGCGCGGCCAGCGCCGCGCGGGCATGGAAGGCGTCCTGGAAGGCGAAGCGCCGGCCGCGCAGCTCCTGCGTCGCCTCGTGGCCCTTGCCGGCCAGCAGCACGACGTCGCGCATGTCGGCATGCGCCACGGTCTGCGCGATGGCCTGCGCGCGCTCGGCCAGCACCAGCATGTTCGCGGGAGCCACCGCGCCCGCGAGCATCTGGTCGAGAATGTCCTGTGGCGCCTCGCTGCGCGGATTGTCACTGGTCAGCACCACGCGATCGGCCAGGGCCTCGGCAGCCGCGGCCATCGGCCCGCGCTTGCTGCGGTCGCGATCGCCGCCCGCGCCGAACACGCACCACAGCCGGCCGCCGCGACGCTGGGTCACGCCGCGCAGGGCCTGCAGCGCCTTGGCCAGGGCGTCGGGCGTGTGGGCATAGTCCACGACCACCAGCGGCGCGCCCACGCCCCCCAGGGCCTGCATGCGCCCGGGCGGCGCCTGGATGGCGCCCAGCGCGCGGATCAGTTGCTCGAAGCCCAGCCCGCAGGTCTCCAGCAGTCCGCACACCAGCAACAGGTTGGCGGCGTTGAAGGCGCCCAGCAGCGGCAGCTCGAGCTCGGCGCGGGAGTCCTCGCGCAGCAATTCCAGGCGCATGCCGGAGGCTGCGTCCCGCGGGCCGCGGCCCTGCCAGTCGGCGCCCTGGGCGCCGGCCAGGGACACGCGCAGGGTGCGCAGCCCGCGCTGGCGGCAGTGCAGGGCCAGTTCGGCGCCGAAGGGATCGTCGGCGTTGAGCACCGCCGCCTGCAACTGCGGCCAGTCGAACAGCCGGCGCTTGGCGGCCGCGTAGGCCTGCATGTCGCCGTGGTAATCCAGATGGTCCTGGCTCAGGTTGCTGAAGGCCGCGGCATGGATGCGAAGCCCCACCAGCCGGCGCTCCTCCAGGCCGATGGACGAAGCCTCGATGGCGCAGTGCCTCACCCCGGCGCGCAGCATGGCCGCGAGCTCGGCGTGCAGGCGCACGGGGTCGGGCGTGGTCAGGCCGGTCGAACGCAGCGCGCCCGGCATCCCGGCGCCCAGGGTGCCGATGACTCCGCAGGCCAGGCCGGCCGCCTGCAGCGCCTGCGCGGTCCACAGCGCCACCGAGGTCTTGCCGTTGGTGCCGGTCACCGCCAGCACCCGCATGTCACGCGAGGGGTGGCCGAACCAGGCGTCGGCGATCTCGCCGGCCAGCGCCTTCAGGCCTCGCACCCGCAGGGCCTGCGGCGGCAGCGCGAAGGCCTCCGCGCCGTCGTGCTCCACCAGCGCGGCGCAGGCACCGCCCGCCAGCGCGTCGGCCACGTGGCGACGCGGGTCCGCGGCAGCGCCGGGCCAGGCGACGAACACATCGCCGGCGCGCAGCGTGCGCGAATCCGTGCCCAGCGCGGCCCTCGGGCCCGCCAGCGCGCGCAGCGCGCGCACCACGCCCGCGGCCGAATCGAGCAAGGCCGCGCTCATGCGCCGCCTCCCGCCCGCGCCACCCGGGATTGCGCCGGAGGCACCTCGGGCTGCACCGGCAGGTCCGGCGGCACGCCCAGCATGCGCAGCGACTGGCCCACCACCTCGGAGAACACGGGCGCGGCGACCTGGCCGCCGAAATGCATCTTGGCGTCGGGCTGGTCCACCGAGACCGCCATCACCAGTCGCGGGTGGTCGATCGGCGCCATGCCGACGAACTGCGCGCGGAATTCGTGCTTGTCGTAGGCCTTGCCCCGCCAGATGTAGGCGGTGCCGGTCTTGCCCCCGGTGGAGTAGCCGGGAATGCGCGCGGCCGCCGCGGTGCCCTTGGGGGAGGTCACCAGCGCCAGCATCGAGCGCACGTCGGCGGCCACGCGAGCCGAGATCACCCGCACCGCCGGCGCCGGCTGGGCGGTCTTGAACAGGGTGGCCGGCCGGATCAGGCCGCCGTCGGCGAACACCAGGTAGGCATGGGCCAGCTGGAAGGTCGACACCGCCAGGCCGTAGCCGAAGCCCTGGGTGACGGCGTCGATGGGGCGCCAGCGCTTCCAGGGGCGCAGGCGCCCGCTGGCCTCGCCGGGATAGGGCAGCTGCGGACGCTGGCCCAGCCCCACCGCGGTGTACATGTCCCACTGCTCCTCGGGCTTCATGCGCATGACGATCTGCCCGGTCGCCACGTTGCTCGAGTACTGGATGACCTGGGGCAGGCCGATGGTTCCGTTGTCCGAGTCGTCGCAGATGCGGTTGCCGTACATGAGCATGCAACCGGGAGCGGTCTGGAAGGTGCTGTGCATCGACACCACTCCGTCCTGCAGCGCCGCGGCGATGGTCAACGGCTTCATCACGGAGCCGGGCTCGTAGATGTCGGTGAGCGCGTAGTTGCGCATGTCGGCGTTGGTGTAGCCGCTGCGCTTGTTGGGATCGAAGCTGGGATAGTTGGCCATCGCCAGCACCTCGCCGGTGGCCGCGTCGAGCACCACGGCACTGGCGTTCTTGGCATGGCTGGCCTTCACGGCCTGCTCCAGCGCCTGATAGGTCAGATCCTGGATCTTGCTGTCGATGGACAGCTGCACGTCCTCGCCGTTGACCGGGGGGGTGCCGCCCTCGACGTCCTCGATCACGTTGCCCAGGCGGTCGCGCATGACCTTGCGCGTGCCCGCGTGGCCCGCCAGCTGGCGCTGGAACTGCAGCTCCAGGCCGCCCCGGCCCTGGTTCTCGATGTCGGTGAAGCCCAGCAGCTGGGCCGCCGCCGCGCCTTCGGTGTAGAAGCGCCGGTAGCTCGGCGACATGTACACGCCCTTGATGTGCAGCTGCGCGACCTTGCGCGCCGTGTCCACGTCCACCTGACGCTTGATGTAGACGAATTGCAGCCGGTCCTGCGCGAGACGCCGCTGCAGCTCGCGCGGGTCGATGCCCAGCAGCGAGGCCAGCGCGGAGACCTGCTGCGCATCGGCCTGCAGGGTCTGCGGGTCGGCCCAGATGGTCTTGACCGGAATGCTCGAGGCCAGGATGTTGCCGTGGCGGTCGAGGATGCGCCCGCGCATCGCGGGCAGCTCGATGGTGCGCACGAAGCGCAGGTCGCCCTGGCGCTGGTAGAAGCCGGTGGTGATGCCCTGGATCCACAGCGCGCGCAGCGCCAGCGCGGCGAAGGCCAGGAACATCAGGCCCTTGATCAGCCAGGCGCGTCCGGGGGGCAGGCGCAGGTGCAGCAGATGGCTGTTGCGGCGCTGCGCGGGAATGGCGAAGGGGCGCGATGCGAGTCTCATGGTCTGCGCGTCATCGCGTGGGAATGCTCACCGGCAGGCCGGGGAGCTGCGCGGCGCTGACATAGTCGCTGCGCGCCGGGGTGATCGGCACCATGCCGAGCTGGCCGCGGGCCAGGGACTCGATGCGCGAAGGCACGGACAGCGCCCGCAGTTCCACCTGCAGGCGATCGTGGTCGAGCTCGAGCTGGGCCGCGCGCTGCTGCGCGGCGTCGAGCGCGGCGAAACTGCGGCGCGCCTCGTACTGGGCACGCACCAGGCTCATCGCGCAGGCCACGGCCAGCACCAGCAGGAGCAGGTTCACGCGGATCACGCCGCGGCCCCCTGGGCGAGGCGCTCGGCCACGCGCATCACCGCCGAGCGGCTGCGCGGGTTCTCGCGCACCTCGGCCTCGCCCGGCTTCACGCGCGCGAGCGCGCGCAGGCCCGGCACGAAGGGGGTGCTGTGCAGGGGCAGACGCCGCTGCTGCGGCGTGAGCGCGGGAGCGCGCGCATGGCCCTGCACGAATTGCTTGACGATGCGATCTTCGAGGGAGTGGAAGCTGATGACCACGAGTCGGCCTCCCGCAGCCAGGCGTTCCATCACCTGCGCGAGCGCCGCCTCGAGTTCGGCGAGTTCGGCATTGACGTGAATCCGAAGAGCCTGAAAGGTGCGGGTGGCCGGGTCCTGCCCCGGCTCCCGGCTGCGCACCGCTTGCGCAACGAGGGCGGCAAGCTCCCCGGTACGGGTGACGGGCTGGCCCCGTTCGCGGCCAGCCACAATCGCCTTTGCAATCGCGAAAGCAGCCCGTTCGTCCCCATAGTCCCGCAACACCCTAGTGATTTCATCGACGTCGGCCTCGCCCAGGAATTGCGCCGCCGTGAAGCCGCGCGTCGTGTCCATGCGCATGTCCAGCGGCGCGTCGCCGCGGAAGCTGAAACCACGTTCGGTCTGGTCCAGCTGGGGCGAGGAAACCCCCAGGTCCAGCAGCAGTCCCTGGACCTGGGCGATGCCCAGCTGGTCCAGCACCGCGCCCCATCGGGAGAAGGCGGCATGCACCAGACGCAGGCGTGGCTCCGCGCGGCAGAGTTCCCCGCCCGCCTCGATGGCCTGCGGGTCGCGGTCGAGCGCCACCACGCGCGCCTGGGGCTGCAGGCGCGCCAGCAGCGCCCGCGTGTGGCCGCCACGCCCGAAAGTGGCGTCCACATAGGTTCCGCAGGGGTCGGCGACCAGCCAGTCGACGGCCTCCTGCAACAACACGGTGCGATGCTGCAGCGCGGCTGCAGCGCGATGGGACGGAGCGGACATCGGGGGGCACCTTCACACCACGATGTCGCGCACGGCATCGGGCATTCCCGCCTCGATCACCGCCGCCTCGCGCGCCTGATGCGTGGCGCGATCCCAGACTTCGAAATGCGAACCCATGCCGATGAGGTCGATGTCGCGCTCGATATGCGCGGCCAGGCGCAACTCGGGCGGAATCAGCACCCGCCCGGTGGCGTCGATCTCGGTCTCGGTGGCATGCCCCAGGTAGATGCGCTTCCAGCCCTGCGCCGACATGGGCAGCGCGGCGATCTTGGCGCGGAATTCCTGCCATTGCTGGTCGCCGAACATGAGCAGGCAACCCTCGGGGCTCTTGGTCAGGGTCAGGCGCCCGGCGGCTTGCGCCAGCAGCATGTCGCGGTGACGCGCAGGCACGGTCATGCGACCTTTGCCGTCCAGCGTCAATGCCGATATGCCGATGAACACGCGCTTCTCCGAGTCCGCCTGGTGCCGGGTCGTGCCGCTGCACTTTCACCCACTTTTCTGCACTTGGCTGCACTGTATGGGGCAAACTGGGCCCCGTCAATAGCAGGCAGAAAATTTCGCTTACCAAACAATGACTTAGCGCGCATCCTATACTGGTTATTTAACCAGACGATGCTCAAAAAATCCCCTTGAAATAAGGACTTGAAGATCGGGTTGAAAGTAACGGTTTGACATCGCAGCGCCGCGCAGCGCCCAGCACAAACGCAGGCTCAGGCCTGGGCACATCCTGTGGAATTGGGGAGGGTTTGGGGAAATAAGGGGCGAAGCAGGCCTGTAGGCCGGATTCTGTGCATCGGTCGCCCGATGTGGCAGTCATTCCTCTGGGCCGCCCGTTGCCGGTTCGGCTCGGTGCCACCTACCCGCAGGCTTGCGCGAGCCGCGCTTGCGGCGCCTTGCGGCGCCTGCGCCTGCCTATTTGGTGTTGCTCCGGGTGGAGGTTGCCGCGTTTCACGTCCGCGCGGCTCGCGCCGCGCATACTCGTCTCTGTGGCCCTGTTCGTCGCGTCACCGCGCACGGCCGTTAGCCGTCACCCTGCCCTGTGGAGTCCGGACCTTCCTCGCCGCTTGCGCGGCGCGACTGCCCAGCCTGCTTCGCCGAGCGCGATTATGCCTGCGGTTGCAACGCAGCAGCAGGCACGGCCCGCCAGGCCAGGCGGCTGCCGGCGTCCACCGGGACGATCTCGCCGTCGAGGTAGCCCAGGCTTCGCGGCACCTCCCAGGTCTCGCGGCGCAGTTCGAGGGTGCCCGCATTGCGCGCCAGGCCGTAGAAATCGGCCCCGAAGTGGCTGGCGAAACCCTCCAGGCGCTGCAGGCAGCCGGCCTGCTCGAAGGCCTGGGCGTAGAGCTCCAGCGCGTGCACGGCGCTGAAGCAGCCCGCGCAACCGCAATCGGCCTCCTTCGCGCCGCGCGCGTGCGGCGCCGAATCGGTGCCCAGGAAAAAGCGCGCATCCCCGCTGCATGCGGCCTCCAGCAGGCGCCCGCGGTGGGTTTCGCGCTTGAGCACCGGCAGGCAGTAATAGTGCGGGCGCAGCCCGCCACGGAACATCGCGTTGCGGCTGTGCAGCAGGTGGTGCGCGGTGAGCGTGGCACCCAGCAGCGGCGCCCCGCGCGCGTCGCGCGCATCGTGCGCCAGCACGAAATCCACCGCCTGGGCGGTGGTGATGTGCTCCAGCACGATCTTGAGTTCCGGGAAATCGCGCCGCAGGGGCTGCAGGTGGCGCTCCAGGAACACCGCCTCGCGGTCGAACACGTCCACCTCGGGGTCGGTGACCTCGCCGTGCACCAGCAGCGGCATGGCCTCGCGCTGCATGGCCTCGAGCACCCCGTGCACGTGGCGCAGGTCGGTCACGCCGCTGTCCGAATTCGTGGTGGCGCCGGCCGGATACAGCTTGACCCCGAACACCGCGCCGCTGGCGCGCGCGCGCGCGATCTCGGCGGGCGGGGTGCGGTCGGTCAGGTACAGGGTCATCAGGGGCTGGAAATCCGAGCCGGCCGGCCGCGCCGCCAGCACCCGCTCGCGATAGGCCAGGGCCTGCGCGGTATCCACCACCGGCGGCTTGAGATTGGGCATGACGATGGCGCGGGCGAACTGCGCCGCGCTCCAGGGCACCGTCCACGCCAGCGCGTCGCCGTCGCGCAGGTGCAGGTGCCAGTCATCGGGGCGGGTGATGCGGACGAGGGAATCGGAAGCTTGCATGATTCGGGCTGGAATGGGCTGCGCCCATGGTAGTGGGCCCCGGCGCCTGCCAGGGCGCCGGCGCGCCGGCCCGCGCCTCAGGCCACCACGCGCAGCGGGGCTTCCAGCCCCGGCGGCTCGGCGCCCTCGCGCTGCTGCTGCAACTCCCACATGCGCGCATACAGGCCGCCGGCGGCGAGCAGCTCGGCGTGGGTGCCACGCTCCTGGATGCGCCCGTCGGCCAGCACCAGGATCTGGTGCGCGTCGACCACGGTGGACAGGCGGTGGGCGATGATCAGGGTGCTACGGTCGCGCGCGGCGTCGCGGATCTCGGCCTGGATGGCGCGCTCGTTGGCCGAGTCCAGCTGCGAGGTCGCCTCGTCGAACATCAGCACCGGCGGGTTTTTCAGCAGGGCGCGCGCGATGGCCACGCGCTGCTTCTCGCCGCCCGACAGCTTCAGGCCGCGCTCGCCCACCTGGGTCTCGTAGCCGTGGGGCTGGCGCAGGATGAAGTCGTGGATCTGCGCCGCGCGGGCCACGCGCTCCACCTCGTCCCGCGCGGCACCCGGCCTGCCGTAGGCGATGTTGTAGGCGATGGTGTCGTTGAACAGCACCGTGTCCTGGGGCACCAGGCCCAGCGCGGCGCGCAGGCTCGCCTGGGTGACGGTGGCGATGTCCTGGCCGTCGATCAGGATCCTGCCCTCCTGCGGGTCGTAGAACCGGAACAGCAGGCGCGACAGGGTGGACTTGCCGGCGCCCGAGGGCCCCACCACGGCCACGGTCTGTCCGCCGGGAATCTCGAAACTCAGCCCCTTGAGCACCTCGTGGCCGGGGTGGTAGGCGAAGTGCACGTCCTCGAAGCGCACCGTGCCCGAGCCCACGCGCAGCTCGGTCGCGCCGGGCGCATCGGCCACCTCGCGGTCCTGGTGCAGGATGGTGAACATGCGCTCCAGGTCGGTCAGCGCCTGGCGCAGCTCGCGGTAGATCACCCCCAGGAAGTTCAGGGGCGCGTACAACTGGATCATGAAGGCGTTGACCAGCACCAGGTCGCCCAGGCTCATGGTGCCCGCGACCACGCCGACGGTGGCGCGCCACACCAGCAGCGTGACCGCGGCGGCGATGATGATGCTCTGGCCCAGGTTGAGCACCGATAGGGAGTTCTGCGACAGCACGGCGGCGTGCATCCAGCGCTTGAGGTTGGCGTCGTAGCGCTGGGCCTCCCAGGCCTCGTTGCCGAAGATCTTGACCGTCTCGTAGTTCAGCAGGCCGTCCACCGCGCGCTGGTTGGCGCGCGAGTCCTGCTCGTTCATGGTGCGCCGCAGCCCGGTGCGCCATTCGGTGACCACGATGGTGAAACTGATGTAGAGCACCAGGGCCCCGAGGGCCACGGCGGCGAACCACCAGTCGTAGCGCACGACCAGGATGCCGATGACCAGGCCCATTTCCACCAGCGTGGGCAGGATGCTGTAGAGGGTGAACGAGACCAGGCTGGAGATCGCGCGGGTTCCGCGCTCGATGTCCCGCGACATGCCGCCGGTCTGGCGCTGCAGGTGATAGCGCAGCGACAGGGAGAACAGATGGTCGAAGACCTGCAGCGCGACGCGCCGCACCGCGCCCTGGGTGACCCTGGAGAACACCACCTCGCGCAGCTCGGTGAACAGCGACACGCCCACCCGCAGCGCCCCGTAGGCCAGCAGCAGCGCGACCGGCACCACCAGCACGGCGCGCGGATCCCCGGGCCGCAGCTGCAGGTCGTCGACGATGTGCTTGAGCACGATGGGCACGCCCACGTTGGCCAGCTTGGCCGCCACCAGCATGACCAGTGCCAGCACCACGCGGGCGCGGTAGTGCCACAGGTAGGGCGCGAGCTGGCGCAGCGCCGCCCAGCGCGCGCCGGGCAGCGGCGCGGCGACGCCTTCGGGCGCCGGGGAGGAGCGGGAATGGTCTCTCATGCGGAATGTCGGACTTGCGCCAATTGGTGCATTATTCGAGCTTGCCCTGTTTCATGCAGGGGCGTTCGCGTTTCCAGGCTGGTTCCATCCAGTCTTCCACTCCAGCGGGGATCCGATGCAAAGCCTTCCCACCCAACCCGAGCCGATCCTGCGCATCCAGCCGATGCCCTCCGACGTGAACATGCACGGGGACATCTTCGGCGGCTGGATCATGGCCCAGGTCGACATCGCCGGGGGCGTGGTCGCCGCCCGGCGCGCGAAGGGCCGCGTGGCCACCGTGGCGGTCAACGAATTCGTGTTCAAGCACCCGGTGCTGGTGGGAGACCTGCTGTCGCTGTACGCCAGGGTGGTGCGCGTGGGCCGCACCTCCATCACCGTGGCCGTCGAGGTGTATGCCGAGCGCGGCATTCCCGACACCCAGGTGTTCCGGGTCACCGAGGCCACGCTGACCTATGTGTGCGTGGGCGAGGACCGCAGGCCCCGCCCGGTGCCGGCGGAATAGGCGCCCCGCCAACCCGGGCGCCGGGGCCCGGAGCAGCGCTGGCAGGCCGGCGCGGGCCCGCCAGCGAAAACGCCGCCCCGAGGCGGCGTTTTCGCGGCTTGCCCGGCCCGTGCTTCAGGACGCGGCGGGCGCGGCGGCGTCGCCCGCGGGCGCGGCTTCCTCGGCGGACTCACCACCCTTGCTCAGCACGGCGGCGATCACCGGGTTCTCGGCGCCGTGGGTGACCACGGACAGGCCGGCCGGCAGCTTCAGGTCGCTGGCGTGCAGGGAATGGCCCTTGCTCAGGCCGCTGAGGTCCACCTCGATGAACTCGGGCAGGTCGCCCGGCAGGCAGGACACCTCGAGTTCGCTGATCACGTGGGTGATCATCGCGCCCTCGAGCTTGACCGCGGGGGATTCCTCGGCGCCCTTGAAGTGCAGCGGAACCTTCATCGAGATCTTGCGATCCGCGGCCACGCGCATGAAGTCGACGTGCAGCACCAGCGGACGGAAGGGGTGCGCCTGGTAGGCCTTGAGCAGCACCTTGGTCTGCTGATCGCCCACCGTCAGGTCGAGGATCGACGAGTGGAACTGTTCCTTCTTGAGCGCGTGATACAGCGCGTTGTGATCGAGCTCGATCAGCTGCGGCTTCTGCTCACCGCCATAGACGATGCCGGGAACCTTGCCGGCGTTGCGCATGCGGCGGCTCGCACCGGTACCTTGCGCCTGACGTTCAAATGCGACGACTTTCATGTCGACTCCGAGAAATGAGGTCCGAGGGACCCCGGGATGAAGGCACCCCGCTCGCGACCAGCGCGGCGCCCGGGACGCCGCGACCCGAGGGCCGCGGCGCGGAAAGCTTCAGAACAGGGTTTCCTGCTCGTTGAACAACTGCAGCACCGAGCCGCCCTGGGCGATGCGCATCATGGTCTGCGCGATCAGCTGGGCGGCCGAGAGCTGGCGCACCTTGGGGCTGCCCAGCGCGGCCTCGCGCAGCGGGATGGTGTTGGTCACCACCACTTCGTCGAGGTCGCTGGCGTTGATGCGCTCGATCGCCGGGCCCGAGAACACGGGGTGGGTGCAATAGGCGACCACCCGCCGGGCGCCGCGCTCCTTGAGCACCTCGGCCGCCTTGGTCAGGGTGCCGGCGGTATCCACCATGTCGTCCATGATGATGCAATTGCGCCCGTCGATTTCGCCGATCACGTTCATCACTTCCGACACGTTCGGCTTGGGGCGGCGCTTGTCGATGATGGCCAGGTCGCAGTCCATCAGCTTGGCCAGTGCGCGCGCGCGCACCACGCCGCCGATGTCGGGCGAGACGACGATCAGGTCCTTGTAGTTCTTCGCACGCAGGTCGCCCAGCAGGATGGGCGAGGCGTAGATGTTGTCCACCGGGATGTCGAAGAAACCCTGGATCTGGTCGGCGTGCAGGTCCATCGTGACCACGCGCGCGATGCCCACGGCCTGCAGCATGTTGGCCACCACCTTGGCGGTGATGGGCACGCGCGACGAGCGGGGCCGGCGATCCTGGCGGGCGTAGCCGAAATAGGGAATGACGGCGGTGATGCGCTCGGCCGAGGCGCGCTTGAGCGCGTCGGCCATCACCAGCAGTTCCATCAGGCTGTCGTTGGTGGGCGCGCAGGTGGACTGCAGGATGAACACTTCCCGCGCCCGCACGTTTTGCTGGATCTCGACCGTCACCTCGCCGTCGGAAAAACGCCCGACGTAGGCATGCCCGAGGCCGATGCCCAGTTGTTCCACCACCTGTTGGGCCAGCGCCGGGTTGGCGTTGCCGGTGAAAACGACGAAATCGGCCGCGTGGGAGGTCATGATGGCACTGCGCTAGCGCTGCGGGGTTGTCGAGGCCGCCGGCAGCTGCCGCGCAGCGAACAGCGGCAGCGCATGCCGCTGCAAGGCGGGCAGGCCCTCAAGGGGGCTGGGGAGGAAGGATTCGAACCCTCGAATGCCGGAATCAAAATCCGGTGCCTTAACCAACTTGGCGACTCCCCAACATCTCGACCCGGCCCGGGACGAATCCCGGACCCTCGAGGCTTGCCAGACTGCGCCGCGGGCTCTTGACCCGCACCACAACCGGCAAGCTCGAACATTCTACGCAATCCCGCGTCCGAAACGACACTGGCGCGGCAGCAGCGTGGCTGTCCTGCAAAGCACTCGTTGCGAAGCTCTCAATCCGACACCCAGTCGCGCAGCGGATGCTCCCGCAGGCTTCGGCACATGCGCACCGACCAGCCGGCTGGAACCTCCCCCGCGAAACCCTCGGGGCCGCCCGCGCCCGGCCCGGACATCGGCACGAACATCGCCGAACCCGAACCGCTCATGCGCACGGCTTCGCCGCCATCGACACCGCCTTGCCGCGCCAGCCAGTCTTGCAGGCCGCGCAGGCTCGGCAGCAACTCCATCGCGGCGGGCTGCAGGTCGTTGGCCCCGAAACCCAGCAGACCGCGCATGGTTCGCGCATCGGTCGCCGGGCTTTGCGGCTCGCTTTGCGGCTCGCTTCCCCGAAGCCCCGTTTTGAGGTGCTCGCAAAAGCCCTCCATTGTGCAGGCCGCCGTGTCCCTTGTCAATAATGGGTGCGAGAACACCCGAGCCGTGGAAAGGCCCTCGCCCGGCCATGCGACCAGCATGTTCCAGCTCGGCAGGCGCAGGGGGCGCAACTGCTCGCCCACGCCCTGGGCGAAGGCGTCGCTGCCGAACACGAACACCGGCACGTCGGCGCCCAGGCGCGCGCCCAGCTGCTGCAGCTCGCCACGCCGCAGGCCCAGGCCCCACAAGCGGTTCAGGGCCAGCAGCACGGTGGCGGCGTCCGAGCTGCCGCCGCCCAGCCCGGCCTGCTCCGGGATGCGCTTGCGCAGGCGCATGTGCACGCCCGGCGCCACGCCCGCGTGCTCGCGCAGCAGGCGGGCCGCTCGCACGCACAGGTCCTCCTCGGGCAAGCCGGGGCCGCCTTCGCGGGAGATGAACCCGTCCTCGCGCAACTCGAAATCGAGTTCGTCGCACCAGTCGATGAACTGGAACACCGTCTGCAGCTCATGCATGCCGTCGGCACGACGGCCCAGCACGTGCAGGAACCAGTTCAGCTTGGCCGGCGCCGGCACGCCGAACAAGGCGCGCGGCCCCTGGCTCAAGGCGCGCTCCCGGGCGCCTCGCAGCCCGGCAGGGGCAGGCTGGCGCGGTCGATGACCAGGCTGAGCTGCTCCGAGTCCCCGCCCAGCTCGCGCGACAGACGCAGCACATGCGGGCGCCCGTCCACGCGCTGCACTCGCACCTGCCAGCCGAGCTGCTCGAAGCCGCCCTGCTCCATGGCGCGGGATTCCCATTGGGCGGCAGGGCGCCCACGCACCCAGTCCTGCAGCGCGGCGCGCGGCAGGCGCAGGCCCAGCGTGGCCTCGGTCATGTCCTCGAAGGAATCGAAGCCGCGCTGCTCGCGCCCATTGCTCACGCTGGCCGAATCGGCGCTCCAGCGGGCGCGCGCCAGCATCTGCCCCAACGGCGAGCCCAGCTCCAGCGAACCGCTGTCGCCGTCCAGATGCAGCTCGAAGGAGCCGTAGAGGTTGTAGGGATGCGCACCCTGCTCGACCACCGAGATGCGCCCGGAATAGTCCAGGGCGCAGCCGGCCGGCCGGGGCGCGAGGCGCGGCGGCGCCGCGCAGGCCCCCAGCAGGGCCAGCAAGGCGGCGCCCGCCAGGACGCGCAGCCTGCGCGTGCACCAGGCCTGCCGGCTCAAAACTTCAGCCCCAGCCGGTGCATGGCGTCGAGCACCCCGTGATCCTGCGGCGCCGCCTTCCAGCAGCCACGCAGCAACTCGGTGGCACGCTCGCGCTGGCCGCGGCGCCACAGCACCTCGGCCAGGTGGGCCCCGATCTCCGGGTCCTCGCGCCCGGCGTAGGCCTGCTCCAGCAGGCGCTGCGCGCGCGCCGGGTGGCCGCTGCGGAACTCCACCCAGCCCAGGCTGTCCAGCACGAAGGGATTGCCGGGACTCAGGCGCAGCGCATGTTCGACCAGGCGCCGGGCCTGGTCCAGATCACGCCCCTGGTCGGCCAGGGAATAGCCCAGGGCATTCAAGGCGGGCTGGTACTCCGGGTGCTGCTTCACGATGCGCCGCAGGCCCGCCAGCATCTGCGCGGGGCGACCCGCCTGCTGCGCGGCCATCGCGGTCTCGTAGGCGTAGTCCGGATCGTGGCCCCAGACCCCCATCCCGGATCGCAACACGGCGTAGGCCTGCGCGGGTTCGTGCAGGGCGCCCAGCAGTTCCGACAGCGCCAGCAGGCGCCGGCGACGCTGCAGGCTGCCGGCGCGCGGCAGCGCGCGCACCAGCTCGACCGCCTGCCGCGGCCGCCCCTGCGCGGCAAGCACCTTGGCCTGCTGCAAGACCACCGCGGCGTCGTGCCGAGCGGGCGCGATGCGCTGCAGCCACTGCTCGGCGCGCGCGTGCGCGCCCTGGTGCAGCGCCACGCTGGACAGCGCCAGGTACACCTGCTCCAGCTCCTCGGGCGGCACCGACAGCGCCGCGCCCCGCGCCTGCTCGGCAGCTTGCGCCCGCGCCGGGGCCTGTGCACCGGTCGCATTGGCCACACCGGCCCCACTGGCAGCACTGGCAGCACTGGCAGCACCGGAAGCGCTCGGGGCGACGGCCGAGGCTGCCGGGGCCGGCGCAGGCAGGCTGGGCAGCGCCACGCCGGGCAGGCTCAGCGACAGGAAGCGCGCCAG
>JAKBBK010000020.1:36900-44406 GCA_021808525.1 Pseudomonadota bacterium
CACTGGCAGCACTGGCAGCACTGGCAGCACCGGAAGCGCTCGGGGCGACGGCCGAGGCTGCCGGGGCCGGCGCAGGCAGGCTGGGCAGCGCCACGCCGGGCAGGCTCAGCGACAGGAAGCGCGCCAGCGAATGCTCGGCCTGCGCGAACCGGCCCATCTGCTGTTGCAGCGAACCCAGGATCAGCCAGACCTGCGCCAGGCCGGGCTGGCGCCGCGCCAGGGTTTCGCACTGCGCCAGTGCCACGCTGTCGCGCTGCTGCTGCGAGGCGGCATCGATCCAGCCCATGCGCAGGGTGTCGTCGTCGGGCTGCGCGGCCATGTAGCCCGCGAGCAAACCGTCGGCTCGCACCGGGTCGGCCTTGTAATGCTGCACCAGCAGCAGCGCCGCCGGGCGCAGCGAGGGGTCGGCCTTGAGGGCACGCGCGGCGCGCGCCAGCCCGGCGCTCAGCTCGCCGGTCTGCACCTGCAGCTGGGCAAGCACCGCCTGGGTCTGCGCCAGGGAGGCATAGGGAGCGAGGCTGCGGCGCGCCAGCGCCAGCGCGCGCTGCGCATCGTCCATGCCCAGGAACATGCCCCCCAGGGCGAGCACCGTCTCCGGGCGCTGCGGCTGCGGGGTCATCGACAGCAGGCGCTGGATCGCCGGCGCCGCCTCGGCATCGCGCCCCAGGCCCAGAAGCAGCTGCACCCGCCAGGCCTGCGCGCGCGCCGAGCCCGGCTGCTGCTCCAGCCAGGCACCGACCGCCGACAAGGCCAGCTCGGGCTGGTGCGCTCCCAGGGCCACCTGCACGGCCCGCTCGAACATGGGTGCCGAATCCATGTCGCGCGCGGCGCGCAGCAACTCGGCGTAGGCCACGTCGGGATGCCCGGTGCGCGCCGCGATCTCCCCGGTCAGGGTGGAGTAGAACCAGCGAGCCTGTTGCTCGGCATCGTCGCGCGACTGCTGCGAAGGGGGCGTGTGCACGACCGCGGCGACCTGGGCCGCCGGCTCGGCCCCGGCCTGCCCGATCCAGGACACCGCGACGAACAGGGCCAGCAGCGGGGTGGCAAGTGCGACTGGGCGCAGGGACCTCAGGGACCGCATGGACGAAAGCCCGGTGAAAGGCGTGACGACGGGCCTTCCAGTGTAGCGGGGCGGCGGGCCCGCCGGCCCCCGCCGCGGGCCCTCCCCGCCCGCGGCTCGCCGCGGCGTCCCGCGCCCGCCCACGCCCGGCTCAGGCAGGCTCCAGCACCAGGGTGTTCTGCGAAATCGCACGCACCCGGGCCTGGAACATCATGGAACGCTGCGCCTGCGCCGGATCGGCCAGATTCACCTTGCCCAGCAGCACGGGAGGCGCGGCGGCATTGCCGTAGCGCAGCAGGGCGATGAAGGTGCGCGGATGCGTAAGCGCCACCCCGGCCACCGCGAGGTGTTTTTCCCGGCCCACGCCGTCGAGCAGCCGCAAGGTATCCAGGCGCAACGAGTCGATCTGCGTGGACACCCGGCCCGAGTAGATGGGACGATCCATGAGCATGCTGTAGTCGACCTCGCCGATGCCTCCGACCAGGGAGAACACCCGTACCGCGCCCGGCGCCACCCCGCGCCACACGTCCACCTCGCGCAGGGGATGGGCGCCTTGCAGCGGAGCCGGGAAGGGGCTGGCGTGGCGCGCCACGTAAAAGGGATGGGAGCCATCGAGCGCGCTGTGCTCCAGGGCCAGGGGCCAGAAGCCCAGGCGCTCCTCGGGCGCGGCGCCGAACAGCAGGAAGTCCTGGCGCCCGCCCGGCCAGGCCTTCAGGCCGATCGCGCCCTCCAGGCGGCGGGAATCCCAGCGCTGGGCCGGCACCTCGCGGAACTCCATCCAGGCCAGCGAGGCATCGGGCACCGCGTACACCCTCCAGCGCTGCGGGTCCTGCACCTCGGTGCCGACCAGCAACAGGCTGTTGCCGGCGCTGCTCATGTCGGTGACGCGCAGGTCGACCGGGAAGGTCTGGGTCGGCCCCCAGTAGCCGCGGTCCTGTTCCAGGCAGCGCATGCCCGACTGCTGCTCGCGCAGGAAGGCCACGCAGACCCCGTAGTCCGTGGGCGTGGCGTCGCGCAGCTTTTCCAGGGAGTCGGAGCGGTACAGCAACTGCAGGTCCGGCTTGCCGGCCCGCCAGGAATACAGGGCGTCCTGGGCGAGCACGTACAGGCGCCCCCGATCGGCCGACAGGTCGAGGCGGGACACGCCCTCCAGCGCGGCGCCCCCCGGCCCCGGCAGGGGCAGCTGGGTGGGGGTGAACTCCGCCGGGTTGGTCTCGTTCTGTTCAATGCGCAACAGCCGGCCCTCGAAGCGCGGCGGACCCGAGGACAGGGCAAAGAAGGTGTTGATCAGGCGCAGCGTGGCCTGCGCCGTGACCATGGTGGCCTCGGCGGGGCCCTCGTCCCCCCCCAGGGGCGCGAACTCGGAGGCCCGCACCCGCAACTGGGTGCGGGTGCTGCGCAGGTCCTTGAATTCCGGCGCCAGCGTGACCGTCCCCCGGCAGAAGGGCTGCGCCGTGCTCAGCGCGAAGCCGCGCTTGCACAGCAACTCCGAATCGAAGGACAGGTCGCGGTAGCGCAACCCATCCTGCTGGATGTGATCGGCGGAGACCACGCGCACGCGGCCCTCCGGGTCGCTGGGCTCGCGCAGGTACAGCTTCTCGCCCTGCACGGCGGGCTGGCCGGGGCGGTACAGCACCGAGTAGCGCAACTCGCGGAAATCGATGGGGCCGTCGAAACGGATCTCCAGGCTTCCGCGCTGCCCCTCCTTCTTCTGGCCGCCACCGCCATCGTCGTCTCCCGGGCGATCGGGGTGGCGGTCGGGCCCGGGCACGACCTGGCCGCTGCCGCCGCCGCCGGGGTTGCCGGGGTCGTTCGGCGCGCTGGCCTGGAAGATCAGCAGCGCCGTCAGGCCCAGCGCCAGCAAGGCGCCGGCCAGCAGACCCGGCAGCGCCAGGGGCAAAAGCACGAACCAGCCGGCGACCGCGCTCGGGACTGCGCCCAGCCAGGCGAGGAGCATGGCAAACAGCCCCTTGTGAACCCGATTCCTGCGTCCAGACATTCTCGAAACTCCTGCATCGATCCCGGAATGGGCAAGGAGGGCGGGCCGGGGATCGATGCCGGACGGCGCCGCCGATTGCTATCGTTTGTTACCTTTTCCTATATTTTGCGACAATTGATGTCTCAAGCGTCCCGATGCCCTTGCGCGCCAAAGGGCGAAAGCTCCCGCCCGGGGGCACAATTCGGGCATGCCTGAACTCCCCGAGGTCGAAGTCACGCGCCGAGCCCTGCTGGGCCCGTTGCGCGGCAGCGTGGTGCGCGGCGCGCTGCTCGGCAAGCCCCTGCGCTGGCCCCTGCAATGCGCGCCCGACAGCCTGGCCGGACAGCGCATCGACGACATCGAGCGTCGAGGCAAGTACCTGCTGCTGGGCCTGCAGCAGGGCCGGCTGATCGTGCACCTGGGCATGTCGGGTTCGCTGCGCTGGCTGCAGGGCGCGACCGAGACGGCGCCCCAACCCGGGCCGCACGAACATTTCCGGCTGCTCACCGACCGGGGTGAACTGCGCATGAACGATCCGCGCCGCTTCGGCGCGGTGATCTGGCAGGCGCTGCCCGGACCCCAGCACCCCCTGCTCAGCCACCTCGGCCCGGAGCCGCTCGAGGCCGGCTTCGACGGGGAAAGCCTGTGGCGCGCCGTGCACCCCCGGCGCGCCGCCATCAAGCTGCTGTTGCTGGACCAGTCCGTGGTGGCGGGGGTGGGCAACATCTACGCCTGCGAGGCCCTGTTCCGCGCCGGCATCGACCCCCGCACCCCCGGAAAACGCCTGTCGCGCGAACGCTGCGCCCGCCTGGCCGCCGAGCTTCGCGCCACCCTGGAGCAGGCCGTGCGCGCCGGCGGCAGCACCCTGCGCGACTTCTGCTCCAGCGACGGCAGCCACGGGCAATTCCAGCTGGAAGCCCTGGTCTACGGCCGCGCCGGACAGCCCTGCCGTCGCTGCGCGCGGCCGCTGGCGCATGTCGCGCAGGGCCAACGCAGCACCTATTTCTGCCCCTCCTGCCAGCGGCGCTGAGCCTGCCCGTATCGCGGGCCGGCGCGAAGGGGTACGCTATGCCTGTCACGCGCCCGCCCCGCCGGCGCGCCGCAGCGCCCGTGTCCCGATGCCGATGAACCAGCCGATTCGCCTCCCCGCGCAAGCTCCGTCCTGGAGCCGTTTCGGCGCCTGGCGCGACCAGCGCCTGGCGCGCCTGACCGCCCTCGCCGGCTGGCTGGCCGACAGTTCGCTCGACCCCTCGCTGTGGCAGGAACCCCTGGGCGAACTCGAGCGCCGCCTGCAGCGCGACCAGGTGCAGCTGGCCTTCGTGGCCGAGCTCTCGCGCGGCAAGTCCGAGCTGGTCAATGCGCTGTTCTTCGGCGCCACCGGCCAGCGCGTGCTGCCGGCCGGTGTCGGGCGCACGACCATGTGCCCGGTGGAGATCTTCAGCGATTCGGCGCAGCCCATCTCGCTGCGCCTGCTGCCCATCGAGACGCGGGCCGAATCCCGCCTGCTCAGCGACTGGAAGGCGCGGCCCCAGGAATGGCAGGAACACCGCTTCGCCGCCGACGACCCCGTGGCGATGAGCCGGGCCCTGCAGCGCCTGTGCGACACCGTGATGGTGCCGCTGACCCGCGCCCGCGAGCTGGGTTTCCACCTGCCCGAGGGCGACGAGGATGCCGCGGCGCCCTCCCCGGCGCAGGCCCCCGCGGCCGGCGACGCGCAGGGCACGCCGGAGGTGGAGATCCCGCGCTGGCGCCATGCGCTGCTCAACATCGAGCATCCGCTGCTGGCCCAGGGCATCAGCGTGCTGGACACCCCGGGCCTGAACGCGCTGGGTGCCGAACCCGAGCTGACCCTGTCGCTCATTCCCTCGGCGGCCGCGGTGGTGTTCCTGCTGTCGGCCGACGCCGGGGTCACCCGCAGCGACCTGCAGCTGTGGACCGAGCATGTGGGCGCGGCCGGGCGCGCGCGCAGCTTTGTCGTGCTCAACAAGATCGACATGCTGTGGGACCCGCTGCGCAGCGGCACCGAGGTGCAGGCGCAGATCCGCAAGCAATGCGAGTCCGTGGCCCAGGTGCTGCAGGTCGCTGCGTCGCGGGTGTTCGCGCTCAGCGCCCACAAGGGACTGCTGGCGCGCATCCAGGGCGACGATACCCTGCTGCAGCGCTCCGGCCTGCCCCAGCTCGAGGCGGCCCTGGGCGAATGCGCCGACCGCGAACGCCGCGACTGGCTGGAAGGCAGCTGGCGCGCCACCCTGCTGGACACCCGCCAGCGCCTGGAGCGCGATCTGGACGCGCGCCTGCGCCTGGCCGACGAACAACGCATGGAGCTCGAGGCGCTGCAGGGCAAGAGCAAGCATGCGGCGGCCGCGCTGCTGCAGCGCGCGACCTCCGAACGCCAGGAATTCGACGCCGCCGTGGGCCTGGTGCAGGCGGTGCAGTCGGTCAATGCCCGGCAGATGGCGCGGGTGGCCGAGCTGCTGGACGCCAAGCGCGCGCTGCAACGCCTCGAGGGACTGCGGCGCCAGTTGCGCTCGGCCCTGCTCAAGACCGGCCTGCGCGCGGCGCTGGCCGACGCCTGCGACGAACTCGGGCTGAGCATGAACCGGGCCGAGTCCGTGCTGGAGGAGAACCAGTCCATGCTGGCGGGCGCCTGCGTGCGCCTGAACAACGAATTCGCCTTTTCCATGCCCCTGCCCAAGGCGTTGCGCCTGGACGGAGCGAGGCTGGACCTGGAGGCCATGCGCTCGGACTACCTGCGCTTCGCCGGGGCCGTGCAGTGGCTGCGCCTGCAAAGCAGCGCCTATGTGGACCGGGTGCTGCTGTCGGCGCAGGCCCGGCTGCGCGGAATCCAGGAACGCGGCATCGCCGACGCGCAACACTGGAACCGCGCCGCCATGGCCAGCCTGCAGGCGCAGACCCGGGAGCGCAAGCGCTCCCTGCACCGACGCCTGAGCAATCTGCAGCAGGTGGCCCAGGCGGACGGCGAACTCGCCCAACGCATCGAGCAGCTTCGGCAGCGCGCGGAGCAGCTGCGCGAACTGCGCCAGCAACTCGCCAACCGCTTCGAGCTCGCGCTGCCGGGCGCCGAGGCGCTGGCCGCGGCCGCATGAGCCGGGCCCCCGCCGGCAGCGCGCCGGCCCGCCCCCGCCCTGTCGCTCGGCACGCCGCCACCCGATGAGTGGAACGCGCGGGATCGACCCCCGCGGCTTCGCGCCTCGCCTGGTGGCATGGCAGCGCGAGCATGGGCGCCACGACCTGCCCTGGCAGCGCAGCCGCGACCCCTACCGCGTGTGGGTGTCGGAGATCATGCTGCAGCAGACCCGGGTGGACACGGTTTTGCGCTACTACGAGCCCTTCCTGCGGCGCTTCCCCGACGTGCGCGCCCTGGCCGCCGCCGAGCTCGACGAGGTGCTGGCGCAGTGGAGCGGCCTGGGCTACTACCGACGCGCGCGCAATCTGCACGCCTGCGCGCGCCAGGTCTGCGAACGGCACGGCGGCGAATTCCCCCGCAGCCGCGAAGGCCTGGAGGCCCTGGCGGGCATCGGCCGCTCCACCGCGGCGGCCATCGCCGCCTTCTGCTTCGGGCGGCGCGAGGCCATCCTGGACGCCAACGTGCAGCGCGTGCTGGCCCGCGCCTTCGCCTTGCCGCGCCCGCGCGACGCCGCCTCGCTGCGCGCCATGTGGGAACTGGCCGAATCCCTGCTTCCCGAAACCGGGCTGGACGCCTATACCCAGGGCCTGATGGACCTGGGCGCCACGCTGTGCAGGCCCACGCGACCCGACTGCCTGCTCTGCCCCTTCGCCGCCGATTGCCCGCGCCACCTGGACGAGACACCCGCGGCCCCCGCCCTGCCCGTCGCCAGGCCCGCGCGACGCACCCTGCGATGGGTGCTGCTGTGGGCGCGCAGCGAGCAGGCCGATGGCGCGCGCGTGTGGCTGCAGCGCCGTGACGCGCAGGGCATCTGGCCCGGGCTGTGGTGCCTGCCCGGGCACGACGACGAGCAGCAGGCCCTGCAGCAGGCCCGGCGACTCGGCGAGGTGCTGGAACACCGCGGTCGCGAGCCGCTGCGCCACGTGCTGACCCACATGGACCTGCTGCTGCGCCCGCTGGAGGTACGCCTGCGAGCCCACGACGGCGTCGCCGACGGCGACCAGGCGGGGCGCTGGTTCTCGCTGGAACAGGCCCTGGCCCTCGGCCTGCCGGCGCCCGTGCGCCGGCTGCTCGCCGCGGAGCCGACAGGCTGAGCCGAGCGCCCCGCGGCCCTCTCAAGGAATCGCCGGGCCGCCCCAAGATTCCTTGACCCCCTCGGGGGGCGGGCCGGGCAAGGCCCGGCCCTGGGGGCTCTCTCAAGGAATCGCCGGGCCGCCCCAAGATTCCTTGACCCCCTCGGGGGGCGGGCCGGGCAAGGCCCGGCCCTGGGGGCTCTCTCAAGGAATCGCCGGGCCGCCCCAAGATTCCTTGACCCCCTCG
>JAKBBK010000085.1 GCA_021808525.1 Pseudomonadota bacterium
TCGGCGGCACGGCCGAGAAGGCCATGCTGATGGCCAAGCAGGCGCTGATGGACGACATCGACATGAGCGAGCTGCTCACGCGCGGCCCGCGCGACCGCTTCGAGGAACTGCGCATCGAGCTGTACGAGAAGGTCAACGCGCTGGGCATCGGCGCGCAGGGACTGGGCGGGCTGACCACGGTGCTGGACGTGAAGATCCGCCACTGGCCCTGCCACGCGGCCAACCTGCCGGTGGCCATGATTCCCAATTGCGCGGCCACGCGCCATGCTCATTTCGTGCTCGACGGCCAGGGCCCCGTGTACCTGGAGCCGCCCAGCCTGGACCTGTGGCCCGCCGTGCACTGGACTCCCGACACGCACAAGAGCCGGCGCGTGGACCTGGACACGCTCACGCCCGAGCAGGTCGCCGCGTTCAAGCCCGGCGAGACCCTGCTGCTGTCGGGCAAGCTGCTCACCGGGCGCGACGCCGCGCATGCCCGCATCAGCTCCATGCTGGCCAAGGGCGAGAAGCTGCCGGTGGACTTCACCAACCGGGTGATCTACTACGTCGGCCCGGTCGACCCTGTGCGCGACGAGGCCGTGGGCCCGGCCGGGCCCACCACCGCCACGCGCATGGACAAGTTCACCGAGACCATGCTGGCGCGCACGGGACTGATCGCCATGGTCGGCAAGGCCGAGCGCGGGCCGGTGGCGCTGGAGGCCATCCGCAAGCACAGGAGCGCCTACCTGATCGCCGTCGGGGGTGCCGCCTACCTGGTGTCCAAGGCCATCAAGAGCTCGCGCCTGCTGGCCTTCCCCGATCTGGGCATGGAGGCGATCTACGAGTTCGAGGTGCGCGACATGCCGGTGACGGTGGCGGTGGATTCGCAGGGCGATTCGGTGCACAAGACCGGCCCCGCCGAATGGCAGGCCCGCATCGGCAAGATCCCGGTGACCACCGCCTGAAGGCGGCCGACGCCCCCGAGGCCGCGGTGATCCAGATCACGCCAGGAACGGCAGCCGGGCCCGGTGCCCCGGCCGTCGACCCGGCGCCCTGCATCGGAGTGTTCGATTCGGGCCTGGGCGGTCTCACCGTGCTGGCGGCGCTGCATCGGCGCCTGCCGCATGCGCGCCTGCTCTACGCGGCCGACTCCGCCTTCGCGCCCTACGGGGAGCGAGACGCCGCCTACGTGCTGGATCGTTCCAGGGTACTCACCCGCTTCCTCGTCGCGCAAGGCGCCCAGTTGATCGTCGTGGCCTGCAATACGGCCACCGCGCTGGCCATCGGCGAGTTGCGCGCCGAGTGGCCCGGGCTGCCCTTCGTGGGCATCGAGCCGGCCATCAAGCCGGCCTTGGCGGCGCGCGCCGAGGGCGACGGCCCGGTGGGCGTGCTGGCCACCAGCGCCACGCTGGCCAGCGGCCGTTTCCGCGCACTGCTGGCGCAGCACGGCGCGGGGGCCCGGGTGGTGCTGCAGGCCTGCCCGGGGCTGGTCGAGGCCATCGAGACCCGCGGGCCGCAGGCGCCGCCCACCCTGGAACTGCTGCGCCGTTTCTGCCAGCCCCTGCGCGACGCCGGCTGCACCCGGGTGGTGCTGGGCTGCACCCATTACCCCCTGCTGGCCGATGCCATCCGCGCCACGCTCGGCGACACGGTGCGTCTGCTCGACCCCGCCGACGCGGTGGCCGCCCAGGCCGAACGCCTGGCCCGGGCCCTGCCCGCGCAGCCCCGGGGCACCGGGCTGCAGGCCTGGAGCAACGGCGAAGCCGCGCTGCTGTTGCGCGTGGCCGAGGCCTGCGCGCTGCCCATCGAGCGCGTACTGGCGCTGCCGCAGGAAAGCCCGGAGGCCGCCTAGGTGGTGGCCCTGCGACGCAAGCGGGTACGCGTCGTAGGGGAAATCGGCAAGGCGCGGCGCGCCTAGGCTTGCGCGAATCCCCTCGCCCCATCGCCCTGCCATGCGCCGCAACGCCCCGCCCCGCCCTCGCGCCGACACCGGCCCGTCGCTTCCCGGCCTGGCCCGGGCCATCGTGCTGGCGTTACTGGCCCTGGCGCCCATCGCCTGCTGGGGCTTCACCATCGATTTTCTCAGCCAGCCGGCGGCCTCCGGGCCCGGCCTGGCCTACATGCTGTCGTCGCGGGGGCCCTGCGGCGCCGACGCGCCCTGCGCCGGCCCGTGGGGCGACCCCATCCGCAACGAGGCCGGGTTCAACTGCGGCGGCACGGGCGACCACCACCGCAACATCAGCTGGCCCCGCGAAGCCGGCATCGTCGTGCTCAGCCGCATGACCATGGGCATGAGCCATGACGGCCTGTACCGCTGCAACGCCGATCGCCTGCTGGAGCTGGATGTCGCCTCCCTGGGCGAGTTCGATGTGCTGAATCTGCGCTGCGACGCCGAGGGCGCCTGCCAGGCCTCCGTGAACCCGGGCGCGACGCCGGCGCCTGGTTTGTAGGAAACCTTCAGAATCATCCTGAAACCAGGCTCCATCAGACGAAACCTCGTGCATTCAGGGTTAGCACCGTGGCTGGAATGTTGTAGCAATCCTACATTGGGAGGTTATGACTTCGCCCTGGAATCTGAACATCGGCCCGCGTCTGGCGCTGGGCTTCGGGCTGCTGGTGCTGATGCTGCTCGGCCTGCTGGGCCTGGCGGTGCGCGACATGCAGCAACTCAAGACCAGTCTCGAGACGGTGGCCGGCACCCATGCGCGCGCCGAGCGCCTGGCCGACGGAGCCTTGCTGAGCACCGAGAAGATCGCCTCGGCCGGGCGAGACGTGGTGCTGCTGATCGATCCGTCGTCCATCCAGGAGGCGGCCCGGCGCCTGGCCGCCCAGGAGCGTGCCTACGCACTGCAGATGCAGCGCCTGCAAGGCTATGCGCGGGCTCCGGCCGACCGCGCCAGGCTGGCCGCCATCGCGGCCATCGCCGCCAGCACCACGGCGAGCATGCAGCGGGTCGTGGGATTCGCATTGCACGGCCAGGGCATGCTGGCCACCGTGCACCTGCTGCGCGACGTGCGCCCGCTGCAGGCGCGCTGGCAAGGCGCGCTGCAGGATTTCGTCGCGGTGCGCAAGCGCGCCGACGACGCCGCCATGGCCAGCGCGCTGGCCTCCTATCACCGGGCGCTGGGCTCGGCCATCGCGCTGGGCGCGGCCGCCGTGCTGATCGCCGCCTTGCTGGCCGTGGCCATCACCCGCTCCATCACCCGGCCGCTGTCCCAGGCCGTCGGCGTGCTGCACCGCGTGGCCGCCGGCGACCTGGCGCTGGACGTACCGCAAGGCCGCGGCGATGAAACCGGCCAGTTGCTGGGCGCCATGCGCGACATGGTGCAGGGCCTGGGCGCCACCATCGGGCAGGTGCGCGGCACGGCCACCCAGCTCGCCAGCGCCTCCGAGCAGGTGGCCGAGACCGCGCAGAGCGTGTCCCAGGGGGCCTCCGAGCAGGCGGCCTCCATCGAGCAGACCTCGGCCACGCTGGAAGCCTCGAACGACTCGGTGCGCAGCAGCGCCGACAGCGCGCGCCTCACCGCCTCGATGGCCCAGGAGGCGGCGCAGCAGGCCCGCGGCACCGGCGAGTCCGTGCAGCGCACGCTGCAGGACATGCGCGCCATCGCCGAGCGCATCTCGGTGGTCGACGACATCGCCTACCAGACCAATATGCTGGCGCTGAATGCCGCCATCGAGGCCGCGCGGGCCGGACAGTCCGGCAAGGGTTTCGCGGTGGTGGCCGGCGAGGTACGCAAGCTCGCCGAGCGCTCGCAACTGGCCGCGCGCGAGATCGGCCAGCTGGCCGCCTCCTCCCTCAAGCAGGCCGAGGCCGCGGGCGCGTTGCTCGAACGCATGGTGCCCAGCATCGTCAAGACCAGCACCCTGATCGCCGAGATCGACGCGGCCGGAGCGGCCCAGGCGAACGGCATCGCCCAGATCCACGCGGCGATGACCCAGGTGAACGCCGCCACCCAGCACAACGCCTCGGCCTCCGAGCAGCTTGCCGCCACCGCCGAACAGATGCGCGGCCAGGCCGCCGCGCTGCGCGCCAACGTCGAGCGCTTTCGCCTGCAGGCCTGAGGGGCCTTGCGAAGCCTGCGCCCCTCCCCGGCTCGGCCGCCTGTACAGTGGGCCCATGGAAATGGACCCTGCCCGGCTGGGCCGCGAGGAATTCCAGGCGCACATCCTGGCCATGGAACGCGGCATGGATCTGCGCGTCGCAAGCATCGATGAGCGCATGACCGGCCTCGAGGGGCGCATCGAGGCGCGCATCGTGGGCATGGAGGGGCGTATCGAAGCCCGCATCGTGGGCCTCGAGGGGCGCATCGATGCCCGACTGGCCGATCTCGAAGGGCGCATCGAGGCGCGCATCGCGGGCCTCGAGGGGCGCGTGGAGGCGCGCGTGGTCGACCTCGAGGGGCGCATCGAAACCCACATGGCCGCCTCCACCGAGCGCGATCGACGCATCGAACTGCTCGCCACCAGCGTGGCCGAATCCGCGAACGAAGCCCGATCGCTGAAGTCGAACATGTGGCTGGCCGTGCTCACCGTGATGCTCACGGTGCTCGCCACCACCCTGGCCTCGTACTTCGCCAACCGGCAGTCGAACCTCGCCATCGTGCAGGCCGTGCAGAGCAGCTACCAGCAGGGCCGCCACCACGCCGCGCCCCCGGGCGAGCCGCGCTGAAGCCTGCGTGCGCAGTCGGGGCGGGGCGACACGCCCAGGAGCTACAGTCGCGGGATACTCGGAGCGCCGCGCAGCCGCATGCGCGCCCCGAGGCACCGCTCCCTTCGGCTCCCGACCATGAAAATCGCCACCTGGAACGTCAACTCCCTGGCCGTGCGCCTGCCGCAATTGCTCGAATGGCTGGCCGCCCAGCAGCCGGACATCGTCGTGCTGCAGGAAACCAAGCTGATCGATGCGCGCTTTCCCCATGCCGAGCTGCTGGCGGCCGGCTGGCAGGCGCAGTGCTTCGGGCAGCCCACCTACAACGGCGTGGCCCTGCTGTCGCGCACGCCGGCCCGCGACGTGCAGCGCAATCTGCCGGCGCTGGACGACCCGCAGGCGCGCCTGATCGCCGCCAGCGTCGGCGGCCTGCGCGTGGTCGGCGCCTATTTCCCCAACGGCCAGGAACCCGGCAGCGCCAAGTTCGCCTACAAGATGGACTGGCTGCAGGCGCTGGAGGCCTGGCTGGCGCAACAGCTGGCCGAGCATCCCGATCTGGTGCTGCTGGGCGATTTCAACGTGGCGCCCGAGGACCGCGACGTCTACGACCCCGAGGCCTGGCGGGGCAAGATCCACTGCACCGACGAGGAGCGCGCGCATTTCCGCAAGCTGCTCGAACTGGGCATGGTGGACGCCTTCCGCCTGTTCGAGCAGCCCGAGAAGAGCTGGAGCTGGTGGGACTACCGCAACCTGGCCTTCCGCCGCAACCAGGGCCTGCGCATCGACCACGTGCTGGTCTCGCAGGCGCTGCGCGGCCGCGTGCGCGCCTGCGCCATCGACCGGGGGCCGCGCAGGAACGAGCGCCCCAGCGACCACGCGCCGGTGTGGGTGGAACTGGCCACGCCCGGCGCCTGAGCCCCCGGGGGCTCGAACTCAGTCGTCCAGGCCCAGCTCCTGGATCTTGCGGGTGATGGTGTTGCGCCCGATGCCCAGGCGCTGCGCCGCCTCGATGCGCCGGCCGTGGGTGACCTCCAGCGCCGCCAGGATCAGCGCGCGTTCGAAGCGCTGGCCGAGCTGGTCCATGACCTGCTCGGCGCCAGACTGCAGCATGGAACGCGCCTCGCCGGCCAGCTCGGATTCCCATGCCGCCGGCCTGGGCGCTGCCGCGGGAGCTTCGGGCTCGGCGCCCGGCTGCGCGCCCCCGGCCGGCGGCGCGACGGCCGCCGGGGCTGGGCCGGGCGCGAGCGCGGCCGCCGCGGCCGGAGGCTGCGGGGTGCCGCTCAGCTCGGGCGGCAGGTCCTTCACGTCGACCACCTGGCCCGGCGCCATCACGGTGAGCCAGTGGCACAGGTTCTGCAGCTCGCGCACATTGCCGGGAAAGGGATAGGCCTGCAGCACGGCCAGCGCGGCCTCCGACAGGCGCTTGGTCTCCACGCCCAGTTCGGCCGCGCTCTTGTGCAGGAAATGCCGCACCAGCAGGTCGATGTCCTCGCGGCGCTCGCGCAGCGGCGGCAGGCGCAGACGGATCACGTTGAGACGATGGAACAGATCCTCGCGGAACAGCCCGTCGCGCACCCGCTGCTCCAGGTTCTGGTGCGTGGCCGCGATCACCCGCACGTTGGCGCGGATCGGGGCGTGCCCGCCCACCCGGTAGAACTGCCCATCGGACAACACCCGCAGCAGCCGGGTCTGCAGCTCATAGGGCATGTCGCCGATCTCGTCCAGGAACAGCGTGCCGCCCTCGGCCTGCTCGAAGCGCCCCCGGCGCGCGGCCTGCGCCCCGGTGAAGGCGCCGCGCTCGTGGCCGAACAGCTCGCTTTCCAGAAGGTCGCGCGGGATCGCCGCGGTGTTGATGGCCACGAAGGGCCCCTGCGCGCGCGGGCTGTGGCGATGCAGGGCCTGCGCGACCAGTTCCTTGCCGCTGCCCGACTCGCCGGTGATCAGCACCGTCACCAGCGACGGGGACAGGCGGCCGATGGCGCGGAACACGTCCTGCATGGCCGGTGCCTGGCCCAGCAGTTCGGGGGTGTCCAGGCCCGCGCTCTGGGCGCCCTGCTCGCGCAGGCTCTCGTCGACGGCGCGCCGGATCAGGTCCACCGCCTTGTCCACGTCGAAGGGCTTGCTCAGGTATTCGAAAGCCCCGCTCTGGAAGGCCGACACCGCGCTGTCCAGGTCGGAATAGGCGGTCATGATGATCACCGGCAGATGCGGCTGACTGCGCTTGAGCTCCTGCAGCAGCGCGATGCCGCTGCCTCCCGGCATGCGGATGTCCGACACCAGCACCTGGGGCTGCTCGGTAGCCAGTGCCGCCTGCACCTCGCGGGTGCTGGCGAAGCTGCGAACGGGAATGTCCGCTCTTTCCAGCGCCTTTTGCAGCACGAAGCGGATGGATTGATCGTCGTCGACGATCCAGATGGGCTTCATCTCCGCCCCCCCGCCCGGTTCAGGCCAGAGGCAGCAGGATGCGGAAGTCGGTGTGTCCGGGCTGGCTGTCGCACTCGATGGTCCCCTGATGCTGTTGGATGAAGGTCTGCGCCAGGGTCAGACCCAGGCCAGAGCCACCGTCCCGCCCCGAGACCAGCGGAAAGAACATGCGGTCCTTGATGTGTTCCGGGACCCCGGGGCCGTTGTCCATCACATGCAAGACCAATGCCAGGCGATGGCGCTGCTTGGCCACCGTCACCTGGCGTGCGATGCGTGTCTTGAACACGATGCGCGCATCCCCTGCCGCGCGGCGATCGGCCAGGGCCAGCGCCGCGTTGTGCGCGATGTTCAGGACGGCCTGGATGAGTTGCTCGCGGTCGCCGCGCAGCTCGGGCAGGCTGGCGTCGTAGTCGCGCACGACCTCCAGGCCGCGCGGAAATTCCGCCAGGATCACCGAGCGCACGCGTTCGAGCACCTCGTGGATGTTCAGCTCGGCCACCACGTGGGGCCGTCGGTGCGGCGCCAGCAAGCGGTCCACCAGGCTTTGCAGTCGATCCGCCTCATGGATGATCACCCGCGTGTATTCGCGCAGCTCGCGGCTGTCCAGCTCGGCCTGCAGCAATTGCGCGGCGCCTCGGATGCCTCCCAGGGGATTCTTGATCTCGTGCGCGAGGTTGCGGATCAGGTCCTTGCTCGCCTGGGCCTGGCGATGCCACTGCTCCTCGCGCTCCTGGCGGCTTTGCTGCCCAAGCTCCAGCAGCTCGACCAGCAGCAGCCCGGGCGAATCGGTGCGCGAGACCACCACCTGCACCGGGATCGCCTCCGCGCCGGCGCGGGCGATCATCGCGTCGTCGAAGCGCTTGCTGGAGAATTCCTCCTCCAGCACCTGGCGCAGGGCCTCGCGCAACGGCCCGTGCCGGCTCAGCCAATGCTCGAGCTCGTGGCCCAGCAGTTGGCGTCGCGAAAGACCCAGGCCGGCCTCCAACGCGGCGTTGGCATGGGCCACGCGCCCGCCGGAATCCACCACCGCGACCATGCTGGCCAGCCAGTCGAAGGCGGCCGCCGCCTGCGGCGCCGCGCCCTGCGGCGCGTCGTCGCCGCCGTCCGCGGGCAGTGCGGCCTGGTTCACGCCGTCATTTCGAATAATGCTGCAACTCGCGCTGCAGCGCGTCGATGTTCGACCGGGTCAGGTCGATCTGCTGCTTCATCGCCTGCACGCGGTCGAGATAGGTCTGGTAGTTGCGCTCGTTGCCCAGGCGCTGCGGCTGCCCGTTGTTGTACTCCTGCGTTTGCTGGGCCAGCTTGGCCTGCTGGGTCTGCAGTTCGCTTTCCAGCAACTGGCGCGCCTCGGCGTCGCGCTCGCTCTGCGCGCCGGAGCTGACCTGGTCCGGGCCGGAGGCATGGTGCGTGGACGCCGCGGGTCGGTGCCCCCGGGGCACCGGCGTGGGGCTCGGCGACAGCACGCTGATGTTGGCATTGTCCACCGGCTTGCAATTCTTCTCCCGCACCACGCTGAGCATGTTGGTGTAGGAGTTGTCGGGACAGCGGTACACGCGGCCGGGGTCGACGTCCTGCGCCGATGCGCTGGCCACGGCGCAGGCGGCCAGGCAAGCCGGGAGGAGGTAACGGCCAAGGGAAACGGTGCGCATCGCAAACCCTGGAAAAACGGACCGGTCAAGGGAAAAATCGGCGGCACCCGCGAGCCCGCGGGCATGCGCCCGAGTGTAAAGTAAACCGGCGCCGCAATCTCGCGACTGCGGCGCCGGCGGCTGCGAGGCACCGGTCCGCCGAGGTCCCCCGAAGGGGCCTGGCGGACACGGCCGTCACAGCGAGTAGTACATGTCGAACTCGACCGGGTGGGTGGTCATGCGGAAGCGCGTGACCTCCTCCATCTTCAGCGCGATGTAGGCGTCGATGAAGTCGTTGCTGAACACACCGCCGCGGGTCAGGAAGCCGCGGTCCTGGTCCAGGTAGCCCAGCGCCTGGTCGAGGCTGGAGCACACGGTCGGGATCTTCGCGTCTTCTTCCGGCGGCAGATCGTACAGGTTCTTGCTCGCGGCTTCGCCCGGGTGGATCTTGTTCTCCACGCCATCGAGGCCGGCCATCAGCATGGCGGCGAAACCCAGGTAGGGGTTGCAGGTCGGATCGGGGAAGCGCACCTCGATGCGGCGCGCCTTGTCGCTTTGCACGTAGGGCACGCGGATCGACGCCGAACGGTTGCGCGCCGAGTAGGCCAGCTTCACCGGGGCCTCGAAGCCCGGCACCAGGCGCTTGTAGCTGTTGGTACCCGGGTTGGTGATGGCGTTGAGCGCGCGGGCGTGCTTGATGATGCCGCCGATGTAGTACAGCGCGAAGTCCGACAGGCCCGCGTAGCCATTGCCGGCGAACAGGTTCTTGCCGTCCTTCCAGATCGACTGGTGCACGTGCATGCCCGAGCCGTTGTCCCCCACCACCGGCTTGGGCATGAAGGTGGCCGTCTTGCCGTAGCTGTGGGCCACGTTCTGCACCACGTACTTGAGCACCTGGGTCCAATCGGCGCGCTGCACCAGGGTGGAGAACATGGTGCCGATCTCGCACTGGCCGGCGCCCGCCACTTCATGGTGGTGCACTTCGACCGGCACGCCCATCTGCTCGAGGATCAGGCACATCTCGGAGCGGATGTCCTGCAGGCTGTCCACGGGGGGCACGGGGAAATAGCCGCCCTTGACCGCCGGACGGTGGCCCATGTTGCCGCCCTCGATCTTCTCGCCGGTGGACCAGGAGGCCTCGTCGGAGTCGATCTTCACGAAACAGCCGGACATGTCGACGTTCCAGCGCACCTGGTCGAAGATGAAGAACTCGGGTTCCGGACCGAAGTAGGCCGTGTCGCCGATGCCCGAGGCCTTCAGGAAGGCCTCGGCCTTCTTGGCGATGGAACGGGGATCGCGGTCGTAGGGCTTGCCGTCGCCGGGTTCGAGCACGTCGCACTGCAGCAGCAGCGTGGTCTCTTCCATGAACGGGTCGATGTTGGCGGTGCTGGGATCGGGCATCAGCAGCATGTCCGAGGCCTCGATGCCCTTCCAGCCGGCGACCGAGGAGCCGTCGAAGGCATGACCCTGGGTGAACTTGCCTTCATCGAACGCCGACACCGGCACGGTCACGTGCTGTTCCTTGCCGCGGGTGTCCGTGAAACGGAAATCGACGAACTTGACGTCGTTTTCCTTCACCATGTTCAGTACGTCAGCAACCTGTTTGGTCATGCAAGTTCTCCAAGAATGATGTGCGGTTGT
>JAKBBK010000021.1:0-32156 GCA_021808525.1 Pseudomonadota bacterium
GGCAGGTAGCCGTGGCTGGGGCAGATCGAGAAGGTCGGGGTGACGGTGATGTAGGGCAGGCGAAAGCGGGTCAGCGCGCGCCGCACCAGATCGCGGCAGGCCTCGGCGCTGGACAGGCGCTCGCGCATGTACAGGTGCAGCACGGTGCCGCCGGTGTATTTGCGCTGCAGATCGTCCTGGCGCTCCAGGGCCTCGAAGGGATCGTCGGTGAAGTCCACCGGCAATTGCGAGGAATTGGTGTAGTAGGGGTTCTGCGGGGTACCCGCCTGCAGGATGCCGGGGTAGCGCTTGCGGTCTTCCTTGGCGAAGCGGTAGGTCGTGCCCTCGGCCGGGGTGGCCTCCAGGTTGTAGAGATGGCCGGTCTCCTCCTGGAAGGCCACCATGCGCGCGCGCACATGATCCAGCAGCCTGGCGGCCAGCGCGTGCCCGGCCGGGCTGCTGATGTCCTGCGCGTCCCGCGTGAAATTGCGGATCATCTCGTTGATGCCATTCACGCCCAGGGTGGAGAAGTGGTTGCGCAGGGTGCCCAGGTAGCGCCGGGTGTAGGGGAACAGTCCCTGGTCGATCAGGCGCTGGATCACCTTGCGCTTGATCTCCAGGCTCTGGCGCCCGAGCTCGAGCAACTCGTCGAGGCGCGCGAACAGGGCCGGCTCGTCGCCCGCGTGCAGGTGGCCCAGGCGCGCGCAGTTGATGGTCACCACCCCCAGCGAGCCGGTCTGCTCGGCCGAGCCGAACAGGCCGTTGCCGCGCTTGAGCAACTCGCGCAAGTCGAGTTGCAGGCGACAGCACATGGAGCGGATCTGATGGGGCCTGAGCTCCGAATTGATGAAATTCTGGAAGTAGGGCAGGCCGTAGCGCGCCGTCATCTCGAACAGCGCCCGCGCATTGGGGCTGTCCCAGTCGAAGTCCGGGGTGATGTTGTAGGTGGGGATGGGAAAGGTGAACACCCGGCCGCGGGCGTCGCCCGCGCTCATCACGTCGATGTAGGCACGGTTGATCAGGTCCATCTCGGCCTGCAGTTCGCCGTAGCGAAAGGGCATCTCGCGCCCGCCGATCAGGGGCACCTGTTCGCGCAGGTCCTCGGGGCAGACCCAGTCGAAGGTCAGGTTGGTGAAGGGCGTCTGCGTGCCCCAGCGCGAGGGTACGTTGAGGTTGTAGATCAGCTCCTGCAGGCTCTGGCGCACCTGCGCATAGTCCAGGCCGTCCTTGCGCACGTAGGGTGCGAGGTAGGTGTCGAAGGAGCTGAAGGCCTGCGCTCCGGCCCACTCGTTCTGCATGGTGCCGAGAAAATTGACGATCTGTCCGACAGCGCTGGACAGGTGTTGCGGGGGAGCGGATTCCACCTTGCCGGGCACGCCGTTGAGCCCCTCCTGCAGCAAGGTGCGCAGCGACCAGCCGGCGCAGTAGCCGCTGAGCATGTCCAGATCGTGGATGTGGATGTCGGCGGCGCGGTGGGCCTGGCCGATCTCGGGCGGGTAGACGTGATCCAGCCAGTAATTGGCCACCACCTTGCCCGAGACGTTGAGAATCAGTCCGCCCAGCGAATAGCCCTGGTTGGCATTGGCGTTGACCCGCCAGTCGGTCTGCTGCAGGTACTCGTTCATCGATGCCTCGACGTCGACCAGGCTGCGCCGCGCATCGCGCAGCTTGCGGTGCTGCTCCCGGTAGACGATGTAGGCGCGCAGCGTGGCGCGGTGGCCGGCGTCGAACAGCGTGGCTTCCACGGCGTCCTGGATCTGCTCGATATGCGGCGTCGCCGCCTCGATCGCACCCAGGCGCGGCAGCACGCCGGCACGGGTGAGCTGCAGCGCCCGCGCGGCGTCGAACTCCAGCGCGGCCTGGCCCGCGCGCGCCAGCGCACTGGCGATCTTGTCCGCATCGAAGGGGCGCAGGCTGCCGTCGCGCTTGATCACATGGAGGGTCGGGCCGGTCGCATCGGAGAACATCGTGGCTCCCACTAGATGTAGTGTCAGGCAGCCATGCTAAACACTAGCG
The DNA here is from genome assembly GCA_021808525.1 of Pseudomonadota bacterium. Taxonomy (GTDB): domain Bacteria; phylum Pseudomonadota; class Gammaproteobacteria; order Burkholderiales; family Burkholderiaceae_C; genus Thiomonas_A. The sequence goes on from JAKBBK010000021.1 coordinate 1,996, forward strand.
CTAGCGCCTGGGACCGCTTTCCGGCGGGCGCGTGCAGGACCCTTGTCCTGCATCAAGCTTTGTGGTCGGTCGAGCGCACGTAGAAGTCGATGCGGGCGGCCCTATCGACCGGCGCACGGGTCATGGCACCCGAATGACCGTTTCGACCGGGAGGCGTACAATTTCATCAAATCAGTCAGGCGGAGCCCTTACCATGACCAAGGCTGCGGAGCCCAAGCTGCACGGCGACGTGCTCACGCTGCGCCCTTGCGACCCAGGCACGCAACACGCAACGGGGCACGGAAGGGCCTTTGTGCTCGAGGTGGCGGACGAGGCCGCCTCCAGCACGCTGCTGGCCTCGCTGCCGCTGCTGGACCGCCTGTTGGCGGAGAAGGTGGCGGCCGTGCGAGAGCAGCGCATGGGCGAAATGGTCGACTTCATGGCCGCGCGCCTGCTGGCTTGCGCCGAGGTCGACTGGACCATGGCCCAGCGCCTCGCCGAGCGGCATGCCCGCATCCTCAACGAGTTCGGTTACTACACCGCCGAAGAGTTGGCCGACGCCAACGGGTCGCAGGCGAGCAACCGCGCGGCGCTGGCCGATAACTGGCGCAAGCGCAGACAGGTGTTCGCCGTGCCGCATCCAGACAAGGGTGCCCGCGAGCGCGACGTCTACCCGGCCTTCCAGTTCGAGGAGGCCAGGCCGATCCGGGCCGTGCAGGAGGTGCTGGAGGCCTTCGCCGGGCGCAAGTCGCCTTGGAAACTCGCCCTGTGGTTCACGTCGAACCATGGCGCATTGCCGGGCAGTGCCCGCCCGGTGGATCTGCTGGCCGGCGATGCGCAAGCCGTCGTGCGGGCCGCCCGGCAGGATGCGCTGGGGAGTGCCGCTTGAGCTGCCGCGCGCCGGCGCCGCCACTCGATCCCCTGTTCGAGCGTTGGCCCGCCGGTCGGGTGATCCACGTGATCCACGACACGGCCTTCGCGCCCGAGAGTTTCCACCCTGGCGTGGACGCGGCCGGGCGAACTTGCAAGGCCACGAGGTTCTCGCCGATCCGCGGCCCTGGGGGCCGGCCGGTTCCCTATCTCTATGGCGGGTCGACGCTGGACTGCGCGATTTTCGAGACGGTGTTCCACGATGTTCCCGTGGACGCTCCCGACAAGTTCGTCGACCTCGGCGACTTCGCCCGTCGCGGTCATGGCGAACTGCTACCGCGCCGCGATCTGCGGCTGGTGGATCTGACCAGCGAAGGCCTGCATCGTCTGAAGGTGCCCAAGCAGGAACTGATCGCCAGTCCTTCGCGGGACTACCCGGTCACGGTCCGATGGGCACAGGCGCTGCACCGGCAGTTCGGCGATGTGGACGGCTTGCTCTGGATGTCGCGCCAGCGCGATCGGGACCATGCCCTGATTCTGTTCGGGGATCGGCTCGAGAATGTGCTCACGGGCCGGCGCCTCGGCGGGCCCCTGAGCCGCAACGCCCGATTGCGCGAAGCGGTGCTGGCCGCGGCACTGCGCGCCGGCATCGAAGCCTGTTGATGTCGCCGCGCGGCGTGGCCAATCGCCGGCTGCGACCTCGAGCCGCCAGGACGCGCGGTCCGCCCTGGGCGGGGCCCGTGGCATGGAACTTGTATGGGGTCGGATCCTGGATCCCGCTCCTCGACCTTCCTGCCGCGCTGCTTCCATGTGTCTGCCCGCCGCCCCCAAGCCCTTGCGCGCCCCCGACGCCGCGTCGGAGCGCCGCGCGCTGGGCGGCTACGTGGCGGCCGTGGCGGCGCTGCACCTGCTGGGCTGGGGCCTGTGCCTGGGGCAGGCGCGTGCGCATCCGGCACTGCTGGGCCTGGGGGTATCGGCCTACCTGTTCGGCTTGCGCCATGGCTTCGATGCCGACCACATCGCCGCGGTGGACGACACCGTGCGCCTGCTGCTGCAGAAGGGGCGCGCCGCGGCGGGGGCGGGCTTGTACTTCTCCCTCGGGCATTCCTCGGTGGTGTTCGTGCTGGCCCTGCTCACGGCCGTCGCGGCGGATCAGGTCAAGCGCCACCTGCCCGGACTGGAGGGCATGGGGGGCCTGATCGGGACCCTGGTGTCGGGCCTGTTCCTGTGCATCGTCGGCCTGCTCAACCTGGGGGTTCTGCTCGAACTGCTGCGACTGTGGCGGGGCCATCGCGCGGGGCTTGCGCATCCGCATGCGCATGCGCATTCGCACGCGCTGATGGACGACATGCTGGCCCGGCGCGGCCTGCTCAACCGGCTGACCGGCCGGCGTGCGGGCGGCGTGGTCGAGCGGGCGTGGCAGATGTTTCCGGTCGGCCTGCTGTTCGGCCTGGGATTCGACACCGCCTCGGAGATCGCGCTGCTGGCCCTGGGCACCGGCGCGGCGGCGGGACGCGCGCCGCTGGCCGCGGTGCTGGCCTTGCCGGTACTGTTCGCCGCCGGCATGTCCCTGGTGGACACCGCCGACAGCGTGATGATGAGCCGCGCCTATCGCTGGGCACTGCTCGACCCGGCCCGGCGCATGCTCTACAACCTGGCGACCACCTCCGTGTCGGTGGCCGTGGCGCTGGGAATCGGTGCGGCCGAACTGCTGCAGGTATTGGCCGGACGGCTGGGGCCGTGGGGCGCTGGCGTCGCGGTGCCGGCCGGGCCGTCCCTGGACCGGCTGGGCTACGCCATCGTCGCCTTGTTCGCGCTGGCCTGGGGCGCCTCGGTGCTGCTGCGGCGCCTCGGAGCACGCAAACTGTCGGGCCCGCCACCGGCTTGAGGGGCCGTCAGGCCGCGGCGGCGCCGTGCGGCGCCCAGACCTCGATGCGCAGCAGCAGATCGCACAGCGCCTGCGCGGCGGTGGAAAGCTGGCGCTCGGTGCGCCGCAGCAGCCCGATGCGGCGTTGCACCTGGGGCGCCACCAGGGGGCGGCAGCAGGCGCCCAGCTCGGCCATCTGGTCCACGCAGAAGCCCGGCACCGCGCTGACCCCCAGGCCCTGCGCCACCATGCGCCCCACGGTGGCGAGCTGGTGGCATTCGAAGGCCACGCGCAACTCCTTTTGGTGCACGGACAGCACCTGTTCGAGCAGTGCGCGCACCGCGGAGGGGCGCTGCAAGGCGATGAAGCGCTCGCGCAGCAGCTCTTCCCAGCCGATGCGCGGCGCCGAGGCCAGTTCGCTGTCCGGGGGAACGACGGCCACGAAACGGTCGGTGTGAAAGGCCTGGAACTGCAGGCGCTCGAGCTGCATGGGCTCGAAGGCGATGCCCAGCTCCACCTGGCCGCCGCGCACCATGTCCAGCACGCGTTCGTTGATCACGTCGTGGATGGCCACGTCGATGCGCGGATGGCGTTCGACGAAGCGTGCCAGCGCGCGCGGCAGCAGGTTGCAGGCGAAGGAGGGGATCACCGCCACCTCCACGCGCCCGATGTCCAGCGCGAAGTGCCGGCGCATGCGCTCGCGCGCGTCGTCCCAGTCGGCGATCAGGCGCGGGGCCAGGGCCAGCAGCACCTCGCCTTCCGGGGTCAGCTGCACGTTGCGGCTGCTGCGCACGAACAGCGCCCCGCCCAGCGAGGCCTCCAGCGCCTTGATGGCCAGGCTGAGCGCGGGCTGGGACAGGTGCACGCGTTCGCAGGCCTGCACGAAACTCAGGGTCTGCGCGACCGCCAGGAACGCCCGCAACTGCTTCAAGGTCATGATTCATTTACTTTATCAAAGAATGGGCCTGAAATTCCAATTTCACAAATCCTTGGCCCTGCGCGAACATAGCGGTCTGCATCCCGGCGAAGGGCCGGGCACCAACCCAGCGGAGATCGGATGAGCGGACTCGACAAACGCGTGCAAAGCTACGCCCAGGCCCTGGACGGCCTGGCCGACGGCATGACCGTGATCGCCGGCGGCTTCGGGCTGTGCGGCATCCCGGAGAACCTGATCGCAGAGATCCACCGCCGCGGCACGCGCGGCCTCACGGTGGTCTCGAACAACTGCGGGGTCGACGGCTTCGGCCTGGGCGTGCTGCTCGAGCAGCGCCAGATCCGCAAGGTCATCGCCTCCTACGTGGGCGAGAACGCGCTGTTCGAGAAGCAGCTGCTGGCCGGCGAGATCGAGGTGGAGCTGACCCCGCAGGGCACGCTGGCCGAGAAGCTGCGCGCCGGCGGCGCCGGCATCCCGGCCTTTTTCACCGCCACCGGCTACGGCACGCCGGTGGCCGAGGGCAAGGAAGTGCGCCAGTTCGGGGACCGCAACTACATCCTGGAGCGTTCCATCACCGGGGATTTCGCCATCGTCAAGGGCTGGAAGGCGGACCATTTCGGCAACGTGATCTACCGCCACACCGCGCGCAATTTCAACCCGCTGGCCGCCACCGCGGGGCGCATCACCGTGGTCGAGGTCGAGGAGATCGTCGAACCCGGCGAACTCGACCCCGCGCAGGTCCACACCCCCGGCATCTACGTCGATCGCGTGATCCAGGGCAGCTTCGAGAAGCGCATCGAGCAGCGCACCGTGCGCCGCACCGCCTGAGGAAACCCCCATGAGCCTGACCCGAGAACAAATGGCCCAGCGCGTCGCGCGCGAACTGCGCGACGGCTACTACGTCAACCTGGGCATCGGCATTCCCACGCTGGTGGCCAACTACGTCCCGCCCGGCATCGACGTGATGCTGCAGTCCGAGAACGGCCTGCTGGGCATGGGGCCCTTCCCGACCGAGGACGAGGTCGATGCCGACATGATCAACGCCGGCAAGCAGACGGTCACCGCGCGCCGCGGCGCCGCCATCTTCGATTCGGCCGATTCCTTCGCCATGATCCGCGGCGGCCACGTGGACCTGACGGTGCTGGGAGCCTTCGAGGTCGATGTGGAGGGCAACATCGCCTCGTGGATGATCCCCGGCAAGCTGGTCAAGGGCATGGGCGGCGCGATGGACCTGGTGGCCGGCGCGGCCAACATCATCGTGGTCATGACCCACGCGTCCAAGAACGGCGAGTCCAAGCTGTTGCCGCACTGCTCGCTGCCGCTGACCGGCGCCGGCTGCATCCGCCGCGTGCTCACCGACCTGGCCTACCTGGAGATCGAGAACGGCGCCTTCGTGCTGAAGGAGCGCGCGCCGGGCGTCCCGGTGGACGAGATCGTCGCCAAGACGGCCGGCCGCCTGATCGTGCCGTCCGAGGTGCCGGAGATGCAGGTCGATCCGGCCTGAGCGCGATCGCGCGGCTGCCGGGAGGCAGTTTGCAGGTGCGGACGACGGCGTATTCACCATGATCCCAAAATGGGACTACCATGGACCGATGCGGGTGATCGCCGTCTCCGCGCTACGCGAGTTCTGGACTTTGCATCCGGATGCATGGGGACCGCTGCAGGCTTGGTACCGGGAAGCCGTCAGCGCGTCGTGGGCCACGCCGACGGAGATCAAGGCGCAATACGGTAGCGCGAGCATCCTGAAGAATCGTCGCGTGGTGTTCAACATCAAGGGCAACGCCTACCGTCTCGTGGTTTCGGTGGCTTTCAGGTTGCAGATCGTGTATGTCGAATTCGTCGGTACCCATGAGGCCTACGACGCGATCGATGCCGATACCGTGGAGCCGGTGTGACGCGGAGGGACCATTCCATGCAGATCCGCCCCATCCGTAGCGAGGATGACTACAAGGCCGCGCTGCGCGAGATTTCCTCGCTGATGGACCTCGATCCGGAGCCTGGAACCGCCGACGGCGATCGCCTCGACGTGCTCGCCACGCTGGTGCAGGCCTACGAGGCGCGGCATCATCCCATCGATCCACCCGATGCGCTGCAGGCCATCCGGTTTCGTATGGAGCAGGCCGGATTGTCGGTCCAGGATCTGCAAGCTGTGATCGGCAAGAGCAATCGCGTGTACGAAGTGCTCAACGGCAAGCGGCCCCTGAGCCTGCGCATGATCCGCGAGCTGCACCGACAGCTCGGCATCCCCGCGGACGTCTTGCTGGGTTGAGCGGCGCAATCGCCGCGGCCCGGGAGGGCCGCGGGTTCAAGGCTCAGCGCTGCAGCGGTTCGGGCACCGGCTCGATGCGCCCGAGCAGGAACACGAAGGCGGCGATGCCGACCAGCAGGATCACCCCGGCCACGACGAAGGCGTTTCCGAAGGAACTGGTGCTGCCGACGATGAGCCCCGTGACGATGGGCGCGGCGGCGCCCATCAGGTTGTTCACGAAGTTCATGATGCCTCCCACGGTGCCGACCCCGCCCCTGGGCGCGATCAGCGAGGGCAGCGACCAGCCCACCGGCGCCGCCGCGGCAAGGCCCCCGAGGGCGATGGAAATCCAGGTGATGGCCCAGCCGGGGCTGGTGGTCTGCGTGGCGCCGAACACCGCCAGGCCCAGCACCATGCCGGCGATCAGCACGGTCTTGCGCACCCGCGACTCGTCACGGCCGCTGCCCACCAGGCGGTCGATCAGCCAGCCGCCCACCAGCAGGTCGGCGCAGGTGGCCACCAGCCAGGGAATGGCGGTGTACTCCGCCGAGGTCAGGATGCTCATGTGCATGGCCTGCACCAGGTAGCTGGGCAGCCAGGTCAGGAACAGGTAGAAGGAATAGCCGTAGGCGGCGAATCCGATGGTCAGGCCCCAGACCTTGGCCTGGGTGAGCACGTAGCCGAACATGTTGAAGGCTCCGGCGGGCGCGGCGCCCTCGGGGGTCGCGCCGCCGTCGACGATGTACTGGCGCTCGGTGGCGCTGAGCCGGGGGTCGGCGCCGGGGTCGCGGTACAGCGCCCAGTAGGCGACGAAATACGCGAAGCTGAGGGCGGCCGTCACGCCGAAGCCCCAGCGCCAGCCGAAGGCCACCACCACCCAGGCCACCAGCGGCACGCCGATCACGTTGGAGAACTTGGCCGCGGCGTCGAACAAGGCGGTGGCCAGCGCGCGCTCGCGGCGCGGGAACCAGTAGCCGGTGGCCTTGGCGCAGGCCGGGAAGGCCGGCGCCTCGGCCACGCCCAGCAGCACCCGCGCCGCGAAGATGCCTCCGAAGCCTCCGGCCACGGCGGTGAGCAGCGAGGCGGCGCTCCACAGCAACGCGCCCCAGCGTCCGATGGGCTTGGGCCCGAGGCGGTCCAGCAGCATGCCCGCGGGCACCTGCAGCAGCGAGTAGGACCAGAAGAAGGCACTGAGGAACAGGCCGACCTCGGCCGGCGAGAGGTGGAACTCGGTGCGCAACTGCGGCGCCGCCACCGACAGGCTGATGCGGTCGAGGTAGTTGATCAGGATGCCGACGCCGAGCAGGGCGCCGATCATCCAGCGCCGCCGCGGCGGCTTGCTGTTTCGTGGAGTGCTCATGGGGTGTCTCCTGGGAGGGGTGGAACCCTGCCGGTCTGCGGCCGCTAGGGCGATTCGGATGCGATCCAGTCCATCACGGCGCGCGCCTGTTCGGGCGTGCCGAGGACCGCGTCCACGGTGAACACGCCGGCCTCGCCCTCGGGCGACTCCAGCGTGGCGAATTGGCTGGCCACCAGGCTGGGCCGGAAAAAGTGCCCGCCCTGGCGCGCGCTGACCCGCTGGTAGGCCAGCTCGGGGTCGATGCGCAGGTACACGAAACGCACCCCCGGCTCGGCCCGGCGCAGGCGCTCGCGGTAGGCGCGCTTCAGGGCCGAGCAGGTCAGCACGGCGCCCTGCGCATGCCGGCGCAGCTCCTCGCCCAGGCGGTCCAGCCAGCTGGCGCGGTCGGCATCGTCCAGGGCCACGCCGCGGCCCATCTTGTCCTTGCTGGCGGGGCTGTGGAAATCGTCGCCCTCGACCAGCGGCACCTGGAGCCTGTGCGCCAGTGCGGCTCCCAGGCTGGACTTGCCGCAACCGGCAACCCCCATGATGATCAGCTTGCTTGGCATCGGATAGCGCTGTCTGGCCCGCGCGCAGGATGCGGCGGGCGCTTGGTTCCACAAATACAAGGGATATTCCCGGGCATGGGCTTCGAAGCCCATGGGATAGCGCTATCCTACGCCGCGCCACCCCGATTTGTATTAGGGTTATCGGCACCATGAGTTCCACACGTTCCTCCCGTGCCAGCGGCCGGGCCACCCTGCAGGACGTCGCCCGCGAGGCCGGCGTCAGCCCCATCACCGCATCCAGGGCGCTGCGGGGCACGCGCGGCGTGCATGCCGACCTGGTCCAGCGCACCCTGGCCGCGGCGCAGAGGCTGGGCTACGTGCCCGACCCGGCCGCGCGTGCGCTGGCTTCGAGTCGCAGTGCCCAGGTCGCGGTGCTGATTCCCCTGTTGTCCAACACCCTGTTCGTCGACCTGCTCGACGCCGTGCAGCGCACCTTGCTTCCCGCCGGGTTCCAGACCCTCATCGGCGTGACCCACTACGACGCGGCCGAGGAGGAACAGTTGCTGCGCAGTTTCCTGGCGCATCGCCCGGCAGGGCTGCTGGTCACGGGCTTCGACCGTACCGAGACGGCGCGCCGCCTGATCCAGGACAGCGGCGTGCCCACGGTGCACCTGATGGAGCTGACCACCGCGTCCGGCATCCACAGCGTGGGCTTTTCCCAGGCGGCGGCGGGGCGCGCCCTCACCGAGCACCTGCTGCGCGGCGGGCGCCGGCGCATCGCCTATGCCGCGGCGCAGCTCGACCCGCGGGTGCTGCAGCGCGCCGAGGGCTATCGTCAGGCCCTGCGCGCGGCCGGGCTGTACGACCCGGGGCTCGAGCTGCTCAGCCCGGCCCCTTCGTCCATCGAGCTCGGAGGCCTGCTCCTGGAACAGGCGCTGGCCCGCCACCCCGAGCTCGACGCCATCTTTTTCTGCAACGACGACCTGGCCCAGGGAGCGCTGCTCAAGGCCCTGCAACTGGGGGTCGCGGTACCCTCGCGCCTGGCCGTCGCCGGATTCAACGACCTGCCGGGCAGCCCGCAGATGCCGCCGCCGCTGACCACGGTGCGCACACGGCGTCGCGAGATGGGCCTGGCGGCCGCCGACATGATGCTCGCCCTGATCCGCGGCGAGCCGGTGGAGCCGCCCAGCATCGACCTGGGCTTCGAGCTGGTCATCCGGGAGAGCGCCTGATGAAGACCCTCCAGCAGCAACTCGCGCAATACGCTTCCTATCACCGCGACCGGCGCAATGTCGCGACCCACTGCGTCGGGATTCCGCTGATCGTGCTGGGGCTGTGCGTCTTGTTGTCGCGCCCCGTGCTGGTGCTCGGCGGCTTCGGGCTCAGGCCGTCGCTGTTCGTCGCGGCGGCGGCCTGTGTGTTCTACCTGCTGCTCGATGTTCCGCTGGGACTGTCGATGGGCTTGTTGTTCGCCCTGGCGCTGCGCGCGGGCGCCTGGGCCGCCGCGCAACCCACGGCGCACTGGCTGGGCCTGGGTTTCGGCGCCTTCGTGGCGGGCTGGGTGTTCCAGCTGGTGGGCCACGCCTGGGAAGGGCGCAAGCCCGCCTTCGTGGACGACCTCTCGGGCCTGCTGGTCGGGCCGTTGTTCGTCGTGGCCGAGGCCCTGTTCCTGTTCGGCCTGCGCAAGCCCTTGCGCAGCGCGGTGGACTCGGAGGCCGAGCGCCTGCGCTCGGGCTTCAACGCGGGGCTTGCAGCATCCACTCGTGCGCAGGATCGTTGCGGAACACCCACAGGCGGTTCGGGCCGGCCATGACGTTGAGGTAATACAACTGGTAGCCGTGCGGCGCGACCACCGGGTGGTAGCCCCGCGGCACCAGCACCACGTCGTGGTTTTCCACCGCGCAGGCTTCGTCGAGGCTGCGGTCGTCCGTGTACACCCGCTGGAAGGCGAAACCCTGGGGCGGATCCAGGCGGTGGTAGTAGGTCTCCTCCAGCCGGGTTTCCAGCGGCGGGCGCTCGTCGTCGTGCTTGTGCGGCGGGTAGCTCGAGGAGTGGCTGGCCGGCGTGATCACCTCCACCACCAGCAGGTGCGCGGCACCCGGATCGTCGTGGGGCAGGATGTCGCGCACATGGCGCAGGTTCGTGCCCTGGCCTCGGGTGCTGGCGCGCATGCCCTGGGGGTCGATCAGGCGCACCGGGCGTTCGCGTGCGTCGCCGGGAGCGCTGCACAGCGCCACTTCGGCGTCGCGCTGCGCCCGCACGCGCAAGCCGCGGCCCGGGGGCACGTACAGGGCCGCCGGGGCCACGGGCTCGAACACGCTGTCGCGAATCCCCAGCCCGGCGTGGCGCAGGCCGTCCACCTCCACGTCGACGCAGCCGGTGAGCACCACCAGGCACAGCTCCCGCTGGCCGGTGGACAGCTCGTGCGACTCGCCCGCGGGCAGGCGGATGGCCTGGAATCCCACGTACTTCCAGCCCGCGCTCTCGGGGGTCACGGTGACGATGTCGCGCCCGGCGGGGGCGGCCTTGACCAGAAGGGGACTGACCATGTTCAGGCTCCCGCGTCCAGGGTGTCCACGAGGGTGCGCAGGGTCTCGAAGCCCTTGCGCGCGAAGGGCTCGCTGGGCGCGACGGCCGGATCCTGCTCGGCCTCCACCACCAGCCAGCCCGAGTAGCCGGCATCGCGCAGGCAGCGCAGCACGCCGCCGAAGTCGAGGGCGCCGTCTCCCGGCACCGTGAACACGCCCGCCAGCACCCCGTGCAGGAAACTCCAGGACTCGTTGCGCGCCTTGGCGATGAGCTGCGGGCGCACGTCCTTGCAATGCACGTGGGCCACCCTGCGCACATGCCTGCGCAGCAGTTCCACGGGCTGCTCGGCGCCGCCGAAATAGGCGTGCCCGGTGTCGAACAGCAGGAACACCTTGCGCGGGTCGGTGAGTTCCATCAGCCGGTCCACGTCCCGCGGGGATTCCACGCACGCCCCCATGTGGTGGTGGTAGGCCAGGCGCAGCCCGTAGGCCTCCAGCAGGTGCAGTCCGAAGGCGTCCAGGCGCCGCGCATATTCCTTCCAGACCTGTTCGCCGCGCAGCACCGGGCGGCGCGACACGGGGGTTTCCAGCTGCCCCTGCACGGTGCCCGCGCACTCGCCGTACACCACCACGTCGCAGCCGTTGTGGCGCAGCTTGCGCATATGCGCGACGCAGCGCTGCGCCTCGCGTGCGACAACCGCGTCGCCGTCGGGGGCGTCCAGCCCCTCGGCCAGGAAGCCGGAATACCAGCCGGACACGCAGGCCAGGCCGAAGCGATCCAGCCGTGCCTTGAGTTCGGCCGGGTCGGAGGGAAACTTGTTGCCCAGCTCGAAGCCGGCGTAGCCGATGGCCCGCCCCTCGGACAGGGCGGTGTCCAGTTCCGTGTCGCCGCCCAGCGAGGGCAGGTCGTCGTTCATCCAGCCGATGGGGTTGATGCCGATGCGTACGTTCCAGGTCATGGTGCCGGGAGTGGGTGGAAAAAGGGGGGCCTTGCGGATCGCGGGCGACCGCGGCTCAGGGGCACTGCATCTGCCGGGCCAGCTGGTAGCGGGCATGCGCCTGCTGCACCTCGGCGCTGGAGGACACTTCCGGCATCGCCACGTCCCACCAGCAGCCGCCGTCGGCCGTCACCCGCGTGTGCGTGGTGTCGATGACGATGACCTGGCTGCGCTCGCGCTTGCGGGCCTCGCGCATGGCGGCCCCGAATTCGTCCAGGTTGCGCACGTGTACCGCCTCCGCGCCCAGGCTGCGCGCGTGCATGGCCAGGTCGATGCGCACGGGGCTGCCGCCCTCGGGCACGCAGGCGTCCAGCAGGTTGTTGAAACTGGGGTAGCCGCAACTGCCCTGCAGGCGTTCGATGCAGCCGAATCCGCGGTTGTCCAGCACCACCACGATCAGCTTGCGTCCCAGCATCACCGAGGTGGCCAGCTCGGAATTGAGCATCAGGTAGGAGCCGTCGCCGACCATCACCACCACTTCCTGCTCGGGGCGCGCCAGCTTGACGCCCAGGCCGCCGGCGATCTCGTAGCCCATGCAGGAGTAGCCGTACTCGACGTGGTAGTTGCCGGGCTGGGAGGCGCGCCAGAGCTTGTGCAGCTCGGCCGGCAGCGTGCCGGCCGCGCACACCACCACGTCGCCTGCGGGGCTGTCGGAGGCCGAGTCGCGCACGCCCCCGATGACTTCGGCGTCGTAGGGCAGGGTGCCCACCAGGCGCGCGGTGGTCAGCTCGTCCACCCGGCGCACCCAGTCGGCGGCCAGGCCCTGGGCGCGGCGGGACCATTCCGGGTCCGCGCTCCAGCCCCGCAGGCCCGGCTCGAGCTGTTCCAGCGCCGTGCGCGCATCGGCCACCAGGCTGTGGCCGTGCCACTTGGCGGCGTCGAAGGCCTGCACGTTCAGGCCCAGCAATTCGGCCCCCGGGTACAGCGCATGCGAGCCGGTGGTGAAATCCTGCAGGCGCGTGCCCACGGCGAACACCAGGTCGGCCTCCTCCGCCAGCGCGTTGGCCGAGGGCCCGCCGTCCACGCCGATGGCGCCCACGTTGAGCGGGTGGTCCCAGGGCAGCGAGCTCTTGCCGCCGTGGGTCTCGGCCACCGGCACGCCATGGGCCTCGGCGAAGGCGCGCAGGCTTTCGCCCGCCTGGCTGTACAGCACGCCTCCGCCGGCGATGATCAGCGGGCGCTCGGCTCGGCGCAGCAGGCGCGTGGCGCGTTCGAGCTCGCCGGCCTCCGCGGGCGGGCGCCGCAGGCGGATGGGCGCCGGGTGCAGGAAGCTCTCCGGGCAGTCGAAGGCCTGCGCCTGCACGTCCTGGCACAGGGCCAGGCATGCCGGGCCGCAGCTGGCCGGGTCGGTCATGGCGCCGAGGGCCTGGGGCAGGGCCGCGAGGATCTGCTCGGGGCGGGTGATGCGGTCGAAGTAGCGCGTGAGCGGGCGCAGGCAGTCGTTCACGCTGAGGTCGCCGGCGTGGAAGCTCTCGAGCTGCTGCAGCACCGGGTCGGGCCTGCGCGACGCGAAGGTGTCGCCCGGCAGCAGCAGCACCGGCAGGCGGTTCACATGGGCCAGCGCCGCGGCCGTGGCCAGGTTGGTGGCCCCGGGGCCGATGGAGGTGGTCACCGCCATGATGCGCTGGCGCATGCTGGCCTTGGCGAAGGCGATCGCCGCATGCGCCATGGACTGTTCGTTGTGCGCGCGCAGGGTCGGCAGCTCCTCGCGCGCTTCCCACAGGGCCTCGCCCAGGCCGCACACGTTGCCGTGCCCGAAGATGGCGAACACGCCGGCGCAATAGGGTTGCAGGCGGCCGTCCGCCGTTTCCACACGCAACGCGGCCAGGTGGCGCACCAGCGCCTGCGCCATGGTCATGCGTATATAGCTCATGGGGGTCTCCGTGTCAGGTCCGCGGCGCGCCCTGCGCGCCGTCGCGCCGCGCGGCCCATGCCTGGACCAGCGCGCCGAAATTGTTCGCCACCGCGGCCACGAGCCCGGTGTCGTCGAGCTCGCCCCGCAGCCACAGCAGGGACTCGCGTGCCCACAGCGTACGCCCGACCATGAAGCCCTTGACCACCGGATCGCGGGCGTCGGCGAAGCTGGCGGCCAGCTCGGCCAGCGGCTGGTTCAGGCCCAGGATCACCGCGCCGCGGCAATAGGGGTCGCGCGCCGCCAGCAGTCGCCCCAGCGCCTGCCAGCCCTGCGCGCGCATGGGCGCCAGTTTCCACCACTCGGGCCGGATGCCCAGGTTGTACAGGCGCTGCACGGAGCGCAGCACGGCCTGGTCCTCGGTGCCCGGCGGACACAGTTCGCGCGGGGGGATGATCTCCAGCAGCAACTCGTTGCCCACCGCCCGCGTGGCCTCCCACAGTTCCAGCAGCCGGTCCTCCTGTTCCACGCGCAGGTCCACGGCATCGTCGGGGTGGTAGTGCACGAGGCACTTCACGACCTGCTCGGCCGGCCAGGACACCAGCGCGCTGCCGATGGACGCGGTGCCGTCGAAGCGCAGCGGGCGCGAGCCCGGAAGTTCCGCCGGACGCCCCACCCACCAGCCCCGTCCCGTGGCATGGGCCAGCGCGTCGGCGCCGTAGTCGCCGCCATCGATGAGCACGCCGATGCGACCCTGCAGGCCGCAACGGGATTCCACCTGCGCCGCCGCGTCCAGCAGGAGTTGCTTGAGCGCGGGAATGCGCGCCTCGTCGGCGCCGGCCTCGCGCGCCAGGTCCAGGAACTGGCTGCGATGGTCGAAGGCCATCACATGCAGTTCCTCCCAGCGCGGGCGCGCCACGCTGACGCGGTGCAGGTGCGCGAGCTCGGTGTCCCCGTCCACGTCCAGGTGATGGGGGCTGGCGAACCAGTGCTGCAGTTCGGCCGGCGTGGGCATGGCCGCCGAGCAGGCGTGGCGCGACACGACGATGGCGCCGCAGGCATTGGCCACGCGCGCCGCCTGGGCCCAGTCCTCGCCGCGCAGCAGGCTGCTCAGCAGCCCGGCCAGAAAGGCGTCGCCGGCGCCGAGCACGTTGCGCACGCGCACGCGCTCGCCGGCATGCGCGGGCAGCGCGGCCAGGTCTTCGGGGACCTCGCCCTCGATCACGCAGCATCCCAGCGGGCCGCGCTTGAGCACCAGCACGGCAGGCGTGACGGCGCGCACGCGGCGCAGGCTGCCGAGCAGGTCGCCCGCCACGCCGCCGGCGATCATGAATTCCTCCTCGGTGCCCACGATCAGCTCGAAGCTGCCCAGCATCTCCTGCAGGCGCGCGCTCACCCGTTCGTCCGCCACGTAGCGGTTCTCGCCGGCGCCCGGCCGGGTCAGGCCCCACAGCACGGGCCGGTAGTCGATGTCCAGCACCCGCACCACCCCATGCGCCCCGGCATGGCGCAGCGCCGTGGAAGCGGCCGCGCGCGTGGCGTCGGTGGACAGGTGGGTGCCGGTGATGGCCAGCGCGCGGCACTCGGCGATGAAGGCCTCGGAAATGGCGGCCGCGTCGATGGCCATGTCGGCGCAGTTCTCGCGCACGAACAGCAGCGGGAAGGTATCGCGGTCCTTCAGGCCCAGCAGCACCAGCGCGGTCAGGCGCCGCGGATCCACCTGCACCTGGCTGACGTCGCAGCCTTCGCGCTCCAGCGCGCCCAGCAGGAAGCGCCCCATCTGCTCGTCGCCCACGCGCGAGATCATGGCGCTGCGCAGGCCCAGTCGCGCCACCCCGAAGGCCACGTTGGCCGAGCTTCCGCCCAGGTACATGGCCATGCTGCGCGCGCTTTCCAGCGGGGCGCCGAACTGCTCGCAATACAGGTCCACGGCCAGGCGGCCCAGGCAGGCGAGGTCGTGGCGGCGGTCTGGGGGAAAGGGCAGGGTGCTCATCGGCGGTCGTGGTGCTGGTTCTGGGATACGCCCGGTACGGACGGATGACGCCATTCAGTGTCCAGCGTAGTCCAGAAAGAAAAAACCCTTCGATCGGGAAAGTCCCTAGAAAGAAATTTCTCGATTGGGCCATACTGCGGCCTGCGACAACGAGTCCGCTCGCCAGGTCGCTCCGGCCCCGGGCCCGCCCGGAGTGCCGGCCAAGCCGGTTGAAGACGTGTGGGCATGGCAACCGGCAAGCACGAATTCCTTCATCGCCCACACACGGTGCCACCGAGGAGACAGACCATGCAATTCAAAAAGGGTTCCGGCGTCACGGCGAAGCTCGCCGCGGCGTTGGCTTTGGCTTGCGGCGCGGTCGGGTTGGGCATGCCGGCCCATGCCAAGAGCCCCGAGTACACGATCGCCATGATCACCCACGCTGCCCCGGGTGACACCTTCTGGGACATCGTGCGCAAGGGGGCCGAGGCCGCCGCGAAGAACGATCATGTGCGCCTGCTGTACCTGTCCAGCCCCGACGCCTCCAAGCAGGCGCAACTGGTGGTCAACGCGGTGGAGCAGCATGTCAGCGGCATCGCGCTGACCCTGGCCCACCCCGATGCCATGCGCGGGGCGGTCAAGCAGGCGCAGGCCGCGCATATCCCCGTGGTCGGCTTCAACGCCGGCACCGACCAGTGGAAGAGCATGGGCCTGCTGGGCTACGCGGGGCAGGATGAGATGGTCGCCGGCGAGGCCGTGGGCGACCGCCTGAACCAGGAAGGCGCGAAGGACGTGCTGTGCGTCAACCAGGAGCAGGGCGCCGTGCAGCTCGAGGCGCGTTGCGACGGCATCAAGAAGACCTTCCACGGCAAGTTCTCGGTGCTGTACGTCAACGAGAACAACATGGCCGACGTGCAGTCACGCCTGGTCGCCAAGCTGCAGCAGGACCCGGCCATCGACTGGGTGGTCGCGCTGGGCGCTCCCTACGCGGTCACGGCCGTGCGCGCCATCGGCATGTCGGGCAGCAAGGCCGTCGTGGGCACCTTCGACATGAGTCCCACGGCCATCCGCATGATCGCCAAGGGCGGCAAGCTCAAGTGGGCGATCGACCAGCAGCCCTATGTCGAGGGTTACGAGGCCGTGGACATGCTGTACCTGAACCTGACCAACGGCGATACCGTCGGCGGCGGCAGGGCCTTGCTGACCGGCCCGTCCTTCGTCACCCAGGAAAACGCGGCTCTCGTGGCCAAGTACGCCGAGCGCGGAACGCGCTGAGTCTGCAAGCCCAGGCATCGGGCGGACGCGCGGCGCGCGCTTCCCCCGATGCCGCAGCGGAGCACAGGATGACCATGACCAAGGAACAGGCGGCGCTGCCCGCCGCGTCCGCCGTTCAGAACCCTCCGGCCGTACGGCCTCGCGGCAACGTCTGGAAGGCGTTGCTGGGGCGCCCCGAGGCGGGCGCTCTGGGAGGCACCATTCTCGTCTTCGCCCTGTTCTGGGCGGTGGCGCCCCCGCTGCGCCAGCTGCCGGCGATGTCCACCGTGCTGTACCAGGCGGCCACGCTGGGCATTCCCGCGGTGGCCGTCGCGCTGCTGATGATCGGCGGCGAGTTCGATCTCACGGCGGGCGTGGCGGTGACCACCGCGTCGCTTTCCGCCTCGATGTTCGCCACCTCCTTCGGGATCAATCTGTGGTACGGCGTGGCCTTCTCCCTGGTGCTCGCGCTGGGCATCGGCGGGCTCAACGGCTACCTGCTGGCACGCACCCGCCTGCACAGTTTCCTGGTCACGCTGTCCACCTTCCTCATGCTGCAGGGCGCCAACATCGCGCTGACCCGGCTGATCACCGGCAACGTCGCGACCGGGGACATCAGCACCATGCCGGGGTATGACTCCGCGCACGCGGTGTTCGCCTCCACCCTGACCATCGGACACACGCAGCTCAGCATCGCCATCCTGTACTGGCTGGTGCTGATCGTCGCGGGTACCTGGATCCTGCTGCGCACCCGCTTCGGCAACTGGGTGTTCGCGGTCGGCGGCCAGAGCGCCAGCGCGCGTGCGGTGGGTGTTCCCGTGGGGCACACCAAGACGGCGCTGTTCATGCTCGTGGGATTTTCCGTGTGGCTGCTGGGCATGCACATGCTGTTCACCTACGACACCGTGCAGTCCGGCGCGGGCCGGGGCAACGAGCTGGTCTACATCGCCGCCGCCGTGGTCGGGGGCTGCCTGATGACCGGGGGCTACGGCTCGGCCGTGGGCTCGGCACTGGGCGCGCTGATCTTCGGCATGACCATCCAGGGCGTGGTCTACGCCGACTGGAACCCGGACTGGTTCATGTTCTTCGTCGGCGCGACCCTGCTCGCCGCCACGGTGTTCAACAACTGGGTACGCGCCCGTTCGAGCCGGGGAGAATGAGCATGGCAGGCACCAAGGAGCCGATCGTGCGGCTCAGCGACATCGGCAAGACCTTCGGCCACATCGAGGCGCTGCGGGGCGTGAGCCTGGCGGTGCGCCCCGGCGAGGTCACCTGCGTGCTGGGAGACAACGGCGCCGGCAAGTCCACCCTGATCAGCATCATCGCCGGTCTGTTCCAGCATGACACCGGAACCTACACGGTGGACGGCAGGCCGATGACCTTCAACTCGCCGCGCGAGGCGCTGGACCTGGGCATCGCCGCGGTCTACCAGACCCTGGCGCTGGCGCCGCTGATGCCCATCTGGCGAAACTTCTTCCTCGGTTCCGAGCTCACCCGGGGCAGCGGCCTGCTGCGCCGGCTGGACGTGCAGACCATGCAGGACAAGACCCGCGAGGCGCTGCAGCGCATGGGCATCCGCGTGGCCGACCTGGACCGCCCGGTGGGCACCCTGTCCGGCGGGCAGCGCCAGGTGGTGGCCATCGCCCGCGCCATCCACTTCGGCGCGCGGGTGCTCATCCTCGACGAGCCCACGGCCGCGCTCGGGGTCACCCAGTCGGGCATCGTGCTGCGCTACATCCTGGCCGCCGCGCGCGACCAGGGCGCGGGGGTGATCTTCATCACCCACAACCCCCATCACGCCTACATGGTGGGCGACCACTTCGTCGTGCTCGCGCAGGGCCGCGTGGAACTCGACGCGCCCAAGACCGAGCTCTCGCTGGAGCAGCTCATGTTCCACATGGCCGGCGGCGCGGGCCTCGATGCCCTGCGCCACGAACTCGAAGGCAAGGCCGCGGCACAGCGCGACGAGGCCGCGATCTCGGCCTGAGGCCGCGCCGCGGCCCGCCAACAGGGAGCTTTGCGATGCACGAAACCAAGGGTGCGGCGAGCAGGCGCGAGCCCTCGCGCCTGGACGGCAAGGTGGCGGTGGTCACCGGCGGCACGCAGGGCCTGGGCGCCGCCATCTGCGATCTGTTCGCCGCGCGCGGTCTGAGCGGCCTGGTGTTCTGCGGGCGCCAGCGCGAGCGCGGGCTGGA
Organism: Pseudomonadota bacterium; assembly: GCA_021808525.1. Classification (GTDB taxonomy): domain Bacteria; phylum Pseudomonadota; class Gammaproteobacteria; order Burkholderiales; family Burkholderiaceae_C; genus Thiomonas_A. The sequence continues at coordinate 20,541 of JAKBBK010000021.1, forward strand.
GCGCCAGCGCCTCCTGTGCGAGGGCGGCGCGCTGGATGCCCTGTACGTGCAGGCCGACCTGGCCAGCGTGGACGACTGCCGCCGGGTGGTGGCCGAGGCCGAAAGGCGTTTCGGCCGCGTGGACCTGCTGGTCAACGCCGCGGCCATCACCGACCGCGGCTCCCTGATCGATACCAGCCCCGAGCTGTTCGACCGCATGTTCGCCATCAACGTGCGCGCACCCTTCTTTCTCATGCAGGAAGCCGTGCGGCTGATGCGCCGCGAAGGCATCGAGGGCAGCATTGTCAACATCGGCTCCATGTCCGCGCTGGCCGGGCAGTCCTTCCTGGCCGCCTATTGCGGCTCGAAGGGGGCGCTGGCCACGCTCACGCGCAACGCCGCCTACTCGCTGCTGCGCAATCGCATCCGGGTCAATGCGCTGAACATCGGTTGGATGGCCTCCGAGGGCGAGGATCGCATCCAGCGCGAGTTCCACGGCGCCAGCCCCGACTGGCTGCGCGACGCGGCCGCGCGCCAGCCCTTCGGGCGCCTGGTCGACCCCGCCGAGGTGGCGCGCGCGGTGGCCTTCCTGTGCAGCGACGAGTCCGGGCTGATGACCGGCTCGGTGATCGAGTACGACCAATCCGTCTGGGGCGGCTACGACAGCGCCCCCCAGCCGGCCGCGCCCCTTTGACGTCCCATGGATAATTCCCGCCGCGCAGGACCCGGCGAGGCAGGCTCGCACCCCCCGGCGGGGTCCGCCATCACGCCATCGGGAGACCCATCCGTGAGCAGCGAACGCCAGCCCGACGTGGACGCCGTCATCGCACGCATCGCCGTCGAATTCGACACCCTGAGCCGGCAGCAGAAGCTCATCGCCCGCTACGTCGAGCAGCACCGGGATCGCATCGGGCTGGACGGCATCCTCGAGCTCGCCGCGCACTGCGGCGTGCAGCCCTCGGCGGTGGTGCGCTTCGCCAAGCGCCTGGGTTTTTCCGGGTTCAGCCAGATGCAGGCCGTGTTCCGCGACGGCATCTCGCGCCAGATCGCTCCCGGGCGCTCCTACCACCTGCGCCTGCGCGAGGTCATCGAGGGCGGCGAGAAGGACTTGTCCAGCCTGCAGATCGCCCAGGGCTTCCTGACCGGCGCCATGGCCGCCATGGAGGAACTGCGCGACGGCCTGGACGCCGAGGAATTCGAGCGCGCCGTGCAGTGCCTGGTCGACACCGACCAGGTCTGGGTGGTGGGGGTTCGCAGATCCTTCCCCGTGGCCAGCTATCTGGCCTACGCGCTGCAGCACACCGACAAGCGCGTGGGCCTGGTCAGCGTGCTGGGGGCCATGCAGCAGGAGCAGGTGCGCTCGGTGCGCGCCGGCGACGCGGTGCTGGCGGTGTCCTTCGCCCCCTACGCGCCGGAATCGGCGGCCTTCGCCGAGCTGGCGGTGCAGCGCGGCGCCAGGCTCATCGCCATCACCGACAGCCGCATGGGCGAGCTGGCACGCCTGGCCGAGAGCTGCCTGATCGTGCACGACCACGCCACCTTCGGTTTTCGCGCGCTCACCGGCACCATGGGCCTGGCGCAAAGCCTGTTCCTGGCCGTGGCCTACCGGCTCGAGCTCACCCATGGTGGATCCTCCAGCGCTCCTTCCTGAGCCCGCGCCCGCATCGACCCCATCCCGCGTTCCCGACCCCACGAGACCCTCATGAAGCACGTCGCCCTGTTCGGTGCCGGCCGCATCGGCCGCATCCATGCCTCCAACCTGTGTTCACTGCCCGGCATCCGCCTCAGCCATGTATGCGACCCGATGCCCGAGCAGGCCGCGGCGCTGGCCCAGGCCACCGGGGCCGCGGCCAGCACGCCCGAGGCCGCGCTGGCCGATCCCGCGGTCCAGGCCGTGGTCATCGCCTCGCCCACCTCCACCCATTACGACCTGATCCACCGCAGCGCCGCGGCGGGCAAGCACATCTTCTGTGAAAAGCCGGTCGACCTCTCCGCCGGGCGCGCGCGCGAATGCGCGGCCCGCGTGCAGGCCACCGGGGTGGCCTGCATGATCGGGTTCCAGCGCCGCTTCGATCCCACCTTCGCGCAGGCCGTGACCGAACTGCGTCGCGGGGACATCGGCGAGCCGGAAATGCTCGTCATCACCAGTCGCGATCCCGGCGCCCCGCCGGCCGACTACATCCGCCACTCCGGGGGGATCTTCCGGGACATGCTGATCCATGATTTCGACGTGTTCCGCTGGGTGCTGTGCCACGACGGGGACGAGGCCCAATGGCTCAGCGCCAGCGGCTCGGTACTGACCGACCCGGCCATCGCCGAGCTGGGCGACGCCGACAGCACCGCCGTGACCATCCGCACCCGCAAGGGCAGGCTGTGCCAGATCAACACCAGCCGGCGCGCCGCCTATGGCTATGACCAGCGCTTCGAGGTCCTGGGTTCGCGGGGCATGCTGCAGTGTGGCAACGAAACCCGCACCCGGGTGAGCCGCTGGGTCGCCGACGGCGTGCGCGGCGACAACCCCGAGGCCTTTTTCCTGCAGCGCTACGCGGCCGCCTACCGCGCCGAGATCAGCCACTTCTTCGACTGCGTGCAAAGCGGCGCCAGGCCCGCAACCACGGTGGACGACGGCGTGCAGGCCCAGCTGCTGGCCGATGCCGCGGCCGCGAGCTGGGCCAGCGGCGGCCCCGTGCAGCTCTGAGCCGCGCGCGCCGCGCCGGGCGCGGGACTCAGCGCGCGCTCACCACCGGTTCGTGCAGCAGCAGTTCGGCGAGCACCTCGTCGCCCTCCTGCCGGATGCTCAGGCTGGCGCCCCGGCTGGGCAGCAGGGTGCCGAGCAATTGCAGGCCGGTTCCGATGCCTCGGCGCGCGGCGAAATCGAAATCCGGCGGCAGCCAGGCGGGGCCGTTGCGCACGCGGATGCGCATGGCCCGGCCGTCGCCATCCAGGGTGATGCGCACGGGGCGCTCGGGATCCTGCACCGCGAGATGCTTGGAGGCGTTGCTCAGCAACTCGTTGATCACGAGGGCGATGGGCACGGCATCGGCCTCGCGCAGCTGCAGGGCTTCGAAGGCACCCGGCTCGAAGTGCAGCGGCACCGCCGCGGCCGAGCCCTGCACCACGAGGCCGACAATGCGCACCAGCTCGGCGCCGGCGCTGCCGCGCCGCTCGCTGAGCCCATAGACCCCCGCGATGGCCTGGACCTGGGCCATCACCTCGGCCAGCGGCTCGCGCAGATCGGGGTGGCGATCGATGCGCAGGCGCAGCAGTCCCAGCACGCCCTGCAGGTGGTTCTTGATGCGGTGGTGCACCTCGCTCACCAGCGCGTCGCGCTGTTCGTGGAGACGTTGCAGATGCGCGAGCTCCTGCTGCCGCCGGTCGCTGATGTCGCGCGCGATGCCCAGCAGCCCCACGATCTCGCCCGCGGCGTCGCGCACCGGCGTGCGCACGATCAACCGCGTACGCGGTTCGCCTCCGACCAGCACCGACTCTTCCACGCTGCTGGGACGGCCGCTGCGCATCACCTGTTCGCTGTGGCGTCGATAGTCGAGGCTCAGTTCGGTGTTGCCCAGGATTTCCCAGACCCTGCGTCCGCGCAGTTCGTCCAGGCACAGGCCCGGTCGATTCAACGCGCGACTCAGCCATTGCAGGGTGGGAGCATTGAGGTAGAGGATGCGGTGCTCTCGGTCGATGTGAAAGATGCCATCCGGATGGTGGTCGGCGATGACGCGCAGCTGCTGCTCGCTTTCGCGCAACGCGGCCTCCGCCAGCTTGCGTTCGCTGATGTCCTGGGCCACCGCCACGGCGACGGCCATGGGGCCCTCTCCGGCGTGAAACGGAACCGCCGAAACCAGCACGGTCCGCAGGCTGCCGTCGCTGGCGCGGTGTTCGAATTCGATGCCCTGGCGCACCGATTCGCCGCGCAGCGCCCGTGCGCCAGGCCATTGGCTCGGATCCAGCACCGTGCCGTCGGCGCCGCGTGCCAGCCAGCGGGGGCGCTGGCGCCTGGAGATCGATGGGATCCGATCGCTGTCGTTGAAGCTGCGCATCGAGGCGTTGTCCAGCACGACGTGCCCCTGGGAATCGAACAGGGTCACACCCACGGGAAGCTGATCGAGGATGGCGTGCAGCCAGCGCTGGCGTTCTTGCAGGGCCTCGGTCGCGGCCTGGCGATCGCTGACGTCGCGCGCGAAGCCCAGCACGCCGATGGTCGCGTCTTGCAGACGGATCGGGGTATGGAACACCTCCCACCAGCGCACGCAGCAGCCCTGGTCGACCCGACAGTCGCGCACCGTGGGCCGGGCGCTGGCGATCGCCCGGCGTTCGCCCAGGCGCATGTGGGCGGCCAGGTCCGCGGGCAGGCCGCCGGGGTCCGCCAGGCCCAGGAGCAGATCCGGGTCCGCCATTCCGGCGGCCTCGGCCAATGCCTGGTTGGCGGCGAGAAAGCGGCCCTGCGGATCCTTCATCCATGCGGGAAAGGGGAAATGATCCAGCAGCGTGGCCGCGTAGACCCCGCGCAGGCGCAGTTCCGCTTCCGCGCCGCGCACCGATCCGACGTCGCGCTGGATGGCCACCAGCACCCGGCCCCAGCCGCCGATTTCGTGCAGGGTGGCCGTGTCGTAGCTGCGGAAGGTGCTGCCGTCCTTGCGCAGGCTCAGCAGGTCGCCATCCCAGCGCCCCTGGGCTCGCACCGCATCGTGGATGGCCCGCGCGGTGGCTTCGGGCGAGAGCAGGCCCGGGGCATTCACCTTCGACACATGCTGCCCCAGCAACTCCCCCGGTTCGTAGCCGAACATGGCGTCGAATGCGGGGTTGGTATACAGGAAGCACTCATCGTCCAGCGAAACCACGCAGATGCCGTCGGCGATGGCGGCCAGGATCGAAGCCTCCACAGGCAGGCCCTTGTTCGCGGCGCCCTCGAGCGCCGCGGAGCTTCCCGCGGGTTCAGGCGGGGCCATCGGCATGGGGGGCCTGCGAGGCCACCAGTTCGCTGCAATAGTCCGGAAGCTTGCGGCGCCGGCGCCTGGCCTCGTCGCGCAGCGCGGCGAAGGCGGCCTGCTCGGGCAGGCGCCTGCGGGCCATGATCAGGCCCACCGCGACGCTCACCACCCGGTCGCCGGCGAGCGCCTGTTCGAGTTGCTGCTGGGTGCTGCGCAAGGTGTCGAGGTCCCGGGCGCGTGCCAGTGCGGCCTCGATGGTGGGGACCATGCGTGCTGGATCGACCGGCTTGACCAGGTATCCCAGGGCGCCCTGCGCGATGGCTTCGCTGACCTCCTGGCGCTCTCCATGAGCGCTCAGGAACAGGCTGCGAAGCCCGTGCCGGCGTTCCAGCAGATGGGCCAGTTCGATGCCGCTCAGGCCCGGCATGCGCATGTCGAGCACGGCGAGCGCGAAGGCTTCGGCGCCGGCGCAGGCCAGAGCCTGTTCGGGAGAGTCGGCCGTGACCACGGCGTATCCCGTCTGGCGCAGGCCCTGCGCGGTGGTGGCCAGGGCCAGGCGATCGTCATCGACCAGCAGCAGGGCCGGGGTGTCGGAGGGAGCGGGGCTGTGAGAAGGCATCGCGGCATGCCTGGAGCAAGGCTCGGAGCTAGTGGAAAAATGTAGAAGTTGACCGAAAGTGTGATTTTCCTTAGGATAAATTAACATTCAATCCATTTATTTGAATATATAAACCGGATGTCGCTGGAAATTTGACCAAGGTGAATTTCCAGCGCCTGCATCCGATGCCGGACTCAGCGGGCCCAGACCTCGCCCGCATGGCCCCGCCGATCGCGCAAGTCCGCGCGCCGGCCTCGCCCGAAGAGACCTCGCCCCCGTCTCCTCAGATTCACGCATCGGCTCCCATCGCGGGCCGCGGCGGAGGAGACTTTCTTGAGCACGATTCTTCTGGTCGATGCGCAGGCCTCGCGGCGCAGGCTCGCCGCCATGACCCTGCAGCAGGCCGGGCATCGGGTGGTGCAGGGCAACTGCTTGCGCGAGGCTCCGGAGCTGGCCCTGCGCCATGCGCCCGCGCTGGTGCTGATGGGCGTCGAGCATCCCCTCACCGACAGCCTGCGGGCGCTCCGGCGCATCAAGGCCCATCCTGCGACCTTCGCGCTGCGCCTGCACGCGCTGAGCGCAGGCGCCCGGGCCATGGACGAGGCCAGCCTGCGTGCCGCGGGCTTCGACGGCCTCATGAACAGGGCCCTGGACCATCGGGCCCTGTACCGCTACGTGGACGCCGCCTTGCGCGGCCGGAACTGAGGGCGGGTCGGCCGGCACCGGCGGTGCCGCCTGGCCCGCGGGGCCATGCGCCAGGGCATCTGCGTCGACGGGCGTGGGGTGCGACAATGGTTCATCCCCAAGGCTCCCCACCATCCCCGACCACCATGATCCGGAGGCTGCATGTCGGCCCGCGGCTGAGCGAGGCCGCGATCGCCCATGGCGTGATCCACCTGGCCGGGCAGGTTCCCGAGAACCAGCCCGAGGCCGACATCTCCACACAGACCCGCGAGGTGCTGGGCCATGTCGATCGCCTGCTGGCCGAATGCGGCTCCGACAAGAGCCGCCTGCTCAGCGTGCAGATCTTCCTGGCCGATATCCGCGACATCGCCGCGATGAACGCCGTCTGGGATGCCTGGGTGGTGCCGGGGGCGACGCCCCCGCGCGCCACCGTGCAGGCCACGCTGGCCGATCCGCGCTGGCGCATCGAGGTCGTGGTCACCGCGCTGCAGCGCGAGGAGCCGGCGCGATGAGCCGGGCCTACGACTACCTGGTCATCGGCGGCGGCAGCGGGGGCATCGCCTCGGCCAACCGGGCCGCCATGCACGGACAACGTTGCGCGCTGGTGGAGTCCGGTCCCATCGGAGGCACCTGCGTGAACGTGGGCTGCGTACCCAAGAAGATCATGTGGCACGCGGGGCAGATCGCCGACGCCATCCAGCGCTACGGCCCCGGCTACGGTTTCCAGACCACCGGCATGCGCCTGGACTGGGCCACGCTGGTGGCCAGCCGCGAGGCCTACATCCAGCGCATCCACGCCTCCTACCTGTCCGGGCTGGAGCGCAACCAGGTGGAGCTGATCCGCGGGCGCGCCAGTTTCGTGGACCCGCGCACCGTGGAGGTCGAGGGGCAGCGCTACACGGCCCCGCATATCCTGGTGGCCACCGGGGGCCACCCGGCCCGCCCGGACATTCCCGGCGCCGAGCTCGGCATCGACTCCGACGGTTTCTTCGCGCTGCGCGAGCTGCCGCGGCGCACCGCCATCGTCGGCGCGGGCTACATCGCGGTGGAGCTGGCGGGGGTGCTCAACGCGCTGGGCTCGCAGGCCCATCTGTTCGTGCGCCACGAAGCGCCGCTGCGCCATTTCGACTCCCTGCTGGGGCAGACCCTGGTCGAGGTCATGCAGGCCGAGGGCCCCGCGCTGCATACCCACGCCGTGCCCAAGGCCGTGCGGCGCCAGGCGGACGGCAGCCTGGAACTCCAGCTCGAGGACGGGCGCAGCCACGTCACCGACTGTCTCATCTGGGCCATCGGCCGCCATCCCCATACCGCCTCGCTGGGCCTGCAGGCCGCCGGCGTGGCCACCGATGCCGCCGGGCACGTGCTGGTCGACGACTACCAGGACACCAACGTGCCCGGAATCCACGCCGTGGGCGACGTCACCGGCAGGCTGGCGCTCACCCCCGTGGCGGTGGCGGCCGGTCGGCGCCTGTCGGAGCGCCTGTTCAACGCCAGGCCCGAGGAGCGCCTGGACTACCGCAACGTGCCCACGGTGGTGTTCAGCCACCCGCCCATCGGCACCGTGGGCCTGAGCGAGGCCGAGGCGCGTGCCGAGTTCGGCGATTGCGCCGTCACCGTGTACCAGTCCTCGTTCACCGCCATGTACACCGCGGTGACCCACGCACGCCAGCCGGCGCGCATGAAACTGGTCTGCGAGGGGCCGCGCCAGCGCATCGTGGGCATCCACGGCATCGGCTATGGCATGGACGAAATGCTCCAGGGCTTCGCCGTGGCCTTGAAAATGGGCGCCACCAAACGCGATTTCGACGACACCGTGGCGATCCATCCGACCGCCGCGGAAGAATTCGTGACCATGCGCTGAGCGCTGCGCCGGGCCCGCACCCAGTCCCCCGCATGCGCCCCAGCGCCATCATCGATTTCGCCGAGGCCCACGGCGCGCGCACCCGCCTGGAATTCGGCCAGCCCCGCGCCGTGCTGCGCGCCGAATCCCCGGCCGAGGTGCCCGGGGTGCTGCGCGCCGCGCAACAGCAGGCGGATGCCGGCGCCTGGGTGGTGGGCATGGTCGCCTACGAGGCCGCGCCGGCCTTCGACGAGGCCTTGCTGGTGCAGGCGAAGGGCCCGCTGCCCCTGGCCTGGTTCGCCGTGCACGAGCGTCCGCGAGCGGCCGAAGCCTCGCCGGAGCCGACATCCGGTTTCGGGCACGACACGGCGCTGGACCTGCGCCCCGAGATCGGACGCGCGCGCTACGAGGCCGAAGTGGCCCGGATCCGCCAGGCCATCGGCCGCGGCGAGTTCTACCAGGTGAACCACACCTTGCGCATGCATGGCCGGTTCGAGGGCTGCGCCATCGAGTTGTATCGGCGCCTGCGCGCCGCGCAGCCCGCGGGCTACTGCGCCTACCTCGACCTGGGGCGCCATCGCATCGTCTCGGCCTCGCCCGAGTTGTTCTTCCGCCGCGACGGGCAGTGCCTGACCACGCGCCCCATGAAGGGCACCCGCCCCCGCGGGCGCCATGCGCGCGAGGACGAAAGCCTGCGCGCCGAATTGCTCGATTCCCCCAAGGACCGGGCCGAGAACCTGATGATCGTCGACCTGCTGCGCAACGACCTGTCGCGGCTCGCGCTGCCCCACGGCGTGGAGGTTCCCAGGCGCTTCGAGGTGGAGCGACACCCCACCGTGTGGCAGATGCGCTCCACCGTGAGCGCGCGCATGCGCCCGGGCCTGGGCCTGGAGGACATTTTTCGCGCCCTGTTTCCCTGCGGCTCGGTGACCGGGGCGCCCAAGGTACGCGCCATGGCCTGGATCGCCGAGCACGAGGCCTCCGCGCGAGGTGCCTATTGCGGCGCCGTCGGGCTGCTGCGCCCCGGCGGCGACGCGGTGTTCAACGTGGCCATCCGCACCGTCACCGTGGATTCCCGCGCCGGTCGCGCCAGTTGCGGCCTGGGCGGCGGCATCGTCTGGGACTCCACGCCCGAGGGCGAATACCAGGAAGTGCTGGTCAAGGGGCGCTTCCTGCGCTGCGACCCCAGCCCCTTCGAGCTGATCGAGACCCTGCGCGTGGAGCAGGGCAGGGCGCTGCGCGAAGCGCTGCACCTGGCGCGCCTGGAGGCCTCGGCGAGCTATTTCGGTTTTCCCTCGCAGCCTGGGGCCTGGCGCGACATCCTGCGGCGCAGCGCGGCCGAGGCCCCCGGCGGACGCGGGCGCCTGCGCCTGCTGCTGGACTGCCGAGGCAGCCTGCGCGCCAGCCTGGGGCCGCTGCCCGAAGGCCTGGACGGCAAGCCCGCGCTGTTCGCGCTGGCCGGATTCGCCGTCTCGCGCGACGACGTCAGCCTGTTCCACAAGACCACGCGCCGCGAGGTCTACGAACGCGCGGCCGCCGCGCATCCCGGCGTGTTCGACGTGCTGCTGCACAACGAGCAGGGGGAACTCACCGAATTCACCCGCGGCAACCTGGCGCTGGAACTCGACGGGCGCCTGCTCACGCCGGCGCGGGACTGCGGCCTGCTCGACGGCTGCCTGCGTCGGGAATGGCTGGAGCAGGGACGCCTGCAGGAGGCCGTGCTGGGCCTGGAGCATCTGCGCAGGGCCGAGCGGGTCTGGTTTCTCAACAGCCTGCGCGGCGCCATCGAGCTGCGGCGTGGCGGGGCCGCTCGCGGCGCGTTTTCCTGAGCGGGCCGGCCGGGGCCGCCCGCAGTCCGGGCGCATTCGCGGGGCGCCGCCTATCATTTGCGCTTCATCAAGGAATTCCGATCCCTCCCATGAAACGACTCCTGCTCCTGCTCGCCAGCCTGCTCCTTGCCGAGGCCGCCTTCGCGCAACCCGGAAACGCCGCCGATGCGGCCGTCGCTGCGCGACTCGCGCGCCAGGCCATGCAGAGCAAGGCCTTCACGGTAGGCACCGCGGGTCCGCTGATCGTGGCCTTCGAAGACCCCAACTGCCGCTTTTGCAACCAGCTGAGCCTGGAAAGCGCCCCGCTGGTCGCCGCCGGCAAGCTGCGCGTGCGGGTGGTGCTGGTGGCCTTCCTGAAGCCCGACAGCGAGGGCCGCGCCGCCGGCATCCTGCAGTCGGCCGATCCGGCCGCCGCCTGGGAAAGGAACGAGGCGCAATTCAACCAGCTGGCCGAGGAGGGGGGTTACCCGGTGGCCCAGCCCAGTTTCGAGACCGACCGCACGCTGCGCACCAACCTGGACGACCTCAAGGCTGCCGGACAGGTGGCCACGCCCACCCTGCTGGTGTGCAAGAAGGGCCAGTCCACCCCGTCGCTGCTGCGGGGCATCGACAAGGGGCAACTGCAGTCGGTGGTGGCCGGCGCGGGCTCGGTGAGCGCCTCCGGCGGCTGCGCGGCGAAGTAGCGGGCTGCCGCAGCACCGGCAGGGGCGCCCGCCTGGCGCCTCAGTCCGGCGGCGCGGCCGTGGTGCCGCGTTCGACCCATTGCACCTGCAGGGGCTCGGGGGCGTCGATCTCGTGCCCCTTGAGTCGCTCCAGAAGGTAATCCGCCGCCGCGCGCCCGAGTTCCGCCTTGGGCACGCGCATGGTGGTCAGGCCCGGGCGCAGGAGCGCCGAGATCTCCATGTCGTCGAAGCCGGTGATGGAAACCTGGCGGGGAATCTCCACCCCCAGCGCGGCGCAGGCGAAATGCGCGCCGATGGCATGCACGTCGTTGGCGCAGATCACCGCGGTGGGTCGCTGGGGGCGCTGCATGAACTCGCGCATGGCCTCCTCGCCGGCGGCGAAGGAGTAGGGCTTCTCGATCAGATCCGCCTCGTCCAGCCGCAGCCCGTGCGAGCGCAGCGCGTCACGCACGCCGGCGACGCGTTCGCGCACGCGGTCGTTGTGTTCGCCGATGCCGCAGATCATGGCGAAGCGCCGATGCCCCAGGCCCAGCAGATGGCGCGCCACCTCGATGGCCGCGGCCCGGTTGTCGAAGCCGATGCAGGGATGGCGGTGCTGGCGGTCGATGGCCCAGGTCAGCACATAGGGCACGCGGAACTTTTCCAGCAACGCGAACAGCGCCGGGTCGTGGTCGGTGCCCACGAACACCAGGGCGTCGACCCCACGCTCGATCAGCCGGCGCGCCACCTCCAGCTCGGCTTTCGGGTCGTACTCGTGCGAGGCCAGGAACAGGCTGTAGGAAGCGTCCGCGAGGGAGCGCTGCAAGGCGTTGACCGAGGTGGCGAAGATCGCGTTGTTGAGCGTGGGGATCACCGCGCCGATGGTGCCGCTGCGGCGCGAGACCAGGGCCCGCGCCGCACCGTGCGCGACATAGCCCAGCAGTTCGGCCGCCTGGGCCACCCGAAGGCGAGTCTTCTCGCGCACCAGTTGCGAGTCCGACAGCGCGCGCGATGCCGTGGCTTCCGACACGCCCGCCATGCGCGCCACGTCACTGAGCTTGGGGGTGCTTCGATCCATCGTGGGGTT
>JAKBBK010000021.1:32256-44072 GCA_021808525.1 Pseudomonadota bacterium
TGGGGCGGCAAGGCCACCGACAGGGTGGGGCGCTACAAGATGTTCCTGGTCGACCTGGTGCTGCTGGTCCTGTCGGCCATCGGCGCGGCGGCCTCGGTCAGCCTGCCCATGCTGCTGCTGTTCCGCTTTCTCATGGGCCTGGGCGTGGGCCTGGATTTCCCGGTGGCGCTGAGTTTCATCGCCGAGTTCGTCAACCGCCGCCGCCGCGGCGGGGGCATCAATCTGTGGCAGTTGATGTGGTACGTGGCGGCTTCCTGCACCGGCCTGGTGATCCTGCCTTTCTACTTCGCGGGCTTCGGCCATGAACTCTGGCGCGTGGCCGTGGGCTTCGGGGCCGTGCCGGCGCTGGCCATCCTGATCCTGCGCTTCAAGTACATGAAGGAAAGCGCCCCCTGGGCGGCGCAGAACGTGGGCCTGGAGGAGGCCGCGAGGATCCTGCGGACGACCTACGGGGTGCGCGCGCGGGTGGTGCCGGAGGCTCCGCGGCCGGGCGTGGCGCCCCGCCCCCGCGCCTCGTTCGCGGAAATCTTCAGCGCGCCCTACATGCGCCGCACCCTGCTGGTCTCGGTGATCTGCGCGACCCAGAGCATGGAGTACTTCGCCATCGGCTTCAATCTGCCGTCCATTTCCCAGACCCTGTTCGGAACGGCCTTTCTCAACGCCATCCTGGGGGCCATCGCCTTCAACCTGTTCGGCATCGCGGGCGCCGTGGCCGGCGTGGCCGTCACCCATCGGATGGGTTCGCGTCGCATGGCCATCGCGGGCTATTCGCTGGTGCTGCTCGCCCTGTTCGGCCTGTTCCAGTTCCACGGCGTGCTTCCCGTGGAAGGCAAGGCCCTGCTGGTGGGCCTGATGATCCTCGGCCACGCCTTCGGGCCGGGCGCGCAGGGCATGACCATGGCGGCGATGTCCTATCCCACGCGCATCCGCGGCGTGGGCACCGGATGGGGGCAGGGCATGGTGCGCATCGGCAGCATCCTGGGCTTCTACTTCTTTCCCCTGCTCAAGGCCTCCTTCGGTTTCTACAACATGGTCGGCCTGCTGCTGCTCGTGCCTGCGCTCGGCCTGGCCGCGACCCTGCTGATCGCCTGGGAGCCCAGCGGCACCGGCATGGAGGAATACGAGGAGCAGGCCGTGCTGGCGGGCGCGCTCGAATAGCGCCACCGCCGGCAACGCGCGCCGCGTCCCGAAGCTCGTGCCGTCCCCCGGGGTTCCCGGGGGGGGGCGCGCAACCACCCTGGAGCCCGCATCATGGCCACCACCTACCTGAAAAAAGCCAGCAAGACCCCCGAGACCGAGACCGCCACCGCCCGCATGGTCGTCGACGAGATGCTCGCGTCCATCCGCAAGGACGGCGAGGCCGCCGTGCGGGAGTACGCGCACAAGCTCGATGCCTGGCAGGGCGACATCGTGGTCGGTCCGCAGGAGATCCGGCGCCGCGCCGCCGAGGTGCCGGAGCAGGTGCGTCGCGACATCGACTTCGCGATCGAGCAGGTACGCGATTTCGCCCTCGCGCAGCGTCGCTCCATCCAGGAGTTCAGCGTGGAACTGCACCGCGGCGTCACCGCGGGCCAGCGCATCGTGCCGGTCAACGTGGCGGGCTGCTACGCGCCGGCCGGGCGCTACGCCCATATCGCCTCGGCCTACATGGGCGTGGCCACGGCCAAGGCGGCGGGCGTGGGCAAGGTCATCGCCTGTTCCGGTCCCTTTCGCGGCGGCCCCATGCATCCCTACCTGCTCTATGCCTTCCATCGGGCCGGGGCCGACATCATCATGACCCTGGGCGGTGTCCAGGCCATCGCGTCCATGGCCTACGGGCTGTTCACCGGCAGTCCCGCCGACGTCATCGTCGGGCCCGGCAACAAGTTCGTCGCCGAGGCCAAGCGAACCTTGTTCGGCCAGGTGGGCATCGACGTGTTCGCGGGACCCTCGGAGGTGGCGGTGATCGCCGACACCAGCGCGGATCCGGCCCTGGTCGCCAGCGACCTGGTGGGGCAGGCCGAGCATGGCCATGAATCGCCCGCGTGGCTGTTCACCACCTCCCGCGAACTGGCCGACGAGGTGATGCGCCGCGTGCCCCTGCTGATCGAGCAGTTGCCCCCCACCGCGCGCGAGGCCGCCGGCGCCGCTTGGCGCGACTACGGCGAAGTCGTGCTGTGCGACACCCGCGAGGAGGTCGTGGCCGTGTCGGACCGCTATGCCTCGGAGCACCTGGAGGTCCACGCCACGGAGCTGGACTGGTGGCTGGCCCGGCTCACCTGCTACGGCTCGCTGTTCCTGGGCGAGGAGACCACCGTGGCCTATGGGGACAAGGTCAGCGGGCCCAACCACGTGCTGCCCACCAAGGGGGCGGCCCGCTATTCCGGCGGGCTGTCGGTGCACAAGTTCCTCAAGACCCTCACCTGGCAGCGCATGACCCGCGAGGCGGCCCGGGACATCGGTGCCGTCACGGCGCGCATCTCGCGCCTGGAAGGCATGGAGGCCCATGCGCGCACCGCCGACGACCGGCTGGCCAAGTACTTCCCCGGACAGCGCTTCGAGCTCGGCACCGCGGTGAGCGTATGAATCTCGCCCGGAGTTTCGATCTGCGGGGGCGCCGCGCGCTGGTCACCGGGGGCAGCTCCGGCATCGGCGAGGCCATGGCGCGGGCGCTGGGGCTGGCCGGCGCGCGGGTCACGCTGGTCGCCCGACGCAACGAGCTGCTCGAGCAGGCCCGCGAACGCTTGCGCGCGGACGGCATCGACGCACACAGCCTGAGCGCCGACCTGGCCGAGCCGGAGCAGGCCGTGCAGGCGGCGCGCCAGGCCGAGGCCATGAACGACGGCGGCGTGGACATCCTGGTCAACGCCGCCGGCGTGAACCTGCGCGAGCCCTTCGGCGAGGTCAGCCCGCGCAGCTGGAACACCCAGATGGGCCTGCACGTGGCGGCGCCTTTTTTCCTGACCCAGGCGCTGGCCCCGGGCATGCGCGAGCGAGCCTGGGGGCGCATTCTCAACGTGGCCTCGCTGCAGAGTTACCGGGCCTTCGCGCACAGCGCTCCCTATGGTGCCGCGAAGGGCGCCATCGTGCAGCTCACGCGGGCGATCGCGCAGGAGTGGTCGCCATTCGGCATCACCTGCAATGCCATCGGCCCGGGCTTTTTCCCCACCAGCCTGACCGAGCCGGTGTTCCGCGATCCCCAGCTCGCCGCCCGGCATGCCGCGCAGACCTGCATCGGGCGCAACGGCCGCCTCGAGGACCTGTATGGCGCCACCGTGTTCTTCGCCAGCGACGCCAGTGCCTACATCACGGGCCAGACCCTGATGATCGACGGGGGCTACACGGCCCGCTAGCTGCCGCCAGCACGCCGCCAGCACGCCACCAGCACACCACCAGCACACCCACCTCCACCCGCCACCGGAGCCCATCGTGAAGGCCCTCGTCTATACCCAAGCGGAGCAACTACGCCTGCAGGAGCTTCCCGAGCCCGAGCTCGAGGATCAGGAAGTGGTGCTGCGCATCGAGGCCGTGGGCATCTGCGGCTCCGACCTGCATGCCTGGCGCGGGCACGATCCCAGGCGCAAGCCCGGCCTGGTGCTGGGCCACGAATTCGTCGGCGTGGTCGAGCGCTCGGCGCATGCGCGCATCCCTCGCGGGAAAAGGTACACCGGCAATCCGCTGATCACTTGCGGCGTGTGCGAATACTGCGTGCAGGGGCGCAACAACCTGTGCAGCCACCGCACCATGGTGGGCATGACCCGACCCGGCGCCTTCGCCGAGTACATGAGCATCCCGGCTACCTCGCTGATCGACATCCCGCAGGACATGTCGGCCGCGTCGGCGGCGCTGACCGAGCCGGCCGCCACGGCCTGGCATGCCCTGGCCCTCACGCAGCGCGCCCTGGTGCGTCCCCTGCAGGAATGCCGGGTGCTGGTCATCGGCGGCGGCGCCATCGGCATGCTGGCCGCGCTGCTGCTGCGCCATGCGGGAGCGCGGGCCCTGGTGGTGGCGGAGCTGCATGCGCAGCGACGCGAGGCCGTGGCGCGCCACGTGGCTTGCGAGACCCTCGACCCGCTCGCCGAGGCCGTGGCCGAGTCCGGCTTCGACGCCGTGATCGACGCCGTCGGTGCCAAGGCCACGCGCCACCAGGCGCTGAGCGCCGTGAAGCCCGGCGGCGTGGTCATGCACGTGGGCTTGCAGGATTGGGCCAGCGAGATCGACATGCGCAGGCTGACCCTGTCGGAGATCACCCTGCTCGGCACCTACACCTACACCACGGCCGATCTGCGCGCCACGGTGGACGCGCTGCACGCAGGCGCCTTCGGCGATCTGGGCTGGGTGCAGGAGCGCGAACTCGCCCAGGGCCAGCAGGCCTTCGTCGATCTGTCCCAGGGCCGATGCGCCGCGGCCAAGATCCTGCTGCGACCCTGAGGCACCGGCAGCCGGGCGGAGTGCTCAGGCCGCCCGCTCCGCGCGGGGCATCGGGCGCACGCAGTTCTTGCCGGCACCCTTGGCCTGGTACAGCGCCTGGTCGGCCCGGCGCAGCAGCTCGTGCACCGAGGCCACCTCGGAGGTGAGCGTGGCGATGCCGATGCTCACCGTGAGCTCCAGCAGCGCGGTGGATCCCAGCGGCACCGGAGAGGCCGGAACCGAACGGCACAGCCGCGCCGCCAGGGTGTTCGCATCGTCCATGCCGACTTCGGGCAGCAGCACCGCGAATTCCTCGCCGCCGATGCGTCCGACCAGGTCGACCTGGCCGCGCACGCTGCGCGCGCAGGTGGCGGCCACCGCGCAGATCACCTGGTCGCCCGCGGCATGGCCCCAGGTATCGTTGACCAGCTTGAAGTCATCGATGTCCACGATCAGCAGGGACAGGGCATGGCCCATGCGCTGCGCGCGCTGCACCTCGCGCTCGCCGGCCTCGAACAGCTGGCGCCGGTTCGCCAGACCCGTCAGCGGGTCGGTCGTGGCCAGCGCCTGCAAGGTCTGGTTCAGCTCCGCCAGTTGCCGGTTGCGCTCTAGCAGCAGCGCGTTGGCCTGCTCGAATTCGGCCTCCTTGCGCTTGCGGTCGTCGATGCGGAAGGTCACGCCCACGAAGCGCCGCCCCTGGCGCGTGCCGTCGCGGTCCATGATCTTGCCGTAGTTGGCGTACCAGACCCAGGCACCGGATCGGGCGCGCAGGCGGAACTCGCAGCGGTATTGCGGGGTCTTGCCCGCCAGGTGGGCGACCACGGCGGCCTTGAGCTGGGCCACGTCGTCCGGGTGCACGATGCCGTAGATGTCCTCGACCCGGTCCACTCCCTCCCCGGGCCGGTAGCCGAGTTCCTCGAAGACCTTGGTGACCTTGCGGGTGACCTTGCCCTCCACCAGGTCGTTTTCCCAGAGGTCCAGCCCGGCGGCCTCCAGGGCCAGCATCAAGCGCTCGTGATCGCCCGGCTGATCCATGATGGCCCGCCTCAGGCTCCGGGGGGCAGGGCGCCGGCGCGGGCCTCCGCGATCCCCGATAGCGCAGGCGCAAAGCCCTCGCGCAGAGTGTCCACCAGGAGCGCCGCACCAATGATGATGTCCTGGAAATCCTGGGTTTCGTAGTCACGACAGGCCATCGCATGTCCTTGTGCCGGATTGTTGTCGGTTCTCACCGGTTCCGAGCATATCGGAACCGCGCCGGGCCTATCGGGACCGGCTCCATGCCGCGCGCCGCGAAGGCGCCTGGCCGATACACCGTTGACCCACGTCAACCCCCCTGTTTGAAGGGGCTTCTATCTTGGCGCCATCGGGGAGCCGCCTTTGCAGCGCACAAGCGAGAGTGTCGGACGTTTTGTTGCAGCAAGCGAGGGATTCATGCCCATTTCGCCATTCGGATGCCTGGAGGCGCGCTCCATCCGTGCGGCACACTCGTGAAACCGTCGAGGTGGGCCATGTTGCAGATGTTTCGCGGCTTGCGGGGCCGCTTGTTCCTGTTGTTCGGGCTGGTGCTGGCCGGAGCGGCGTTCCATATCGTGCTCAGTCTGCGCTCGGACTGGGCGGATCTGCAGACCGCCCGGCGCAATGCCACGGTCGTGCGGACCATCGGCGCGGTGGGCCGCCTGGTGGCCTCCCTGCAACGCGAGCGGGGCCTGTCGGCAGGCTTCATCGCGAGCAAGGGTGCCCGCTTCGGCGATGCCCTCGCGTCGCAGCGCCAGTCCACCGATACCGCGCTGGAATCCCTGCGTGCACTCGAGCAGGCGCAGGGTCTTTCGCTGCCGCGGGGCCTCGGCTCGAACCTGGTCGCGGGCTTGCAGGGACTCGAGGCCCTGTCCGCAACGCGCCAGGGCGTGAGCGCCTTGCAACTGAGCAGCGCCCAGGCGATCGCCCGCTATGGACGAGCCGTCGCCGGGCTGATCCAGGTGGTCGACGCGGCGCCGCGCACCGCCGGGGACACCGCGACCACGCTGTCCCTGTCTGCCTACGCCGACCTGGCCGATGCCGGGGAACAGGCCGGCCAGCAGCGCGGCCTGCTCAATGGCGTGCTGGCGGCCCATGCCCCGCTGGATCTGCCGACCCTGCAGCATGTGATCGGCAGCGGCGCGAAGGAACAGGCCTACCTGGACCATTTCCGGGCGCTGGCGCATGCGGACGCGGTGAGCGCGCTGCAGGCCATCGATTCCCGGCAGGTCGACACCATGGTCGCCTCCGTGCTGGACAAGGCCTCCACCGGTGACTTCGGGCTCGATGCCCAGGCCTGGTTCGACGCCGCCACGGCTCGCATCGATGCCATGGGTCGTCTCCAGGCAAGCTTGATGAGCGCGCTGGCGGCCCGGGTCGAGCACCAGCAATCGGTCCAGCGCATGGCCGTCGGGCTGGAGGCGGCCCTGGCCCTGGCGGTGCTGGCGGTGGCGGCGGCCTTCGCGCGGGCCCTGGCTGGCCTGCTCGGGCATCTGGGGGCCGATCCCGAGGAACTGGCCGGCATCGCCAATGCCGTGGCCGAGGGCGACTTCACGGTGCCCATTCGTTGCGCCGAGACCGACCATCACAGCGTGCTGGCTTCCCTGCGCGACATGGTGCGCAAACTCGAGGGCGTGCTGGGATCCATCCAGTCCACCGCCGATCAGCTGACCCACGCCGCGGGCGAGGTCTCGGCCGCCTCCATGACCCTTTCGCAGGGGGCTTCCGAGCAGGCCGCCTCGGTCGAGGAGATCTCCGCCACGCTGGAGCAGGCCCAGGCCTCCGTGCGCCAGAGTGCCGATGCCGCTCGCCAGACGGCCCGCACGGCGCATGAGGTCGCCGACCAGGCTCGCGAAGGGGGCGAAGCGGTGCAGATGACCGTGGCCGACATGCAGGCCATCGCCGAGCGCATCTCGATCATCGACGACATCGCCTACCAGACCAATATGCTGGCCCTCAACGCCGCCATCGAGGCAGCGCGCGCGGGCGAGCAGGGCAAGGGCTTCGCCGTGGTGGCGGCCGAGGTGCGCAAGCTGGCGGAACGGGCGCAGGCCTCGGCGGCGCAGATCGGCGAACTCGCCGGGCGTTCGGTGGGCCACGCGGTGCGCGCCGGAGAACTGCTCGAGGACATGGTGCCGGCGATCATCCGCACGGCCGGCCAGGTCGAGGAGATCAGCGCGGCCAGCGACGAGCAGGCCACCGGCATCGTGCAGATCAGCCAGGCCGTCGCACAGATCAACGTGGCCACCCAGCAGGGCGCCTCCGCGTCGGAGCAACTGGCCGCGACCTCCGAGACCATGAACACCCAGGCCCAGGAACTGCAGCGCGACGTGGCGCAGTTCCGGCTGGCGCGGGGAAGCTCCCGGCCTCGCGCCGAGGCGCGCGCCCCGGCGCGCGCCGAGCCCGCGGCCCTGCCCGCGCTGGCCCGGGACGCCTTCGTCAGGTTTTGATTAAGATTTTCGGCGAGGCGCTTCGTTGGTCGTCGGCATCGCGGGACGGCGGGCAGAGCCCTCGCCGCCCCGCCTCCAGCCCCCACCCGCTCGCCTCATGACCTCCTTCGACTGGAACAACCCCTACCCGAGTACCCGCGTGCCGGTGTTCGCCCGCAACGTGGTGTCCACCTCCCACCCCCTGGCCGCGCAGGCCGGGCTGCGCGTGCTGTGGCAGGGCGGCAACGCCATCGATGCGGCCATCGCGGCCGCCGCCGTGATCACCGTCGTCGAGCCCGTGTCCTGCGGACTGGGCAGCGACGCCTTCGCCCTGGTGTGGGACGGGGCGCGATTGCACGGGCTGAACGCCTCCGGCACGGCGCCGGCCGCGTGGAGCCTGGACTACTTCCGCAAGCGCCACGGCGAGGAAGGGGGGCTGGCCCGGCATCCCATGCGCGGCTGGGACACGGTGACCGTGCCCGGGGTCATCGCCGGCTGGGAAGCCTTGCACGCGAAATTCGGCTCGCTGCCCTTCGCGGACCTCCTGGCTCCGGCCATCGAGGTGGCCGAACGCGGCTACGCGGTGTCCCCCATCGTGGCCCACAAATGGCAGGCGGCGGTCGGCGAGTTGCGCGAGCAGCCCGGTTTCGCCCAGACCTTCCTGCCGCGCGGGCGCGCCCCGGAGGTGGGCGAGCACCTGCGCCTGCCCGGACACGCGCGCAGCCTGCGCATGCTGGCCGAGCAGGGGCCGCGCAGCTACTACGAGGGCGAGATCGCCGAGCGCATCGCCGCCTTCTCGCGCGAATGCGGCGGCGCCATGAGCCTGGAGGACCTGCGGGGCTACCAGGCGCAGTGGGTGGAGCCCATCGCCAAGGACTACCGGGGCTACACCGTGCACGAGATCGGGCCCAACGGGCAGGGCATCGCGGCGCTGATCGCGCTGGGCATCCTCGGGCACTTCGACCTGGCCTCGCTGCCGCGCGACGGGGTGCAATCCCAGCACCTGCAGATCGAGGCCATGAAACTGGCCTTCGCCGACGTGTACCGCTACGTGGCCGACCCCCGTTCCATGGAACTGAGCCCGGCCGAGATGCTCGACGAGGCCTACCTGAAGTCCCGCGCGGCCCTGATCGATCCGAAGCGCGCCACCGCCTTCCGCTTCGGCATGCCGCGCGCCGGCGGCACCATCTACCTCAGCGCAGCGGACGCGCAGGGGCGCATGATCAGTTTCATCCAGTCCAACTACATGGGCTTCGGCTCGGGCGTGGTGGTTCCGGAGCTGGGGATTTCCCTGCAGAACCGCGGCTACGGATTCTCCATGGATCCGGCGTCGCCCAATGTCGTGGCGCCGGGCAAGCGGCCCTTCCACACCATCATCCCCGCCTTCCTCAGCCGCGAGGTGCAGGGCAGCCGGCAGGCGGTGATGAGTTTCGGGGTCATGGGCGGAGACATGCAGCCTCAGGGGCATTTGCAGACCCTGGTGCGCATGCTGGACTACGGCCAGCAGCCGCAGGCCGCCTGCGACGCGCCGCGCTGGAAGGTCAACCGCGATTTCAGCATCGACGTCGAGTCCACGCTGGACGCCACCTGCGCGCGCGAACTGGTGGCGCGGGGTCACGTCATCCAGTCCATCGAGGACAGCTACATGGATTTCGGCTCGGGCCAGTTCATCTGGCGCCTCGAGCACGACAACCCGGATCGCGGCTACGTGGCGGCCAGCGATTCCCGGCGCGACGGCCTCGCGGCCGGGTTCTGAACCATGAAAGCCTCCGCGCCCAGGACCTCGCGCCTGCTGCTCGTGCTGGCGGTGATCGTGGCCGTGCTCGCCTTGGGCAACCCCGGCCTGGATGATTTCGCCAGCTACGCGAACAGGCAGATCGAGCAGGCCCCCGGCGCGCTGGGTTTTTTCGCCGGCCTGCTGCCCGGGCTGACCCGTTCGTACCTGCTGTCCAGCACCCGGCGCAGCAATTTCGGCTTGTTCTCCATCTACCGCATCGAGCCGGGCGACTCCCGCTCGGTGGCGGTGCTGGGCATTGCCTGGCAGTTCATCCCGCTGGGCCGCTCGCTGTCGGCGCCGGCCGACGATTCCCGGACCCCGGGCGCCTCGGCGCCGCCCGGGCATTCCTCGGGGATCTGAAGCGCGGTTTCGCCAGCGTCGCGCCGGCCCTTCAGGCGGCCTGCGCGTAAAAGCGCAGCTGGTCGCGCCCGGCTCCCTTGGCCTCGTACATCGCCTGGTCGGCGCAGCGCAGAAGCCCCTGGGTGCCCTGGGCGTCGCCCGGGCATACGGCGATGCCGATGCTGGCCGACACGCTCACCACGGCGCCGTCCGCCAGGGGAATCGGCGCGCGCAGGCGATCGAGCAGGCGCTGCAGGGTGTCGCGCACGACCACCGCGTCGGGCAGGTGGGTGAGCACCACCACGAACTCGTCGCCGCCCAGGCGCGCCACGATGTCGTTGCCCCGCACGCTTTCCTGCAGGCGTTCGGCCACCACCTCGAGCACATGGTCCCCGGCGTCGTGGCCGTGGGCATCGTTGATGGGCTTGAACTTGTCCAGGTCGATGAAACACACGGCCAGCTCATTGTCCAGGCGCCGTCGCGCGGCCAGCTCGCGCTCGAGCAGTTGCAGCAGCAGCGCGCGGTTGGGCAGGCCGGTCAGGGGGTCGTGGTAGGCCAGGGCCTCGATGCGCTGCTCGCGGATTTTCAAGGCGGTGATGTCCAGCATCATCCACAGGGACTCCTCGCGCTCGGCCGCGAGCATGGTCCCGCTGATGTCCACCCACAGGGTTTCGCCCGACTTCTTCACCATGCGCGCCTGGGCCCGATAGGTGCCGCCCGACTGCAGCACCTGGTAGGCCTCGCGTCCCAGCGCCAGGTAGGAGGCGGCATCCGGGTACAGGATGCGCGAGGACTTTCCCAGCAACTCGCCGGGCTGGTAGCCGAACATGCGTTCGAAGGCCGAGTTGGCCCAGACGGTCTCGCGCTTGCGGATCTTGATGATGCCCAGCAGGTCGCTGTGCAGCATCGCATGCTGCTCGCGCACCACGCCCTCCAGCACCTGGCGGGCCTCGGTCAGCTCGCTGACGTCGCGCCCCACGCTCTGCACTTCCAGCAGGCGCTGCGCCGGGTCGTGGAAGGCGTGGTCGACGAAGTCGATCCAGTGCACCTCGCCGTCCACGTCCAGCACGCGACAGTCGAAGCGCACGCTGGGCCTGGCGGGGCTCAGGGCCGCCAGGCGCTCCAGCACCTCGGGGAGGTCCTCCGGATGCACCGCCTGTCGCCAGCTCCCCGGACGCCCCGGCTGGGCGGCTTCGCCGAACAGGCGCTGCGCCGTGTCGTTGGCGAACAGCACGCAGCCCTGTTCGTCGAAACGCAGCACCACGTCGCTCTGGTCGTTGACCATGGCCCGCCAGCGCGCGTCGCTCAGCTGCACCCGGGCCAGCGCCTCGCCCAGGCGCCGGTTGTCGCCTTGCCAGCTGCGCATGACCAGGGCGATCACCAGCGAGGAGCCGACGAAGGACAGCGCAACCAGCGCGGACGCGGGCGTCAGGGTCCAGGACCAGTAGGGGGGATAGAAGATGTACAGGCCGCTCGCCGCGCTCAGCATGAGCACCCACAAGCCCGGCCCGGTTCCACATAGATAGAAAACAAGGACAACCGCAGGATAGAACGTGAAAAATCCAGCGCGTTGGTCGACGGGCAGCGCCGCGAATCGCAGCGCGAGGGCGGCGAGGTAGATCGCGCTGGCCGTCGCGTAGCGGATCGGCGCGGCGCGCTCGGCGAGGCGGAGTCGTCGCAGGGGCATGGTGTCGGGAGGCGGGCCCGGGCGGCCGCGCGTTGCCATGTTGCCACGAGCGTACCTGCAAACGCATGCGGGATTGCGCGCTGCCGTCCCCGCCCCCGGCACGGGCGCGGGCAGCGCCGCGGCCGCCCGCGGGGCCATGGCGCCGGCGAAAGCGGCGACAGCGCCGACAGCGCCGACAGCG
>JAKBBK010000086.1 GCA_021808525.1 Pseudomonadota bacterium
GCGCGGCGGCGATCAGGCGATGATTCATGTTGTCTCCTCATCCGTGAAAGGCGAAGATGCGGACGGCGTGGTCGCCGCCTCGTCGTGCATGCCGGGCCGTTTCGCCGGCGGCCCACGCGCCGGCCCCAGGGGCCGGCGCGACGCAATCATGATCCCGTTCAGGCGCTTTCGTACAGCCGGGTCAACACGAACTCGCGGTGGCCCAGGGCCTCCGCCGCGGTCAGTCGGCCGTTGGCGGTGCGCAGCATGGTTTCCAGCAACTTGTCCCCGGCCTGGTCCAGGTTGATCTCGCGCTGCAACAGTCCGCTGACGTCCACGTCGATGTGCTCGCTCATCAGGCGCACGGTGCGCGGATTGGCGCAGATCTTGATCACCGGCAAAATGGGGTTGCCGATCACGTTGCCCTGCCCCGTCGGGAAAAAGTGCACCGCGTAGCCCGAGGCGGCGCACAAGGTGACCATCTCGGCCGCGGCCGAGGAGGAGTCCATGAACCACAGGCCCGGATGGGTCGGCGCCTCCGCCTTGTCCAGCACCCCGTCGACCACGCACTTCTTGCCGATCTTCTGGATGTTGCCCAGCGCCTTTTCCTCGATGGTGGTCAGGCCCCCGGCGATGTTGCCCTTGGTGGGCTGGCTCTCGGACAGGTCCGTGGTCTTGTGGCGGTTGATCATGTCCTGGTAGCGGTTGAACATGAACATGAAACGCTCGCGCACCGCGTCGTTGGCGCAACGTGCCGCCACGATGCTCTCGCCGCCGGTGATCTCGGAGGTCTCGCCGAACACCAGGGTGCTGCCCAGGCCGTAGAGCTTGTCGAAGGCATTGCCCACGCTGGGGTTGGAGCCGCAACCCGAGGTGGTATCGCTCTCGCCGCACTTGGTGGACACCCACAGTTCGTGAATGGGGCAGGCCTCGCGCTGCTTCTCGCTGGCCCACTGCACGAATTCCTTGGCCGCCTTGCTGGCGCGCAGGATGGTGTCGTGGTCGCCGTGGCCCTCGATGCCGAAGCCCACCACCGGCTTGCCGGTGGCCTGGATGCCCTGGACCACCTTCTGGGTCCAGCCATCCTCGATGCCGATCACCACCACCGCCGCCACGTTGGGGTTGCAGCCGGTGCCGATGAGGGTGCGAAAGTGCAGTTCCAGGTCCTCGCCGAACTGCAGTCGTCCGTAGGGGTGCGGGATCG
This sequence comes from Pseudomonadota bacterium, assembly GCA_021808525.1. Classification (GTDB taxonomy): domain Bacteria; phylum Pseudomonadota; class Gammaproteobacteria; order Burkholderiales; family Burkholderiaceae_C; genus Thiomonas_A. The sequence continues at coordinate 1,184 of JAKBBK010000086.1, forward strand.
CAAGCGCGCCCTTGATGTTGTGGGCGACCGCCTCGGCCGCGGCATTGGACAGGTCGTCCAGCGGGAGGATGATGACGTGATTGCGTACCCCGACGCGGCCGTTCTCGCGGCGATAGCCGAGGAAAGTGGTGTCTTGGGAAATGACGGACATGGGAGATCTCCGGGACGTTTGCGAACCAGGCGGCTTACCAGCGCTTGGTCTTGATGTTGTGCACGTGGGCGTGCTCGCCGGCACGGATCGGCGCGACCACCTTGCCGATGTCCACGGCGTATTTCCACACCGTCTCGCCGGGCGCCATGTCCTTGAGCGCGACCTTGTGGCCGATGGGAATGTCCTGGATGGCCTTGACGCTGGTCATGCGGTCCTCGTCCATGATCCAGCCATTGAGATCCATGCCCGCCTTGACGCCCTCGACGACGACCACGGCCACGGAATCCTTTGCATCGTGCAGCACGAAGTGAATCATTTTTTCCTCCGGGTGGGATCAACCGCGGCGCTCTCGTGCCGCCCCGCAGTTGTCAAGCCGCAGCATAGGCAACTAGATCATCTAGGTCAACTAGATGACTTGCATGACTTGCCGGGTAGAATGCGAAGCATCGAATTCGAGACGCCCCCGCGGATCCCGCTCCGTACCCACGTCCTGCGCAAGCAGCTCCGACCCATTGCCCGTCATGAGCGACACCCTCTCCGCTGGCCAGGCCCTCGGCAACCACCTGTACAAGGAGGTCAAGCACAAGATCCTCGAGTCCCTGCGCACCGGGGAGTGGAAGCCGGGCGAGGTGATTCCCTCGGAGAAAAAGCTGGGCGAGCGCTTTGCCGTGAGCATCGGCACGGTGCGCAAGGCGGTCGACGAACTCAGCGCCGAGAACGTGCTGATCCGCCAGCAGGGCCGGGGCACCTTCGTGGCCTCGCATGGGCGAGGCAAGTACTTCTTTTCCTTTTTCCACATCGTGCGCCAGGACGGGCTGCGCGAATTTCCGAGCGTGGAACTCATCGACTTCGCGCGGGGCCAGGCCGACCCGGCCGCCGCCGCCGCGCTGGACATCCACCCCGGCGACAAGGTGTGGCGCTACACCAACTTGCTCAGCCTGCAGGACCAGGCGGTGATCCTGGACGAGATCACCGTGCCGGTGGAGTTGTTTCCTCGCCTGAGCGAGCGCGTGCTGCGTGAACGCCGCAGCACGGTCTACCAGCTGTACCAGGAGCACGCGGGGGTGAATGTGATCCGCACCCGCGAGCGCGTGCGCGCGACCCGGGCCGATGGCGCCCGCGCCCGCCTGCTGCGGGTGCCGGTGGGCCATCCCCTGCTGCTGGTCGTGCGCATCGCGCGCTCCTTCAAGGAGCGCGCGGTCGAGTTGCGCCATTCCTACGTCAACACCGACCGCCACGAGTACGCGGTGGATCTGCTGGGCGACGAAGCCTAGCTCGAGCCCCGGGCGCCCGCCCTTCCGACGGGACGCTAGCGCGCGGGCGGACGCAGGGCGCGCTCGGCGCTGAACATGCCGGGCGTCGGGCTGCCCGCGAAATTGCCCAGCGCGATCAGGGACTGGCGCCAGTACACACGCAGCGCGCGCCAGGCCCCCTGCGGCGCGCGCCAGGCATGCAGCACGCGGTGATTGCGCAGGAACAGCACGTCGCCCGGCTGCAGCTGCAGCCACAGGGCGCGCTCCCGCGCGGCGGCTTCGAGCTCCTGCAACACGCGCAGCGCGGCCGCATCACCGGCGCGCGCCGGCCGCGTGCAGGCCAGATCCAGGGCGGCCAGCACCCCCTGCTCCGACTCGCGGTCCAGCATGCGCACCAGGCTGCGCGCCTCGCTGCTGCCCGCGCAGGCAGCCCCCAGCGCCGCGTCGACTCCGTGGCAAAAGCGCTCCTGCTGGGCGACCTCGCGCAGCGCCGGAGTCAGCGCATCGAAGGCTTCGGCCGCGTCGACCACGCCGACCCCGCCCCGCACGCGGTTCGCGCAGCAGGTCAAGGACACGAGCTCGGGCTGGAAGGCCGGGCGAAACGCGGCCAGCTCGGTATGGAATCTCCCTTCGCCCCCCAACTGCTGCCCCGCCGCCGCTCGGCTTCCGGGCTCGACCGCCTGGAACACCCCCGGCCCCTGCTCGAGCAGGCCGTAGGGCTGGCCGGCGCCCAGCCAGTGCGCGGCCACGCAGCTGAGCACGCAGCGGTAGAAATCCAGCGCCGGCCAGGCGCCCTGGTCGAAACGAACCAGGCAGGCGCGCTGCGCCAGCTCGGGGCGCGGCGCCGCCGCCAGTTCACGCACGGCCTCGCGCGCGGCCTGCTGCACGATGCGCAGCGGCACCGGATGCGCGGCCAGGGATTGCGGAGCGACGCGCGCCGCCTGCAAGGCACGGCGCACCGATTCGGCGCCGACTTCCAGCGTGGGAATGCTCAAGGAGCAGGATACGGAAGACATCGCCACCTCGGTGCCGGTACGGGGAAAAGGCCGATATTCGCACCCCCTGCAAACCATTTCTTGAAAATGGTAATACAAGCATTTCCAGAAAATCCGTTAATCCCCGATGATTCCTTGGTGATTCAGGAATTCCGGAGCATTTCTGCGCAGCATCCTCACGCCGCTCCTCGCGCGCCTCATGGCGCAAGCCCTCACAAATACTACGTTTTTTCGCCGGGACCGCAATACCCGGCGATTCCACGATAACGCCCAGGTCATGGATTGTTTCCTAGCATGCTTATTCGGGCATTTTGGCCGGGCCGTTGAATGCGAGGATTCCCATGCACGATCCCCTTTGGAACGAAATCGCCGCCTTTCTGTGCCGCCACGCGGTGATTCCGCGCGGCCACCAGCTCGGCCCCGGCACCCGCCTGCTCCAGGATCTGCGCCTCAGCGGCGCCGAGGCACGCGAGCTTCTGGAGCGCTTTTTCGCCTTTTTCCGCATACGCGGCGACGCCTCCGAGCCCGCCTGCGCGCTGCTGGCGTGCAGGCGCCGCTGGCCCTGGGCGAGGCGCCGGAGCGTTGGCAGCGCCGATATCAGCGCATCCATGCTGCTGCGTGCGGCGCGCGAGGGCCGCTGGCCGGGCCCGGCGCAGGCGCGGGAACGCGATGCGGGCGGCAGCTAACCCGGTTCCTGCTGCGCTTCCAGCGCAGGCAGGCGCTCACCCCAGCCGTTGCTCCGCCCCACCAGCCAGCCCCTGCGCGCCATGGCCAGCATTTCCCGGTCTCCGCGGGTGTCGCCGTAGGCGTAGTCCAGCGCCTGCTCCCCCAGCATGTCGCGCAGGCGCCGGGCCTTTTCCGGGCCCCAGCAGTTGAGGCCGTCGAAACGCCCGCTGGCCAGGCCCTGGGGGTCGAACTCCAGCTCGGTGCCGATGGTCGCGCGAAAACCCATGGCATGCGCCCAGGGCGCCGTATACAGGCTGGGCGAGGCCGTCACCAGCACGCAATGGTGCCCGGCCGCCTGGTGTGCCCGCAGGCGCTCGATCATGGGCACGCGCAAACCCCGCGGCAATTTCTCCGCCGCGAAGCGCTGCCCCGCCTGCTGCAGACGAGCCCGCGGCAGGCCGCGCAGGCAGCGGCGCAGCAGGCGCTGCTTGGCCACGTCATTGCCCACCCACCCGGCCGCGTAGCCCAGCAGCCAGGGCGCCTCGCAGGCCAGCGCGGCCCCCAGGCTCGCCGGCCCCACCAGGTCGCGCAGGAAACCCACCAGCGAGTCCCCATGACGCAAGGTGCCGTCGAAATCGAAGGCCGCCCAGACCGTCGTGCCCAGGGGTTGAAGCTGCAGGTCGCTTCGCACTACAGCGTGCCCGGGAAGGCCCCACCGTCCAGCAGGATGTTCTGTCCCGTGACAAAGCCGCTGGTGGCGGCGCACAGGAACGCGCAGGCGGCGCCGAACTCCTTCGGATCCCCGAAACGTCCCGCGGGGTTCTCGGCGGCGCGGCGCGCCAGCAGTTCCTCGACCGGGATGCCCAGCGCCGCGGACTGCCCCCGCGCGGTGGCGGCCAGGCGGTCGGTGGAGAACGGGCCGGGCAGCAGGTTGTTGATGGTGACGTTGCGCCGCACCGTCTTGCGGGCCAGACCGGCCACGAAACCCGTCAGGCCGCTGCGGGCGCCGTTGGACAGGCCCAGGATATCGATGGGCGCCTTCACCGCGGCCGAGGTGATGTTCACGATGCGCCCGAAACCCCGCTCCATCATGCCGTCCACCGTGGCCTTGATCAGCTCGATCGGGGTCAGCATGTTCGCGTCCAGCGCGCGGATCCAGTCCTCGCGCCCCCAGTTCCGGAAATCCCCCGGGGGCGGCCCGCCGGCGTTGTTGACCAGGATGTCGATGGGCCCTGCGGCCTGCAGCGCGGCCTCCCGACCCTGCGGCGTGGTGATGTCGCCCACCACCTCCCGCACCTCGACCCCGAAGGTGTCACGGATGAGCGCGGCGGTCTCGGCCAGCGCCTGCGCGCCCCGGGCCGTCACCGTCACATGCACCCCCTCCGCCGCCAGCGCCAGCGCGCAGGCGCGGCCCAGTCCCTTGCTCGATGCGCACACCAGCGCCCTGCGCCCGGCAATGCCCAGATCCATGGTCTCTCCCGTTCCTTCCCGCGCCCCCTCGGGGCCCTCCAGTTCGCATGGTACGCACAGGCCCGACCGCGGGATGGATCCGCCCCCGGCACCGCGACCCGCCCCGCGGGCCCCAGCGGCTCAGGCGCGGGCCAGCAGCGCCAGTTCGGATTCGCCCAGGTAGCACCAGCTCCCCTCGGGCAGGTTCAGCGCATCCAGGCGCAAGCCCCCGATCGCCACGCGTCGAAGCGCGACGCAGTGATTGCCGGCGGCGGCCAGCATGCGCTTGACCTGGTGGTACTTGCCCTGTTCCAGCACGATGCCGAGCCGATGGGTCTCCTGCCGCTCGCAGGACAGCGCGGCCAGGGGCTCGGGCTCGTCGTGCAGGCGCACGCCCGCCAGCAGGGCGGCGACCAGCTCGGGCGTGACCGGGTCCTGGGTCGTGGCGACGTACACCTTGGGCACCTTGCGCCGGGGCGAGGTCTGCGCATGGATGAAGGCCCCGTCGTCGGAAAGCAGCAGCAGCCCGGTGGTGTCGTGGTCCAGTCGCCCGACGGCCTGCACTCCGCGGGCGCGCAGCGCATCGGGCAGCAGGCCCAGCACGCCGGGATGGTGGCTGGGCCGGCGCGAACACTCGTAGCCCGCGGGCTTGTTCAGCGCCAGGTACACATGTTCGCGATAGGTCCAGGCCTGGCCGAGCACCTGGAATTCCAGGTCCGGCGTGTCCACGAGCACATCGGGATCGTCCACCGCCAGGCCCGCCACGCGCACCTGCCCGGAGAGGATCAGCTGGCGGCATTGCCTGCGGGTCCCGAAACCCTGGGACTGAAGCACCCGTTCCAGCGCCATCCGGCTCATGCTCGCCCCTGGCGCAAGAGCCGGACCCGAGGCTCGGCCGCGCCCAGGGCGCGCGCGTGTCCACGGGGCGCGGAGCGGGCGAAAGCAGGCAGGATTTCCATGCGGGGAAGTGTAGGCCCTGCACCGACGACCCCAGCCCGGCGCGCCACGCCCGAGCGCCTGCGCATGCGGCCCGACGCAGCGCCCGCCTGCCCAGGGCGAGCACCCGACCGGCTGGGAAATGCCCTGGGAAATGCCCTGGGGATTGCCCATACTTCCTACTCAAGATCTGGTGGTTTTTCCAGGGCCCCCACGCAAGCGCCGGGGGTGCACCATTACATTGACCGGTTCCTTTCTCCTTCGCGCAGCCATCCATACGCCGCCCCGGCGGCACGGGAGCTCCGTCATGCGTCATTCCCTGAATGCCCCCTTCGTCCGCCAGCCCTGGTGGCGTGTAGGCTCGATCTACCAGATCTACCTCCGCAGCTTCCAGGACAGCAATGCCGACGGCGTGGGAGACCTGCCCGGCGTGCTGCAGCGCCTGCCCCATGTCGCGCAACTGGGGGTGGACGCGATCTGGCTGACGCCGTTTTTCCGCAGCCCGATGAAGGACTGCGGCTACGACGTCAGCGACTACCGCGACGTCGACCCCCTGTTCGGCAGCCTGGACGACTTCCGGCGCGTCGTCGCCCGCGCCCATGAGCTCGGGCTCAAGGTGATGATCGACCAGGTCCTGTCCCACACCTCCGACCGCCACCCCTGGTTCCGCGAGAGTTGCAGCGATGCATCCAGCCCCCGGGCCGACTGGTACGTGTGGGCCGACCCGCGCGAGGACGGCTCGCCGCCGAACAACTGGCTGAGCGTGTTCGGAGGCAGTGCCTGGGAATGGAACTCGCGTCGCCAGAAGTACTACCTGCACAATTTCCTGGCCAGCCAGCCCGACCTGAACTTCCACAACCCCGAGGTGCAGCAGGCGGTGCTCGACGACGTGCGCTTCTGGCTCGACCAGGGCGTCGACGGGCTGCGCCTGGACACCGCGAACTTCTATTTCCACGACCCGCTGCTGCGCTCCAATCCGGCGCGTGCCTGGCCCGTCGAGAGCGACCCGGCGGTCACGGCCGTCAATCCCTATGCATGGCAGCGGCACGTCTACGACAAGAGCCGCCCCGAGAACCTGCAGTTCCTGCGCAGGATGCGCGCCCTGCTGGACAGCTACCCCGATACCGCGATGGTCGGCGAGATCGGCGACGACGACGGCCTGGGCCGCATGGCCGAGTACACCCAGGGCGGCGACAAGCTGCACATGGCGTACAGCTTCGATCTTCTGGGCCCCCGTCACGATGCCCCCTATCTGCACGCCATGCTCGAGCGCCTGCTGCGCATCCTCGGCGACGGCTGGGCCTGCTGGTCCCTGGCCAACCACGACGTGCCCAGGCTGGCCAGCCGCTGGGGCGGCGCGCACCCGGACCCTGCCCTGCTGCGCCAGGCCGCGCTGCTGCAGATGACCCTGCTGGGCACGCCCTGCCTGTACCAGGGCGACGAGCTCGGCCTGGAGGAAGCCGAGTTGAGCGAGGCCGAACTACGCGATCCCTACGGCATCGCCATGTGGCCCGTGTTCAAGGGCCGCGACGGCTGCCGCACCCCCATGCCCTGGGACGCCACCCAGGCCTGTGCCGGCTTCAGCGAAGGCAGCCCCTGGCTTCCCCTGTGCGAGCGGCACCGCGCGCATGCCGTGGCCCAGCAGCCACCCGGCGGATTGCTGGACTTCTACCGCGAACTGCTGGCCTGGCGCCGGCACCAGCCCGCGCTGCTGGCGGGCACCATGCAACTCCTGCCCGCCCACGACCAGCTGCTGGCCTACATCCGCGAATCCCGCGAACCGGCGCAGCGCCTGCTGTGCGCCTTCAACTGCAGTGCACAGGGCCTGCACTGGAAGCTGCCCCCCGGCTTCGAGGCCATGGCGCAGGCGCCCTGCCGAGCCGCCGACCTGGTCGACGGCACCGTGCACCTGGAGCCCTGGGGCGTGTTGCTGGCCCAAGCGCGCGGTGAACACCAGCACGCCATGCACGAGGGCGCGGGCAGGTCATTTTTCAGTTAGCATGGGCACCTGAAATGCGCAAGACCGTCCGCTCTTGGGTCTTTCTTCTCGCCCAGGTGCCTGGCCAGGGCTTGGCCAGGTGTGGCACCGGCCTTGTTCCGGCGGTCGAGTTGAATTCCCTTTCTGAAGATTTTCTTGGCGTCTCTTCGCCGTGCACGCTGTTGTGCCCGGCAACTTCGAAAGGAATTCGACATGACGACTGAAACCGGTACCGTGAAGTGGTTCAATGAAAGCAAGGGCTTCGGCTTCATCGCCCCCGATAACGGCGGCAAGGACCTCTTCGCCCACTTCAAGGAAATTCAAGGCAGCGGCTTCAAGACCCTGGCCGAGAACCAGCGCGTGCAGTTCGAGGTGACCCAGGGCCAGAAGGGCCCGCAGGCCTCGAACATCCGCAACCTGGACTGAACCAGGCAGCACTGGATGTCAGGCACTCCCTGACATCCGCCGAAAAAAGCGCGGCTTTGCCGCGCTTTTTTCATGGCTCGCTTCGCGCGGCGGGCCATTCGCCACAGGCACCGCCCTGGCGATCGCCAGCGTCCCGACGGCTACCATGCGGACACCATGAAAGCCGAGATGCTCGCCGCCTTGAATGCCTGGGGTCGAACCGACTTCGCGCCCCTGTTGCGCGACGCCCTCCTGGTCGAGGACGCGCTGTTCGCTCCGCTGCAGAAGGCGATGCTCCACGGCAGCCAGGCGCTGGTCGAGCAGGCCAGCTTGATGCTGCTGCGCAGCCAGGACACGGCCGAGGCCCTGGATCTCGAGGTCGGCGTGAACTACGCGAGCATCACCCCGGGCTGCGCCTGCGAGGGCGACCCGACGCCGATGAGTGAATGGCCGGAATACGCCACCCTGCGGGTGCGAATCGACCGCGTGACCGGCAGCGCCATGGTCATGCCCGTGACCTGATGCCATCTCCCGGAATCCTGCCCCGTCCATGGGGCGGGCATCAGGTCACGGGCATCACGAAGCGATAGCCCATGCGTTCCAGATCGCTCAGCGTGGCGTCCAGAGCGGCCGCCGTGGTGGCGTGCGAGTGCAGGAGCAGGATCGCCCCGTTGCAGGCCTGCCGGGTGCTCCAGTGCTGGATGTCCGAGGGGCTTCGCAGCCAGGAATCCTGGGAATTCGCACCCCACATCACTTCCTGCATCCCGGCCTGGCGGATCTGCGTGCGCACGGCCGGATCGGCCTGTCCGAAGGGTGGACGGAACCAGTCGACCGACTGGCCCGTCAACTGGCGCAGGAAGGCACGCGAATCGGCGATCTCGTGGTGCTGTACCGCCGCGGGCTGCTGCGTCAGGTGAGGATGGGTCCAGCTATGGTCCTCGACCAGATCCCCCGCGGCGACGTCCGCGCGTAGCGCCGCGCGGCCGTCGGCCGACAGGGCATGCGCGCACACCGAAAAGAACA
>JAKBBK010000087.1 GCA_021808525.1 Pseudomonadota bacterium
ATCCTCATCGTCGGCGCCGGCTTCGCCGGCAGCGTGGTCGCCCGCGAACTGGCCGATGCCGGGCGCCAGGTGCTGGTGGTGGACCGACGGCCGCATATCGGCGGCAATGCGCACGATCAGGTCGATGCGCATGGGGTGCTGATCCACCCCTACGGGCCGCACATCTTCCACACCAACAGCCGGCGCGTGTTCGACTGGCTGTCGCGTTTCACGGCCTGGCTGCCCTACGAGCATCGGGTGCGCAGCGTGGTGGATGGGGTGGCCTATCCCTTTCCGATCAACCGGCGCACCCTGAACATGCTGTACGGGCTCGATCTGGACGAGGCGGGCGCCGCGGCCTACTTCGAGCGCGTGCGCGAGGCGCGCGATCCGGTGCGCACCAGCGAGGACGTGGTGTTGAACAGCGTCGGGCGCGACCTGTACGAGAAGTTCTTCCTGCACTACACGCGCAAGCAATGGGGCCTGGACCCCTCCGAACTCAAGGCGGGCGTGGCCGCGCGCATTCCCGTGCGCTGCAACGAGGACGACCGCTATTTCACAGACACCTACCAGGCCATGCCCCGCGAGGGCTATGCGACGCTGTTCGCCAACATGCTGGATCATCCGAACATCCGCGTGGAGCTGGGCGTGGATTTCCTGGACATGCGCAGGCGCGGCACCGACCGGGGCTTCGCGCACACGGTGTTCACCGGGCCCATCGACGCCTGGTTCGAGCATTGCCACGGGCGCCTGCCCTATCGCTCCCTGCGCTTCGAGCACGAGCATCTGCCCGACACCGAGCGCTTCCAGGAAACCGGCACCTGGAACTATCCCAATGATCACGCCTTCACGCGCATCACCGAGTTCAAGCACCTGACCGGCCAGACCCACCGGGGCACCTCGATCGTGCGCGAGTACCCGCAGGCCGAGGGCGACCCCTACTACCCCATCCCCCGCGCCGACAACGAGGCGCTGTACAAGCGCTACGAGCAGATGGCCGAGCGCGAAAGCGGCGTGAGCTTCGTGGGGCGCCTGGCGCAGTACCGTTACTACAACATGGACCAGGTGGTGGGCGCGGCGCTGGCCGCGGCCGAAGGCCTGAAGGATTGAGCGGCCGAAGCCCGCGACTCCCATGCGCATCGCCTTCCTGTGCAAGCGTCGGTACATGGACAAGGACGTGATCCTGGACCGGTACGCGCGCCTGTACGAAATGCCCTTCCAGCTCGCCGCTCGCGGCCACCATGTGCTGGGGCTGTGCCTGAGCTACCACGGCGACGCCGAGGGCGCGTGGAGCCACGAGACGCCGGCGGGCTCCCTGCGCTGGATGTCGCGCTCGCTGGGCCGCGCCGTGCTGCCGCGCCTGCTCGGGCATCCGGCCTGGCTGATGCGCCAGTTGCGTGCCTTCGATGCCCAGTACCTGATCGGCGCCTCCGACATCGCCCATGTGGCGCTGGGCGCGCACTGCGCCTGGCGCCTGGGCCTGCCCTTCGCGGCCGATCTGTACGACAACTTCGAGAGCTTCGGCATGGCGCGCATTCCGGGTGCGCGGTTCGCGCTGCGCCGCGCGGTGCGCGCGGCCGACCTGGTCAGCTGCACCTCGCAGGCGCTGGAGGATCATGTGCGCGAGAGCTACCGGCCGCGGGGTCGCGTCATGACCCTGCCCAGCACGGTGGACCTGCAGCGCTTCCGGCCCGGGGATCGGGCGGCCGCGCGCGAGGCGCTGGGCCTGCCGCGCGACGCGTTGCTGGTGGGCACGGCCGGGGGGCTGTACGCCGACAAGGGCATCACCACGCTGTACCGCGGCTTCGAGGCCCTGGCCGCGCGGGACCCGCGGGTGCACCTGGTGCTGGCCGGCCCCGCCGATGCGCAGGCCCCGCCGCCCTCCGGGCCGCGGGTGCATTACCTGGGGCGCCTGGAGCATGGCCGCGTGGCGCAGTTGTTCGCGGCGCTGGACCTGGGGGTGATCTACCTGCGCGACACCCCGTTCGGGCGCTACTGCTTTCCCCAGAAGGCCTACGAGATGGCCGCCTGCGGCCTGCCCTTCGTGGCCGCGGAGGTCGGCGCCATGCGCGGCCTGCTGGCGGACTCGCCGCGCCACTTGTACGCCCCGGACGACGCGGCCTCGCTGGCCGGCACCCTGGCCGCGGCCCTGCGCGAGCCGGGCGCGCCGCCGGTGGTTCCGCGGGACTGGCAGGCGCTGATCGCGGACTTCGACGCCGAGTTGCTGGCCAGCGCCAGGCGGGCGGCCTAGGCTCGCGGCGCCGAGCCAGGGGCGGCCGATCGCCGCATCCCCCGGCCGCGGGCCCTGGCGTCGCGCGTGCTCAGGCCTCGCAGGCCTCGCGCAGCAGCGCGGCGTAGGCGGCGCCGATGGGATCCCAGTCGACCAGGCACAGCGCGCGCTCGCGCAGGCGCAGCGCCCGCTCGCGTGCCGGACCGGGCTGCTCCAGCACGCGCAACATCGCATGGGCCAGGGCCTGGGCATCGCCCGCGGGCACCAGGCAGGAGCCGGACTCCTCGCCGAACAGCTCGGCGACTCCCGGGGATTCGCTGGCCACCACCGGGCAGGCGCAGCCCAGCGCCTCCATCAGCACCACGGGCAGGCCTTCCTGGTCGCCCGAGGCGGCGCGCACCGAGGGCGCCACCAGCAGCGAGGCGCTTCGCAGCAGGGGCGGGAGCTGGGCCTGCGCCATGGCCCCGGCGAATTCGACCCGCTGCTGCAGCCCCAGGGATGCGGCCTGGGCGCGCAGTTGGGACTCCAGGGGGCCGAAGCCGACGATGCGCAGCCGGGCCTCGGGATGTGCGCGCAGCACCAGGGGCATGGCGTCGAGCAGGTGACGCAGACCTTTTTTCTCGACCAGGCGGCCGACGAACAGGATCAGCCCGGGCTCACGCGCCTGCGCGGGATCGGGCGTGAAGCGCCCCCGCAGGTCGGCGCCCATGGGAATCACTTCCAGGCGGGGCGGGCGCAGTCCGGCGGACGCGGCCTCGTCGCGCATGCCCGAGCTGACCACGCTCATGGCGGCGCAGTCGCGCGCGACCCGGCGCTTGAGCGCCTGCGCCGGCGCGGCGCGCAGGCCGTAGAGATCGGCTCCGTGGGAGGTGATCACATAGCGGGGCAGCAGCCCCAGGGCGCGCAGCGCCCAGGCCATCAGGCCCTGGGGCAGCAGCCAGTGCGCGTGCACCAGCGCCGGGCGCCGGCGCCGCGCGAGGCGCGCGGCCGCCCAGCCCTGCCCGAGCACGAAACCCGGCACGAGCAGCCATTTCCAGGGCGAGCGCCGAAGGTGGGTGATCATGCCCCCGCCGTGCACCAGGGTCTCCAGGGCCTCGGGGGCGTAGCGGTAGCGCAGCACCTCCACCCCGTCGAGGCGTTCGCGCACCCTGGCGCCGGGCGCGTGGGGACACACCACCACGACCTCGAAGACCTGGTTCAGGCGCCGGCACAGCTCGTGCACGAAACCCGGCTCGGGGTCGTCGGCCCAGCGCGGGTAGGTCGATGCCAGCACCAGCAGCAGCGGCCGCCCGGGGGCCTGGGCCTCAGACATCGCGCCGGTAGATCAGCTGGGTGATCTGCTCGGAGATCAGACCGATCAGGAACACGATGACCCCGGCCGACAGCAGCAAGGCGCTCATGTTGGTGAAGCGATGCGCGGTGGTGAAGGTGTAGGCGTAGTTGCCCAGGCCCAGCAGGCCGAAGGCCAGGGCCACCGGCACGAACAGCTTGAGCGGCGAGTACAGCGTGGCGATCTTGAAAATGATCAGCAGGAAGCGCACGCCGTCGCGCCAGGGCCGCAGGTGGCTGGTGCCGATACGCCGCGAGGCATGGATGGACACGTAGGCCACCGGGTAGGCGCTGCGGAAAAACGCCATGGTGCTGGTCGTGGGGTAGGAGAATCCATTGGGCAGCAGATGCAGGAACTCGCGGAAGCGCTCGGCGCGGGCGGCGCGGAAGCCGCTGGTGAGGTCGAGCACGGCATGCCCCGTCATCCAGCTCGCCAGGCGGTTGTACAGGCGGTTGGCCAGGCCGCGGCCGACGCTGGCCTGCGAGCCGCCGTCGCGCGCGCCGACCACCATGTCGTAGCCCTGGTCGAGCCGTTCGAGCAGGCGGGGGATGTCGGCCGGGTCGTGCTGGCCGTCGGCGTCCATGAACACCAGCACCTCGCCCCGCGCGGCGCGCGCGCCCGCCTTCACCGCGGCGCCGTTGCCCATGCCGTAGGGCCGGCGCAGCACCTGGGCGCCGGCCTGCTCGGCCAGCTGCGCGGTGGCGTCGGTGGATCCGTCGTCGACCACGATGACCTGGGCCTGCGGCAGCAGGGCCAGCACGCGCCGCACGGTGTCGCCCACCGCGCCCTGCTCGTTGCGGGCGGGCAGGATCACCGAGATCCTGCTCGCGGCGCCCGCGCTGCCGGGCATGGCGGCCTGCGTGTCGGCCTGGTCGTTCATGGTCGAGTTCCCCCTGGAGCGTCCGCTCGGGACGGCGGCGCGCTGGGTGCAAGCGTACGACGCCCGGCGGCGCCCGGGCCGGCGGCCTGGGCGCGGGCGGCGATCTGGCGCTGCAACACGCGGCGCATATGCAACTCGCTGTCGCGGTAGAAGCCCACATGGCGCAGCCACAGCGCATGCAGGCTGCCCATGCTCCAGCCGCCCACATGCGCCAGCGGCGAAGCCACGGCGTCGAGCAGGCGCAGCGCCAGCGCCGGGTGGCCGGCCCCGCCCAGCTCGGCCGCTGCCACCAGCCGCGCCCCGGGCGGCAGGCCGGGAAGGCGCAGGGCCTGCAGGTCCAGCGCGTAGGCCGCCTGCGCATCGCCGCGCGCCAGCGCCAGCCGGGCCTGGCTGCGCAACAGCTCGCGGCGCACCGCCGGCTGCTCGGCCTGCGGGCTGCGCAGCGCCGCGGCCACCAGATCGGCGCGGAAATCGGGCCCGAAGGCGCTGCAGTCGGACAGCCCGGAGATCAGGCGCCCGACCTGGTACTGCACCACGTTGTTGCCCAGTTGCGCGTGGGCGGCGGCGTCCAGCAGGGACTCGCGCAGGCCGGCGGGGGCAGCGCCCTCGTCGCAGGCGACACCGGCGCGGTTGATCAACAGCACCAGGTCGTGGGGGTGCAGGCGCAGCGCGGCGTCGAGCAGGACGCGCGCCTGGGCGTCGTTGCCCGCCTGGCGCCAGAAGTTGGCCAGGTAGGCCTGCGCGCGCGGGGAGTCGGGATGCTCGCCGGCCCAGACCAGGGCCTGCTGGAAGGGCGAGCCCCATTCGGCGGCGCGGCGCGCGGTCTGCAGCGCGAACAGGGCCAGCAGCGCCAGCGCGCCCGCGCCCACCCAGCGCCGCGAGGGTCGGCACAGGGGCAGGCGCGGCCCGGCGCCCGACTCGGGTACCGCCAGCCAGGCCAGGGGCCAGAACATCAGGGCCGCGGGCAGGTAGTTGCGGTGCTCGAACACCAGTTCGAGCTGCAGCCAGGTCGATTCCAGCACATGCCCGGCGAAAAAGAACAGCAGCGCGGCCCCTGCCGCCACCCAGGCGGGCCGGCTCGCACGGCGCGCGCGCCAGCCGAGCAGGCCCAGCAGCAGCAGCCCCGCCGCCGCCGGCAGGGTGGTCCAGGGGTGCAGCCAGCCGGTGGACACCAGCACATCGTCGTGGAACAGGCCGCCGTCGTGCACGCGGGGCAGCCAGATGTCGCCCAGGTAGCTCCACAGGATGCGGGTCTCGCTGAGCAGTCGCTGCCAGGAGCTGAAACTGCGCCCACCGGTGAAACCGCTCCACAGCCCGGGCACCCAGCGCAGCAGGTAGCCCGCCACGACCAGGCTCGGCAGGCCGAGGAACAGGGTCTTCCAGGCGAGCAGGCCGGCGCGCCGCGGCGGCTCGAGGCGGCGCTGCAGCACGCAGGCCTCGAGCACCCAGGCCAGCAGCGGCACCAGCGCGCCGTTCTCCTTGCTCAGCGTGGCCAGCAGGGTGCCCAGGCCCAGGGAGATGCTCATGAGCAGGTAGCCCGCGCGCGCGCGGCCCTGGGCCAGCAGTTCGCGTCCCCGCACATATCCCCACAGCCCGGCCAGGCCGAACAGCGCGGCCAGCATGGCCATGCGCTGCACCACGTACAGCGTGGTGCTCACCCAGAAGGGGTCGAGCAGCCACAAGCCGGCGCCGAGCACACCCACCCAGGCCGCCCGCCGCGGGGCCGCGCCCAGCACCCGGCTGAGGGCGCGCAGCAGCCCGGCCAGCACGAGGCCGCACAGCAGGTGCACGGCGACATTGGTGAGCTTGAAGGGTTCCGGCGAGGCGGGCCAGTTGCGGGCGTCGAGCAGGAAACTGGCCAGTGCCAGGGGCCTTCCGGTGGGGCCGGCGAAGCCGGAGGTGATGAAGGCCACGGCCTTCCAGACCTGGTGGATCGGGCCATAGTCGCCCAGCGGCGCCAGGTTGGAATAGTCGTCGAACAGGAAGCCGCCGCGGCGCCCGGGCCAGTAGACCAGCCAGGCCAGCAGCAGCAGCGCGAGCAGGGCCAGCCCCGGCAGCACGGCGCGGGCGCGCTCGT
Source organism: Pseudomonadota bacterium (assembly GCA_021808525.1). Lineage (GTDB taxonomy): Bacteria > Pseudomonadota > Gammaproteobacteria > Burkholderiales > Burkholderiaceae_C > Thiomonas_A. The sequence continues at coordinate 6,497 of JAKBBK010000087.1, forward strand.
GCGAGCGCCTCGACGCGCCGTTCATCGCGCGCCCTCCGGCTGCCGGGCGGACTGCGCGGCCTGCGCGACCCGAGCAGCCTGCCATTGGCGCCGCAGCAGCTGGCGCTGCTCCCGGTGCAGGCCGAAGGGGTCGAGTTCCCGCAGGCGCTCCAGGCCCAGGGCCGCCTGGGAAAGCTGGCGCCCGGCGATCTGCAGTTGCACCAGGTTCTTCCAGTAGGCGAAGTTGCCCGGGTCCAGCGCGACCGCGCGCAGCATGTCGGCATAGGCCCGGGGGAAGCGATGGCTCACGTTGGCCTCGAAATTGGCGCGCAGGGTGATCATCTCGCCGTCGTCGGGGTGCGCGCGCACGCCGGCATCGAGCAGCTCGCCCAGGCGCCGCAGGTCCGCCGGCTGGTAGCGACATACCTTGTCCACCGCGCACTGCACCAGGCTGTACAGCGCGCCCACGTTCTCCACCCCCAGTTGCTGGCCCGAAACCTTCGCGCGCAGCTGCTCCCACAAGGCCGCGGGCACGGGCAGGCCCTGCTTGGCCTGCATGAACACCAGGGCCTGCACGGCCTGCAGGTCGGCTCCGGGAATCTCGGAGGCCTGGAGCATGGCGCGGCGGGCCTGGCGGAACTGCGGGCTGTCGACCTTCGGGGCGATCAGGTACAGCACGCGCCCGAGGTCATACACCGCGCGCGGCGAACGCGGGTGCGCGCTGGCCTCGAAATAGGCCAGGCGAAGCGGGTTGCCCCAGATCTGGGCGCGAATCGCGGTGAATCCGGCGTACAGCGCCAGCAGGCCGACGCACAGCACGCCGGCCACGGTGCGCCAATGGCCGGGCTCGCGGGCCCGCCAGGTGCCGAGCAGGCCGAAGGCGGCCAGGAACACGCCCCAGCAGGGCAGGTAGTTGCGGTGCTCGTAGACCAGGTCCAGGGGCACGAAGGTGGACACCAGCGAATGCCCGGCAAAGAACCACAGGATGCCCAGGGAGACCACCGGGCGGCGGCGTCGCAGCCCCAGGCCGGCCGCCAGCAGCGCCGCCAGGGCCAGCCAGCTGGGCGCGGTGGTCCACGGATGCAGCCAGGAGCTGGAGGCGACGAGGTCGTCGTGGTACAGGCTCAGGGTGCCCGGGTCGGGAAGGACGATCCAGTGCAGGTAGTCCACCAGCACCCGCCCCTCGGTCAGCAGGCGCTGCGCGAGGGTGAAGGGGCGTTGCGCGTAGGCCGCGCCGGACAGCACGCCCGGCAACAGCCAGGCCAGCCCGAGCAGGCCGGGCAGCACGAGCAGCAGCGCGTACACGCCGAGCAGCGAGCAACGCGCGGCGCGCCCGGCCGGGCCGGTGGCCGGCGCGCCGACGTCCGCGCGCAACACCACCCATTCGAGCACCGCGGCGTAGGCCGGCAGCATGATGCCGGTTTCCTTGGCCAGCGCGGCCAGCACCGTGCCGCCCAGCAGCCCGGCCCAGATCCAGGCCCAGGCCCGGCGCTGCGAGCGGCCGGCGCGCACCGCCTCGCGCAGCAGCATGCGCCCATGCCAGTAACCCAGCAGGCCGAGCAGCACGAAGGTGGCGGCCAGGGATTCCTCGCGCTGCACCACGTAGAGCACCGCCGTGAGCTGGATCGGCGCCAGCAGCCAGGCGCCGGCCACCAGCACGGCCAGCACACGCGGCGCCAGCACCCAGTCCGGGGCGGGGCCCGGGCGCTGCTCGCGCTCGCGCGCGTCCACCCATTCCAGCACCCGCAGGCTCAGCCAGGCGACCAGCCCGGCGTTGAGCAGGTGCAGCAGCACGTTGAACACCTTCATGGGCAGGGGCTGCATGCCCCAGACGCGGATCTGCCAGGCAAAGCTGAGCATGGACAGCGCGCGGCTGAAGGGCCCGGCGCGCCCGGCCCATACGGCCTGCCAGAAGTGCGCGCTCAGTGCCTGCGGGGCCAGCGCCGGCTGGTCGACGATATTGCTGAAATCGTCGAACACGAATCCGCCGTGCAGGCCGGGCATGTACACCAGCCAGCCCAGCAGGGCCAGGGCGCCCAGTGCCAGGGCCAGCACGGCCCGGGGCGGCAAGGCCCCGGCGCCGCCGCCGGGCCGGGCGGAGGGGGTGGGCGGGGACGCGGGCCGGGGAGGGGTCGAGCGCATGGGCGCCGGTCGTGCGCCGCTCAGGCCGCCAGGCGCATGCCCACTGCGTCGAAGGCGGCGTCCAGGCGCTTCACGGCGCCCGCCACGTCCAGCAACTTGTCCAGGCCGAACAGACCGAGACGGAAACTCATGAAATCCTTGGGCTCGTCGCAGGCCAGCGGCACGCCGGCGGCGATCTGGACCCCGGCGGCGACGAAGGCCTGCGCGCTCTGGATGGCCGGATCGCGGGTGTAGGACACCACCACGCCGGGAGCCTCGAAGCCCGGCGCGGCCACGCTGGCCACGCCGCGCCGGCGCAGGCTGTCGCGCACCCTCGCGCCGAGCTCGGCCTGCGCCTGCATCAGGCGCGGCAGCCCGATGTCGAAGCCCTCGCGCATGACGTCGCGCACGCGCACCAGGGAATCGGTGGGCATGGTCGCGTGGTAGGCATGGCCGCCGGCTTCGTAGGCCCGCATGACCTTGAGCCAGGCCGCGAGGTCGCAGGCGAAGCTGTCGCTGCGGGTCGATTCCATGCGTTCCAGGGCGCGCGCGGACAACATGGCGAAACCGGCACAGGGCGTGCCGCTCCAGCCCTTCTGCGGCGCGCTGACCAGCACGTCGACGCCGCAGGCGCGCATGTCCACCCACATCGCCCCGGAGGCGATGCAGTCCAGCACGAACAGCGCCCCCACCTCGTGCGCGGCATCGGCCAGCCGGCGCAGGTACTCGTCGGGCAGCATCAGGCCGGCGGAGGTCTCGACATGGGGCGCGAACACCACCGAGGGGCGCTGGCTGCGGATGGCCTGCACCGCCTCCAGCACCGGAACCGGGGCGAAGGGTGCCTGCGGGGCCGCCGAGACGGCACGGGCCTTGAGCACGGCCACGCGGGCGCGCGGGCGCGCCGCCTCGAGAATCTGCGACCAGCGGTAGCTGAACCAGCCGTTGCGCACCACCAGCGCGCCGGCGCCCTCCTCGGGGGAGACGAATTGTCGGGCCACCGCCTCCATGGCGAAACTTCCGCTGCCGGGCACGACCACGGCGGCCTCGGCACCGTAGGCCTGACGCAGCATGGAGGAGATGTCGCGCAGCGCCTCGCGGAACCGCAGGGACATGTGGTTGAGCGCGCGGTCGGTGTAGACCACCGAGTACTCGAGCAGGCCGTCGGGATCGACGTCGGGGCGAAGTCCGGGCATGGGCAGATCTCCTGTCGTTGTCGGCCGGGCCGCAGGGCCCGCGCTGCCGCGTCGGGCAGGCGAAAAAGCCTAGCATGACTTGGCACAATGCTTGGCATGAT
>JAKBBK010000088.1:0-2129 GCA_021808525.1 Pseudomonadota bacterium
AGCCCAATTCCCCGCAGATCCTGCTGGAGCAGGCGCAGCCCACGGTGGACGTGCAGATGAACGTGGAATCCCAGAGCCTGGCCGAGGGCGTGGTCGAGGTGTGCGTGACCGCCACCATCACCGCGCGTATCGACCAGCGCACGCTGTTCCTGGTCGAAGGCAAGCAGGCCGGCATCTTCGAGCTGCGCAACGTCCCCCAGGAACATGCGGATCTGCTGCTGGCCATCGCCTGCCCGCAGACCGTCTACCCCTACCTGCGCGCCAACCTGGCCGACATGATCACCCGCGCCGGCTTCCCGCCGGTGCACCTGGCCGAGATCAACTTCCAGGCCATGTACGAAGCCCAGCAGGCGCAGCAGGCCCAGCAGGCCGGCGGCGAGGCCGCTGGCTCGACCTTGAACTGATGCCCCGGGGCGCGTGCCAGGGCGCGACGGGCAGGCAGCCATGATGAAGCCGGGTGTGCCGGTGTGCGTGCTCGGTGCCGGCGCCTGGGGCACCGCGCTGGCGGTGCATGCGGCCGCTCGCGGCCCGACCCTGCTGTGGGCGCGCGACGCCGAGTTGCTGGCGCATCTGCGCATGCGCGGCGAGAACACGCGCTACCTGCCGGGAATCGAACTGCCGCAGGCCTTGCGCCTCGAGGAATCCCTGGCCGCGGCGCTGCGCCACGCGTCGGGGGAAGGCCTGGTCGTGCTGGCGGTGCCCGTGGCCGGCCTGCGCGGGCTGGCGGCCGCGCTGCGCGCATGCTGGGAGCGGGGCGATGCGCAGCTGCCCGCGGCGGTGCTCATCCTCGCCAAGGGCTTCGAGCAGGACAGCGCGGCCTTGCCCCACGAAGTGGTGGCGCAGGAGCTGACCGGCCTGGCCCGCGCGCCCGTCATCGGCATGCTGTCCGGGCCGAGCTTCGCGCTGGAGGTGGCGCGCGGCCTGCCGGTGGCCCTGGTGGCCGCCGGTGCCCAGCCCGCCCTGGCCCGGTGCGCCGTGCGGGCGCTGCACGGCGGCGCCATGCGCGTGTATGCCAGCGACGACGTGGTGGGCGTGGCGGTGGGCGGAGCCGTGAAAAACGTGCTGGCCATCGCCTGCGGCGTCAGCGACGGGCTGGGGCAGGGGGCCAATGCGCGCGCCGCGCTGATCACCCGCGGCCTGGCGGAAATGGCCCGACTGGGCCACGCCCTGGGCGCGCGCCCGGAGACCTTCATGGGCCTCAGTGGCATGGGCGACCTCGTGCTCACCTGCACCGGCGAGCTCTCGCGCAACCGCCGCGTGGGTCTGCAACTGGCGGCCGGCAAGAGCCTGCAGGCGGTGGTGCGCGAACTCGGCCATGTGGCCGAAGGGGTCTACACCGCGCGCACCGTGCTGGAACTCGCGGGGCGCCAGGGGCTGCAGATGCCCATCACCGAACAGGTGTGCGCGCTGCTGGATCGGCGCACCGACGCCGCCGGCGCGCTGGAGGCGCTGCTCGCGCGCGAACCCCGCGCCGAATCCGAGACGGGGGATGCACCTTGATCCGCCTGATCGTGGGCCTGGGCAACCCCGGCCCCGAACATGCCCAGCAGCGCCACAATGCCGGTTTCTGGTGGGTGGATCAGGTGGCGCAGCGCGAGCGACTCGATCTGCGCCCGGAAAAGGGTTTCTTCGGCCATGTGGCGCGCCTGCGCGGCCCGCACGGTGACGTCTGGCTGCTCGAGCCGGGCACCTACATGAACCGCTCCGGGCAATCCGTGGGGGCCATGGCGCGGTTCTACAAGATCGCCCCGGAAGAGATGCTGGTGGTGCACGACGAGCTCGACCTGGCTCCCGGGCAGGTCAAGCTCAAGTGCGGCGGCGGCCACGCCGGCCACAACGGCCTGCGGGACATCACCACCCAGCTGGGCACGCCGATGTTCTGGCGCCTTCGCCTGGGCATCGGCCACCCCGGAAGCCGCGAGGCCGTGATCGGCTTCGTGCTGGGCAGGCCGCAACGCGGCGAACTGGAACTGATCGAGCAGGCGATGGACCGCGCGCTGGACGCGTTGCCGCGCCTGCTGCGCGGCGAGTTCGATGCCGCGGTCATGGAACTGCACCGCGGCAACTCGGCGCGCTAGCGCGTGCTACCTGGCTCCGCGGTCCGCGGCTCCGCGGGCTGGGGGGAGGTG
>JAKBBK010000088.1:2229-9841 GCA_021808525.1 Pseudomonadota bacterium
GGGGGGAGGTGACCTCGGGGGAGGCGGCCTGCGGGGAGGCGGCCTTCGGGGAGGCGGCCTGGAGGCCCGAGCTCGCCTGCGCCTCGCGCTGCAGGCGCAGGTAGCGCTCCCACAGTTGCTCGCGGCTTTCCACATGCTCGGGATGCACGGGGATGCAATCCACCGGGCACAGCTGCACGCATTGCGGCTGGTCGAAGTGGCCCACGCACTCCGTGCAGCGCGCGGGGTCGATGCGGTAGATCTCCGGGCCCATCGAAATCGCCTGGTTGGGGCATTCGGGCTCGCAGACGTCGCAGTTGATGCACTCGTCGGTGATCCACAGGGCCATGGCGAAGCAGCTTCTCGAGGCAGGAGGGGAGCAAGGCGGGCGCCGGGCAGGCCGGCTCAGGCCGCGGCGGATCCGTCCGCCTGGCGCCGGCGCGCGGCCAGCTTCTCGGCCAGGCGCTCGGTGACCAGCGGCACCACGAATTTTCCGACATCGCCGCCCAGCATGGCGATTTCCCGCACGAAGGTTCCGGATACGAACTGGTACTGGTCCGCCGGGGTCATGAACAGGGTTTCCACTTCGGGAATCAGCTGGCGGTTCATGCCCGCCATCTGGAATTCGTACTCGAAGTCGCTGACGGCGCGCAGGCCGCGCACGATCACCTGCGCGCCCTGGTGCTCGACGAAGTCCTTGAGCAGGCCGGTGAATCCTTCCACCCGCACGTTCGCGTAGGGCGCCAGGATCGCCCGTGCCAGCTCCAGGCGTTCCTCGATGCTGAACAGCGCATTCTTGTGGTGCCCCGCGGCCACGCCGACGATCAGGCGGGGAAACAGGCTGCAGGCACGACGCACGAGATCCTCGTGGCCGCGCGTGAAGGGGTCGAAGGTTCCGGGGTAGACGGCGGTCAGCATGGCGTTCGTCAGGGCATGGCGCCGGGGTTCGTGCTCGGGTCCAGCCCCGAGTCTAGCGCCGGCGCCGCGCCGGGGTCGCGGCGCAGCAGCGCGTAGTGCACCTGCCCGGCGCGCGCACTGCGCAGCACTTCCCAGCCGGCGGCGGCCCAGCGCTGCAGGCTGGGGCCGTCGGGGGCCTCGAGGTACACGCGGCCCTGCGGGGCCAGCAGGCGCGCAGCCTGCGCCAGTGCGAGCTCGTGCGCGCCGGCCTGGGCGAAAGGCGGGTCGACGAACACCACGTCGTAGCTGCCCGCCGCCTGCGCGGCGGCGAAGGCCAGCGCGTCGCCCGCGTGCACCCGCACGGATTGCGCGCCCAGGCGCTGCGCGGCCTCCTTCAGGGCCTCGGCCAGCACCCGGTGGCGCTCGACCATGTCGACGCGGCTGGCCGCCCGCGAGGCGGCCTCCAGGCCCAGCGCACCGCTGCCGGCGTACAGATCCAGGCAGCGCAGGCCCTGCAGATCCTGGCCCAGCCAGTTGAACAGGGTCTCGCGGACCCGGTCGGGGGTGGGGCGCAGGCCGGGCACATCGGGCACGCGCAGCCTGCTGCCGCGCAGACGCCCGCCGATGATGCGCACGCTGCCTGCCCCGGGACGCGGGTTGCGGGAATGGGGCGCGGCGGTTTTCATGCGGGACGGGCTCGAGCGGGGCGCCAGCATAGCGCTTCGCAGGCCCCGGCAGGCGCCACAGGCGACAATAGGGGATCGGCGGCACCGCGTGCCGCGCACGCATTCCCAGCCAACCCTCCGACATGTTCCGATTCTTCAAGCGCAAGCCCGCGCCCACCGAAGTCGCCGCAGGCGCGCCGGCCGCAACCGTGCCTGGGCCCGAATCCGCCGCGCAATCCACCGCGCAATTCGCGGCCGAATCCGCCACGCAAGCCGCCACGCAAGTCGCCACGCAAGCCGCCACGCAAGCCGCCACGCAAGCCGCCACGCAAGCCGCCACGCAAGCCGCCACGCAAGCCGCCATCGAGGCCAGCGCTCCAGGCCTGGCCGGCCCTGCGGCGGGCCTGGCGCAGGCCCCGGCGAGCGGGCAGCGCGCGCCCGCGGCGGGCCCGGCGCCCGCGCCGGCGCAGCCGGCCGAGGGGGCGGACATGGAGGTCCGGGTGGAGCAGCCTCCCGCGGGCTGGTTCGGCCGCCTGCGCCAGGGCCTGCGCAAGACCGGGGCCGGGATTTCCGGCCTGTTCGGCGGCGCCCGCATCGACGAGGCCTTGTTCGAGGAACTCGAGACCGCCCTGATCCTGGCCGACGCCGGGGTCGCCGCCACCACCCACCTGCTCGAGGAACTGCGCCGGCGCGTGCGCGCCACGCGCGCCGAGACCCCGCAGCAGGTGCGGGAGCTCCTGCGCGAGGTGCTGGCCGAACTCCTGGCCCCCCTGCAAAAGCCCCTGGACATCGGCCACGCCCGGCCCACGGTGATCATGATGGTGGGGGTCAACGGGGCCGGCAAGACCACCAGCATCGGCAAGCTCACGCGCCACCTGCAGGCCGCGGGCTGCAAGGTGCTGCTCGCCGCGGGGGACACCTTCCGCGCCGCCGCGCGGGAGCAGCTCGCGGCCTGGGGGCAACGCAACGAGGTGCAGGTGATCGCGCAGCAGGGCGGCGATCCGGCGGCCGTGGCCTTCGACTCGGTGCAGGCGGGGCGCGCGCGCGACATGGATGTGGTGATCGTGGACACGGCCGGGCGCCTGCCCACCCAGGCGCACCTCATGGAGGAGCTGCGCAAGGTCAAGCGGGTGATCGGCAAGGCCATGGACGGAGCGCCCCACGAGGCGATCCTGGTCATCGACGCCACCAACGGCCAGAACGCGCTGGCCCAGCTGCGCGCCTTCGACGACGCGCTGGGGCTGAGCGGGATCATCCTCACCAAGCTCGACGGCAGCGCCAAGGGCGGAGTGATCGCGGCGATCGCGCGCGAACGCCCGGTGCCCATCTACTTCATCGGCGTCGGCGAGTCCCTGGAGGATCTGCAGACCTTCGACGCGCGGGCCTTCGCCCAGGCGCTGGTCGACTGATTCGCAGGCGCGTCGGGCGCCGCGCCCTGCGCCCCGCGCCGGTTCAGCCCGCGTCGCCCGCCGGGGCCTTGCCGGTGACCGCCGCGCCGTCCTGCGCGCGCAGGCGCAGGAATCCCGGCAGGGTGAGCAAGGGCAGCAGCGCCAGCAGCATGAACGCGGTATGGAACTGCGCCAGGCCGGGCTGCAGTCCTCGCAGCGCCAGCAGGCGCAGCAGCGCGGCGCCCAGGGCCACGCCGAAGCTGACCGTGAGCTGCTGCAGCAGCCCGCCCAGGCTGGTGGCGCGGCTCAGGCGATCGGCGGGGATGTCGGCGTAGGCGAGGGTGTTGGAACTCATGAACTGGGTCGAGCGCACGGCGCCGTAGGCCACGATCATGGCCGCGATCAGCCCACGCGAGGTATGTGGCCCCACCAGCGAAAATCCCAGCAGGACGCAGGAGCAGGCCACCGCGCTGGCCATCAGCAGGCCGCGAAAGCCCCAGCGACGCAGGCCCGGGCCGATGATCACGCGGATTCCCGGTGCACTGATCGCGGACAGGAAGGTCAGCGAGCCCGACTGCACCGCCGACATGCCCAGGCCGAGCTGCAGCATCAGGGGCAGCAGGTACACCGGTGCGTTCATCGCCACCCGACACAGGCCGCCCGCGAGGGTGGCCACGCCGAAGGCGCGCTCGCGCAACAGGCCGAGGTCCACGGCCGGACGCTCGCGTGCGCGGTTATGGCGCAGCACGCCCAGCAGCAGCAGCACGCTGGCGACCGAGGCCGCCAGCAGCCAGGCGGGGCGGGCTCGCCCGAAGGCCTCCATGACGAACTGCAACATGCCCACGGCGCAGCCGAACAGCGCGAAACCGGCGAAATCGAAGCGGGCGTCGGGCTCCTCGGCACGGGGGCTGACCAGGTGCCAGGCCAGCAGCATGCCCAGCAGCCCGAACGGCACGTTGACGTAGAAAATCCAGCGCCAGGACAGATAAGTACTCAGATAGCCCCCGACCGGAGGCCCCAGCACCGGCCCGATGATGGCCGGCACGATCATGTAGGTCATCGCGCGCACCAGCTGGCTGCGGGGAAAGCTGCGCAGCAGGATCAGGCGCCCGACGGGGGTCATCATCGCGCCGCCCAGGCCCTGCAGCACCCGCGTGGCCACCAGCATGCGGAAATCCTGGGCGGCGCCGCACAGCACCGAGCCCAGGGTGAACAGCGCCAGGGCCGCCATGAACACCCGACGCGCACCGAAACGGTCGGCGAACCAGCCGCTCAGGGGAATGAACACCGCCAGGGTCAGCACGTAGCTGCTGATGGCCAGGTTCATGTCCACCGCGCTGGTGTGCAGCGCATGGGCCATGTCCGGGATGGCGGTGGTGACGATGGTGGCATCGAGCTGCTCCATCAGGAAGGCGATGGCCACCACCAGGGCCACCAGCACGGGATGGCGCACCCCGGGCACGCCGGCCTCCGGGCTGGGGGCGGACGGGGGGGAGGGGGCTTGGGAGGGAGGGGCGGACATGGGAATGCGCGAAGCGGGCCGAACACCCGCGGGCTGCGGCAGGCCCCGCGGCGCGGTGGCCACCCGAAAGCCTAGCGTGTTCCGCGCCCTCGCGCCGGGCCCTTAGCACTCGGGCCGCGGGAGTGCTAAAATACCCCCTGACATGAGGAGGAGTCTGCAGATGGCGCAAACCGGTGCTCTCACCCTTTCCGGCGGCCTGGCGCTGCGGGCGCAAGGCGGCGGCTTCCCGGCGCAGGTGCCCAGCCTGGGCAACCTGGAGTCCTATATTTCCGCGGTGAACCGCATGCCCATGCTGTCCCTCGAGGAGGAACAGCAGCTGGCGCGTGCCTGGCGCGAGCGCGAGGACCGCGAAGCCGCCGGAAAACTGGTGATGTCCCACCTGCGGGTGGTGGTCTCGGTGGCGCGCAACTACCTGGGCTACGGCCTGCCCCATGCCGACCTGATCCAGGAAGGCAATATCGGCCTGATGAAGGCCGTGCGCCGCTTCGATCCCGAGCAGGGCGTGCGCCTGGTGAGCTACGCGCTGCACTGGATCAAGGCCGAGATCCACGAATACATCCTGCGCAACTGGCGCCTGGTGAAGGTGGCCACCACCAAGGCGCAGCGCAAGCTGTTCTTCAACCTGCGCTCGCTCAAGCAGGGCCTGGAAGGCTTCCACGACGCCGAGATCGATGCCGTGGCCAGCAAGCTGCAGGTCAAGCGCTCCGATGTCATCGAGATGGAGCAGCGCATGGCCGGCGGCGACGTCTCGCTGCTGCCCGCCGACGACGCCGGCGAGAGTTTCTCGCCCATCGCCTACCTCAGCGACAGCAGCGACGCCCCCGAGGCCGTGCTCGAGGCGCGCGGGCGCGAGCGCCTGCAGGGCGCCGGGCTGGAGCATGCGCTGCAGGCGCTGGACGAGCGCAGCCGGCGCATCGTCGAGCAGCGCTGGCTGGCGGTCAACGACGACGGCAGCGGCGGGCGCACGCTGCATGACCTGGCCGCCGAGTACGGCGTGTCGGCCGAGCGCATTCGCCAGATCGAGGCGGCGGCGATGAAAAAAATGCGCAAGAGCCTGGCCCAGTTCGCCTGAGCCGGCGCGCGGCCCGGAGCGCCATCAGGACACTGCAAGGGGTATTCTGGTAAGCCCCGAGTGCGGTCCCCGCCTGCGCCCCGCATACTCCGCCCCCTAAAGGAGGAGTTCCATGGCCGTTTCCAGGGGTGTTTCCCGTTTGTCGCGCCTGCTCGGCGCCTGCTGCCTGCTGGCGGCTTCCCAGGCGCATGCCGCCGACCCGCCGGTGCTCATGTCGCCGGCCTGGGCGGCGAATTTCTGCCAGGCCTGGAACCAGACCCCGGAGCTGGCCAAGGGCCTTTCCGGAGAATGGCTGCACGACGACAAGGGCCGCGGGTACAAGATCGTGCAGATGTACCGCAACGACTGCGGCGCCGCCAGCACCGTGGAGCTGAAAATCGTTCCCAAGGACGGGCAGGCCTGGTGCAGCTACGGCGGGGCGCCCCATACCCCGGCTGACTTCGGGGTGGACTTTCTCATGCACGCCACGACTCCCGACTGGGAGGCGATGGGCCGCGGCGACCCCGGCCCCATGTGGGCGATGATGAGCGGCAAGCTGCAGTTCCAGGGCCCCAAGCTGGTGGCCATGCGCGCGATCAAGCCCTTCGCCAGCTTCCTGCTGCTGATGGGCAAGGTGCCCGGCTCCAGCGCCAGCTGCCCCGGAGGCTGATCAGAGCAGCACGATGTCGAACTGGTGCTGGTGGTAGGCCGGTTCGACCTGCAGCGCGATGGGCTTGCCGATGAAGTCCGACAACTCGGCCAGGTGCGCGCTTTCCTCCTCCAGCAGCAGGTCGATGACCGCGTTGGAGGCGAGGATGCGGAATTCCTTCGGGTTGAACTGGCGCGCCTCGCGCAGGATCTCGCGCAGGATGTCGTAGCAGGTGGTGCGCGCGGTCTTCACCTGGCCCTGGCCGGCGCAGGTCGGGCAGGGCTCGCACAGCAGGTGCGCCAGGGACTCGCGGGTGCGCTTGCGGGTCATCTCCACCAGTCCGAGCTGGGAGAAGCCGTTGACCGTCACCTTCACCTTGTCGCGCCACAGGGACTTTTTCAGCTCCTCCAGCACCGCGGCGCGGTGCTGGGCGCTGTGCATGTCGATGAAGTCGATGAGGATGATTCCGCCCAGGTTGCGCAGGCGCAGCTGGCGCGCGATGGCCTGCGCGGCCTCCAGGTTGGTCTTGAACACCGTGTCGTCGAAATTGCGCGCACCCACGTAGCCGCCGGTGTTCACGTCCACCGTGGTCATGGCCTCGGTCTGGTCGATGATCAGGTAGCCGCCCGATTTCAGGTCCACGCGGCGGCCCAGCGCCTTCTCGATCTCGCCGTCGATGTTGTACAGGTCGAACAAGGGGCGCTCGCCGCGGTACAGCTGCAGGCGCTCGACCACCCCCGGCATGTACTCGGTGGCGAATTGGCGCAGGCGTTCGTAGTTCTCGCGCGAATCGACCTGGATGCTGCGCGTGGCCTCGGTCACCAGGTCGCGCAGCACGCGCTGCGCCAGGCTGAGCTCCTGGTACAGCAGGGTCGGCGCCTGCGCGCCGCGCACGCGGTTCTGCAGCACGCCCCAGGTCTTGCGCAGATAGGCGATGTCTTCCAGCAGCTCGGCGTCGCCGGCTTCCTCGGCGTTGGTGCGCACGATGAAACCCATGCCGGCCTGCGGGTCGTGCTGCTGCGCCAGGGCCGCCAGGCGCTGGCGCAGGCTCTCGCGCAGTTCCGGATCGTCGATCTTCTGCGACACGCCGATGTGGCTGTCCTGCGGCAGGTGTACCAGCAGGCGTCCGGCCAGGCTGATCTGGGTGGACAGGCGCGCGCCCTTGGCGCCGATGGGATCCTTGATCACCTGCACCAGCAGGGACTGTCCCTCGAACACCAGTTTCTCGATCGGCAGCTGCGGCGTGCCGCCGCCCTGGCGCGCCTCCCCGGCCGCGCTCATGCGCTGCCACAGGTCGGCCACGTGCAGGAAGGCCGCGCGCTCCAGGCCGATGTCGATGAAGGCCGACTGCATGCCCGGCAGCACCCGCGCCACCCGCCCCAGGTACACATTGCCGGCCAGGCCGCGCTCGAGGGTGCGCTCGATGTGGATTTCCTGCACCGCGGCCTGGGCCACGAGCGC
>JAKBBK010000089.1:0-4206 GCA_021808525.1 Pseudomonadota bacterium
GCCGCCCAGCCGGGGGGCACCCAGGCCGCGCCCGCGGAGCCGGGCCCCGGCGCGACGCCGGCCGCCCCGTCCGGCGCGCAGCCCGCGGCGATGGGCGGGGCGGGCATGCCGGGCACGGCGCCGCCCGCCCATGCGGCGGCCGGGCTGTACGCCAGCATGCAGGCGCAGGCCGCGGTCGCCACGGCGCCGGCGCCGGGAGGCGGCTTGCAGGCCATGCCCGCGCAACTGCAGGCCCTGGTGCAGCAACAACTGGCCACGCTGGCCCAGGGTGCCGTGGTGTGGGCGGGACAGGCCTGGCCGGGCCAGGAACTGGAATGGCGCATCGAGCCCGACGACTCCCAGGCGCAGCAGCCGGGCGAGGCCCCGCAGCGCAGCTGGACCTCGGTGCTGCGCCTCGACCTTCCGCACCTGGGGCCGCTGGTGGCGACCCTGCAGCTGAGCCCGGGCAGCGGCTCGCAGCAGCATCTGCGGGTGCGGGTCGAACATGCGCGGCAGGCCGGCACGGCCCTGCAGTCCCAGGGGCTGCAGTTTCGTCAGGCGCTGGAGCAGGCGGGCCTGAGCCTGGACGAACTGGCCCTGCGCCCGCTGGGAGACGGTGCGCATGGCTGACACCCCCGACAAACCGGCACTGCCGCCGCGCGAGGCCGTGGCGCTGCAGTATCGCGACGACAGGCAGGGCGCACCGCAGGTGGTGGCCAAGGGGCGCGGACTGATCGCCGAAGCTATCATTCAAAGGGCGCGCGAGGCGGGGGTCTACGTGCACGAATCGCCGCAACTGGTGCAGTTGCTGATGCAGGTGGACCTGGACGCGCAGATCCCGCCCGCACTGTATGTCGCCGTGGCCGAATTGCTGGCCTGGTTGTGGCGCCTGGAACACGAAGCGGCGGCGCCGCGCTGAGCCGGATGGGGGGCAAGAAAAGGCGATGAACCAATCCATGTCCGCGGCTTCCGCGGCAGAGCTCGCGCGCTCCGCCTTCCGGCGCCTGGCGATGCTGCGCCTGCCGCCCACGCCGGAGAACTACGCACGCATCTGGGCCGAGCTGGCGCATGCCGGCAACAACGGCCACCCGGGGCCGGAGGCGCATGCGCCCGCGGCCCCGGCTGCCGCCCCGGGCCCGGCCCATGCCGTGGCCGCGAAGTCCGCGGCCGCGGGCGCGCAGGGCAGCGCGGCCTCGCCTGCCCCCGCGGCGACGGCGGCCCCTGCGGCCCCTGCGCCCCTGTCGGCGGGCGTGTGGCGCCAGCTGTGGGAGCAGGGACTGCACCTGGGCCTGATTCCCGCCAGCTCCGATGCCCGGCTGCAGCAGCGCGCCGCCCAGCTGCTCCAGATGGCGCAGGCAGCGGCGCAGGCGCAGACCTTGCTGGCGGACAACCGCGAGCTGTGGCAGCAGTTCGAGCGGGCGCTGGCGCAGGAGCGCGGCTCGGTCGACGGCATGCTCGAGTTGTTTTCCCTGCTGGTCTCGCATGTGAGCGAGGTGTTCGCGGGCGATTCGGCGGCGGCGGCGGAGTTCGGAACCCTGCAGCAAGTGTGCCGGCGCCCGCTGGACGGCTCTCGCATCGAACTGGCGCGCTCGGTCATGGAGCCATGGCTGCGCCGCCAGGCAGCGCTGCAGCGCAGCGCCCTCGAGGCGCGCGCCACCTCGCGCGAGGTGGTGGGTTCGGTGTTGCGCGGCCTCGGCACCTTCCTCGACCACAATGGCCGATTCAACCAGTCCCTGCGGCAGGACCTGGGCAAGCTCGAAGGCGGCCTGGACGAGCAGGCGCTCAAGTTGCTGGCGCAGGAATTGCTGCAACGCGGCAGTGATCTGCACGACCATGCCAGCCAGCTCGGCCAGAGCCTGCAGCAGGCCCAGCAGCAGGCCGAAATGGCCTTGCACCGCATCCGCCGCCTGGAAAGCGAACTCGAGCAGGCCAGCCAGCAGTTGCAGCAGGATCCGCTGACCGGTGCGCTCAACCGGCGCGGCCTGGACGTGGCCTTCGTGCGCGACAGCGCGCGCGCCAGCGAGCAGCAGCGCCCGCTGTCGGTGGCCCTGCTGGACCTGGACCATTTCAAGCAGATCAACGACAGCTACGGCCACGATTTCGGCGACGAGGTGCTGCGCGGGCTGGTGCAGGTGGCGCGCAAGCTGGTGCGCCCCGGCGACAGCATCGCCCGCATGGGGGGCGAGGAGTTCATGATGCTGTTCCCCGACACCGACGCCGACGCCGCGCAGCGCGCCGTGGAACGGCTGCTGCAGGGTTTTCGCAACCGGCGGGTCCTGCATCGCAGCACCGGCCAGCGCGTGGAGATGAGTTTCAGCGCGGGGGTCGCGCAGCTCCAGGGCGGCGAGCCTTTCGGGGAGCTCTATGAACGCGCCGACACGGCCCTGCGCAAGGCCAAGCAGAGCGGGCGCCAGCAGGTCGTGCTGGCGCTTCCCGGGGGCGGGGCCTGAAGCTGCGGCGCCACGCCGTGCCCACACAGCGCTTGTTCGTGTTGCCCCTGGGTTCGGCGAGATTTACCATGGTTCGAACCTATGCTCGAGCTCCAGGACATCCCCGCGCGCAATGCCAGGATTCTCGCCACCTTGCGAGACAGCCGGGAGCCTCTTCCCTCGCCGAACGCGGTGGCGCTGGAGCTGATGCGCCTGGTCGAGCGGCGTGACGTGGGCGTGTTCGAGGTCTGCCGCGTCGCCAAGGGCGACCCGGTGCTGGTGGGAAAGGCCGTGCGCCTGGCCAACTCGGCGCTGTACGCGGGCCTGCGGCCCACCGTGGCGCTGGAGGACGCGGTGATGCGCATCGGCGTGGCCGCGCTGGCCCGGCTGGCGGTGGGGCTGAGCCTGGTGCACAGTCACGGCGCCCGCCTGGGCGGGCTCGAGCTCGAGCCCTACTGGCGGCGCTCGCTGGCGCGCGCGCTGCTGCTGCAGCAACTGGCACGCAGGCGCCACGCCTTGCCCGTGTCGGAGGCCTTCAGCCTGGGACTGCTGGCCGAGATCGGACAACTGGGCATGCTGGCGGCCCTGGGCGCGCAGGCGCTGGGAGATGCCCAGGCCGGGCAGGACCTGCCGGGTTGGCAGCGCCGCCGCTGGGGCTTCGACCAGAGCGAGGCCAGCGCCGCCTTGCTGCAGGCCTGGAATTTCCCGCAACGCCTGTGGCTGGCGCTGCTGCCCCTGGCGCAGGCGCAGGAGGCCCAGGCCGAGTTGACGGCCATGGTGGGGGTCTGTCGCGGCCTGGCGGCCGCGCTGGACGGGCAGTGCCGCCTGGAGGACCTGCCCGATCTCTGGATGGCCGCGCTTCGTCTTGGATTGGACGAGGCGGTGTTGCTGGGCCTGCTCGACCAGGTCCGCGAGGACTTCGCGGAACTCGCCGGGGTGCTGGACCTGCGCGTATCGCAGAGCCATGCGCAGGAGGAGTTTCAACGCCTGCGCGCCTCCCTGAGCCGGGCCGCGCCCGAGGACCCGGCGCAGGCGGCCTGCGTGCTGCTGGCCGGGGCCTTGCCCTGCGGTCGCGCGGACCTCGTGGAGGCCTTGCGTGCCGAGGGTTTCAACGTGCTGCTCGAACCGGACCTGGAAGCGGGTTTCGAGCGCGCGCGCAGCAGCCTGCCGGAAGCCGTGGTGCTCGACGCCGACCAGCTTCCCATCGAGGCGGTGGAGCTTTGCCGGCAATTGCGCGAGCACGACAGCGCGCGCCTGTACCTGCTGCTGCTCGGGGACAGCCTGGATGGCGACGGGCTGCTGGAGGCGCTGCGCGCCGGGGCCAACGATGTGTTGGCGGCTTCGGTGCCGGCGGCCATGGTGGCCGCCAAGTTGCGCCCGGGCGTGCGTGTGGTGCGCATGATCAGTGCCCTCGAGCGCGAGCGCGCGCAGGCCCATGGGCGCCAGCGCGAGCTGGCGGCCCTCAACGCCCGGCTGCGCGAGGCGGCCTACAGCGACGAGCTCACCGGCCTGCCCAATCGCCGCGCGCTGGACGAGTTCCTGGCGCGGGCCTGGGAGGATGCGCTGGCCCACGGAACCCCGCTGAGTTGCGTGCTGCTCGACCTCGACCACTTCAAGCTGATCAACGACACCCATGGCCACGAGGTCGGCGATCGGGTGCTGCGCGCCGTGGCCCGCACCCTGCAGCGCCACAGCCGCAGCGACGACCTGCTGGCGCGCTGGGGAGGCGAGGAGCTGGTGCTGGCCTGCCCCGGGGTCCGGCCGGAGATGGCCGCGGTGCTGGCCGAGCGCATGCGTG
>JAKBBK010000089.1:4306-9704 GCA_021808525.1 Pseudomonadota bacterium
TTGGTCATGTTGCCCAGCGTCGGGTCCTTGTCGCTGCGGATCATGGGCGATGCTCCCGGGAAGGACGTCAATCCAGGTAGGCGATGAACACGCCCTGGTCCTGCGCCCCGCGCTGGCCCGGACGGCACATGCGCACCTTGTAGGCGCGAGGGGCCTGGTCGGGGCGATCGCTGTGGCGCACCTGCACGACGGTGGCGGCCTGCAGCATGCGCTCGAGGGACACGGTGAGTTCGCGGGCCGCTTCGCCTTCGCGCAACAGCGCGGCGTCGATCCATTCGGGCGAGCCCTCGAGGCGCAATTGCAGGCCCATGGGTTCACGCTGCAGCCACAGGGCCTCGAGCAGCTGATTGACCCGACGCGCCGCGTAGCTCCAGGAGCCCCGGCCCGGCTTGAGGGCGTCGAGCACCGGGCCGCGCTGGCCCTGGTTGGCCAGGTCGATGAGCCGGGCCAGTTCCTGGTGCCAGTGATCGTGCCACATGCGCAGGTCGTCCAGCGTATCGGCCATGCCAGGCAGGTCGACGAAGCGCAGCCAGACGCCCACGTCGCAGGCGAAGGAGCCGGCGGCCTGGCTGGGGTCGCCGTAGTCGGTGATGCCGTCGACGATCTCCTGCAGGTGGCGCTTGGCACGCAGGCGCTCGCGCGCCCACATCTCCGCGACCTCGTAGTAGCTCTTGCCCTGCTGGTCGCCGATCATGGGCAGCATGATCGTGCGCCGGTCGATGCCCCCGGCGTCCGCGAAGCCGCTGCGGTCCACCGCGGCCGGGCGAAACAGGCCGCGCAGGCGGGCCAGCAGGCCGCCGAGCAGGGAGGGGCGGGGCGGGGCGGAAGGTGCGGAGCGGCTCATGGCCCAAGCATACGCAATCCCGAAGGCTTTGCGAACGCGGCCGGCGCGGGCTCAGCGAAAACCCAGGCGCACCGCTCCCCAATGCCGCGCCCCGACGCGCACCGGGCGCGAAAGCTCGCGCATGATTTCCCCGGTATCCCGGGCGTAGACCTGCAGCAGCACCTCGCTGGTGTTGCGGGCCGAGGCCAGGCCCACCGGGTCGTTGAACAGGCGCCGCGAGCGGTTGCCGACCAGGTCGCGCTGGGGATCGCCGGTCAGGGGCTGGTCGAATTTCGAATTGTGCGCCGCCGCATAGCCATTGCGGTCGACCAGCAGCACGAACACGTATTGCTCGGAAAGCTCGACGTAGCGGTCCTCGATGGGCTGGATCTCGCGCTTGAACCAGTCGGTGAAGCGGGTGTTGTATTTTTGCGGATCGGTGCCCGCGACAGGCTGGTACTGCTCGTCGAACAGATCGCTCTGCGAAATCTCCCCGCGCTGCAGGGCCTGGGCCAGGCGTTGCTCGAATTCGGCGGTGACCTGTTCGAGCGCACCGATCACGCGGCTGGTCGCCGAGTCGGTGCGGAACTGGGTGGCCGAGCTGAACAGGCGCTGGCTCTTGTCCAGCGCCAGGTCCAGCGCCTCGGTGATGCGAGCGCCACGCTCGACCGCCGATTTCGCATCGTCGCGCACGCGCTGCGCCATGGTCTGGAAGTGGGCATCCACCGCATGCAACTGCTCGGATTGGGCCGAGAGCTGGCCGGTGGCCTCGGTGCTCTGGCGCGCCACCTGGCTGACGCCTCCGGCGATGTCGTGGAAGTGCTCGGCGATCTCGTGCACCTGCGCCTGGCTGGCGTCCATGCGCGAGGAAAAGTCCTCGGTGCCGCGGCCCACGGTGCGCAGCGCCTTGTCGATGGACGAGACCGACTCGCCGATGCGCGCCACCGATTGCTCGGAGGTCTGCGCCAGCTTGCGGATCTCCTCGGCGACGACGGCGAAGCCGCGCCCGGCGTCGCCCACCCGCGCGGCCTCGATGGCCGCGTTCAGGGCCAGCAGGTTGGTGCGCTGCGCGATGTCGCGGATCACCCCCATGTGCTGCACGATTTCCCCGAACTGCCTGCGCAGCTTGTCGACCTCGGCGCGGTTGCGGGCATTTTGGGTCACCAGTTCGCCGAACAGCTCGCGCATGGATTGGGTCTTGCGCGCGCCGTCGGCGGCCAGCGCGTCGATGCGCCCGGTCTCGGCGTCCACGTGGTGCAGCTTGCCCAGCAGGTCCTCGGTGCTGCGCACGATCTGGCCGAGGCCGTTGCCCACCTCCGCCAGTTGCGCGGTGTGCTGCTGCGCCTGTTGCTGGCTCTCGGCGAGGGCCCCGCGGGAGTCGAAGCGCACGCGCGCGATCGCGTAGGCCACCTCGGTGGCTCCGTCGGTCACCACGTCGACGAAATCGCGTTGCAGCTCGACCAGCTGGCGCTCGGCGGGCGCCAGCCCGCCCAGCGCCGGCTCGCGCAGGTCGAGAGGTCGCCTGCCCAGCCAGGCTTGCAGGTCCGGGTCCGGGACGGGGGCGTTCATGACAGGCCTTTCAGGAACCGGGTTCGCTCAGTCGCGCTGGGCCGCGACGGCCACCGCCTTGCGGATCGCCGAGCCGAGTTCCTCGGCGGCGAACTTGGCCACGTAGCCCTCGGCGCCGACGTTGCGCGCGTGGTCCTCGTTGGCCTGCCCGGTCAGCGAGGAGTGGATGACCACCGGAACATGGCGCAGGCGCTCGTCCTGCTTGATCTGGCGCGTCAGGGTGAAGCCGTCCATCTCGGGCATCTCGAGGTCGCTGAGCACCACGGCGACCTTGTCGGTGACGGGCCGGCCCTCGACCTGGGCCTCGTGCGCCAGCGCGCGCAGGCGTTCCCAGGCTTCCTTGCCGGTCTTGGTCATGATGTAGGGCGCGTTCAGCGCCTGCAGCACCTTCTCGATCTGGCTGCGCGCCACGAAGGAGTCATCGGCCGCCAGCACCACCGCGCCGGGCGGCAGGTCCAGGCGCGCGCCCACGCGGGCGGCGTCGACCTCGGCCACGCGCGAGGGCAGGACGTCGCGCAGCACCTTCTCCACGTCGAGCACCAGGGCCAGGCGGCTCTTGTCGGTCTCGGTGTCCAGGCGGGCGATGCTGGTGACCATGCCGCCCACGGCGTTGGCCTCGGCCGACAGCACGCGGCTCCACTCCAGGCGGGTGATCTCCTCCACCTCCTCCACCGCGAAGCCCTGCACCGAGCGCTCGTATTCGGTGACGATGAGGATGCTCAGGCCCTTGGGCTTGCATCCCACCACCGCCGGCAGGTCGATCACCGGCACGATCTGGCCGCGGATGTTGGCCACCCCCAGCACATGCTGGGGCGCCCCCGGCATCGCGGTGACGGTGGGCATCACCAGGGCCTCGCGCACCTTGAACACGTTGATGCCGAAGATCTCGCGGCGTCCGCCGGGATCCTGCCCGAGGCGGAACAGCAGCAACTCGAACTTGTTGGTACCGGCCAGGCGGGAACGTTCGTCGACTTCCTGCAGCACACTGGTCATGATGGATTCTCCGTGGGGATCAGGCCGTGGGCAGGTCGCGGCGCGCCTGCTCCAATTCGTGCGTCAGGCGCTGCAGCAGGCCCGAGATCTCGGACAGCGCGGCCTGCGCCGCCTGCTCGCTTGCCTGGCGCTCCTGCGCCTGCTGGTCCAGCTGCGCCAGGCCCGCGGCCTGGGCCTCGGCGGTGTCGACGGTGGCCTGCAGCGCGCGCCGTGCGTCGCCCACCGCGCCCTGCGCATGGGCCAGCAGGGTGGACAGGCGCTCGACCTGCTGCACGGCGGTCTGCATGTCGCGTCCCAGGCTGCCCGAGTTCTCGCGGATGACCAGGGTCAGGTCCTCGATGCGTCCGGTGATCGATGCCGTCTTGCGCGCCAGGTTGCGCACCTCGTCGGCCACCACCGCGAAGCCGCGCCCGGCCTCGCCGGCGCGCGCCGCCTCGATGGCGGCGTTCAGCGCCAGCAGATTGGTCTGACTGGCCACTTCCTGGATGCCCGCCGTCAACTGCTCGACCGTGTTCACGGATTCGACGAAGGAGGCGAGCTTGCCTTGCGTGCTGCCGATGAAACCGCTGACCTCGCGTGCCTCGGCCTCGACGCTGAGCAGTGCGTCGCCGCTGCGACCCACCGCCTGCGCGCCTTCGCCGGCGCGCGCATGCACCAGGGCGCTGGCCTGCTGCGCGCGCCGCGCCGCCTGGGCCGTCTGCGCCGCGGCCGTCTCGTCGCCGCGCAGTCGCTGGGCCGCGGCCTCGAAGGCGCGCGTGCAGTCGTTCACGCCCGTCTCGGCCGCGCCGAGGCGCTCGTGGGCCTCGCGCAGCTTGCCCGAGGCCGTGGAGGCCATGGCCGAGCGCAGCTCCAGGAAACGCTGCGCCCAAGCGGCCCCGTCGATCAGGCTGAGGTTGCGCAGTGCGTGGTCCTCCCCGTCCTGCATCAGGCTCAGGACGGCCGCGAGCACGCTTTCGCGGTCGGATTTCAGACGCGCCAGCAGACCTGCCTGCGCCCCTCCGCCGACGGCCGGAGCGGAGGGTTCGGCGGCGGCTGCCGGCGCGCCTTCCGCGGGCGTCAGGGACATCGGGGGCGCCTCGTCGAGCAGGGCGCCGGGTTCGGGCGCTTGCGGCTCGGCACCAGTCGGGGTGTCGGCGCTGGGCGGCTCACCCGCTTCGGCGGCCGGATCCTGCAGGGGCATGTCGCCCGGATTCGATGCGTTCATGGCAGATCAGCGGGAGTGCACGGCCGAGCCGACGTCGAGCGCGGCGAACCAGTCGATGAAGCGCTTCACGTTCGTGCCACTGTAGATGGCGCCGTGTTGCGGACAGAGAAAGTCGATGTCCAGGCGCGACACGCGCTCGCACCAGTCACGCTTGGCGTCGTTGCTGGGCATCCAGCGCTTGTGGAAGTACTCGGCGTGGCGGATGTGCTCGTCGAAGGCCTTGGGCGAGTCCACCTCGCGGCGATCCACGAAGGCGTCATGCCCCGGAGGCAGCAGCGCGGCGCCCACGTCCCCGCTGAACAGGACCTTGGCCTGCGGGTCGTACAGGTGGAAATTGGCCGAGGAATGCAGGTAGTGCGCGGGGATCGCCTGCAGGCGCGCCGAGCCCAGCGTGAGTTCGCCGCCATCGTCGGGAATGCCCTGGATGGTGGCGTCCAGCGCGCCGTAATGGCGGATGAAGCCCACCCACAGGCGCGAGGTATGCCAGGTGATGCCCTTGTTGCAGGCGTTCCACAGCGGCAGGCTGGAGGCGATGTCGGGGTCCTGGTGGCTGACGAAGGCCTGCTCGACGCTGGACGGCGGCAGCACGTCCACCAGGGAGGCGAACACCTGCGGGAACACCTCGAATCCACCAGGATCGCACAGCAGCGTGTGCCCGTCCACCTGGCAGGCATAGACGTTGGAGTCGATGACCCGCGTCTCGTCCTGGTCGTAGATGACGTACCAGTGGTGCGACCCCTCGGAGTAGAACTTGTGCGCTTTCACGGCAGAACCTTCTCGATGTGTTCGACATACTGGCGCAGCAGATC
>JAKBBK010000090.1 GCA_021808525.1 Pseudomonadota bacterium
CCCTGGGGGCAGGAACTGGGCCAGCAGATGCTCATGGCCGTGGACGGCAAGCTGCAGACCGCCACGCTGCATCTCAACCCGCCGCAGCTCGGCCCCCTGGAGGTGCAGTTGCAGATGCAGGGCGGTCAGGTCAATGCGCAATTCGCCTCGCCGCACCAGGCGGTGCGCCAGGCGGTGGAAAGCGCGCTGCCGCAGTTGCACGACATGTTCGCCGGGGCCGGCATCCACCTGGGCCAGGCCTCCGTCGGCACCGGCAGCCCCCGCGAGGGCGGCCACGGCGGCTCGCGTTCGCGCTCCGCCACCGCGCGCGGCGAGTCCGCGCTGGACGCCGTGCCGGCAGGCGCGCTGGCCCCGAGCTCCCCGGGCTGGCTGCGCGGCCTGGTCAACACCTATGTGTGAAGTCCTGAAGCGCCCATTCAGTCCGGTGCCCGACGTGTCGTTTACAGTATGCCAAGCCCGTCCGGTGCGGTCCGCCAGCGGGCCGGAGCATCCGGGCGCGGCCGGCAGCTTGCGCTGAACATCCCGAAAGCCCATCCCACCGCCCGCGCGGCGCATCCATGGTCAAGGACGTCTTATCCCAGGACGAAGTCGATGCCCTGTTGCAGGGCATCACCGGCGAGGACACCGAGCCCGAGGTCGAGGAAGTCGACGAGGGTGGGGTGCGCCCCTACGACCTCGCCAGCCAGGACCGCATCGTTCGTGGGCGCATGCCCACGCTGGAGGTGATCAACGAACGCTTCGCGCGCCTGTGGCGTGTCGGGCTGTTCAACTTCCTGCGGCGTTCCAGCGAGATCTCGGTGTCGTCGGTGCGCCTGCTCAAATACAGCGAATTCATCCGTACCCTGGTGGTTCCCAGCAACCTCAACCTGGTCCAGCTCAAGCCGCTGCGGGGTACCGCGCTGTTCATCTTCGATCCGCGCCTGGTGTTCAGCGTGGTCGACAATTTCTTCGGGGGCGACGGGCGATTCCATGCCCGCATCGAGGGGCGCGACTTCACCAACCTGGAGCAGCGCATCATCGGGCGCATGCTGGACATGGTGTTCAAGGAATACCGCAGCGCGTGGAGCCCGGTGCTGGGCCTGGACATCGAGGTGCTGCGCTCCGAGGTCAACCCGCAGTTCGTCAACATCGCCACGCCGACGGAGGTGGTCATCACCTCCACCTTCGACGTGGAGATCGAGGGCGGGGGCGGCTCGCTGCACATCTGCATTCCCTACAGCATGGTCGAGCCCATCCGCGACCAGATGACCACCGGCATGACCACCGACCGCAACGAGGTGGACCAGCGCTGGATGCAGGCCCTGCAAAGCGAGATGCGCGAGGCGGAGGTCGAGATGCGCGTGGAGCTGCTGCAGCGCAACGTGCTGGTACGCGAACTCCTGAGCATGCGCGTGGGCGACGTGATCCCGGTGGACATGCCCGAGACCGTGGTGGCGCGCGTCGACGGAATCCCGGTGCTGGTCGCAGAATACGGACAGCGCGACGACGCCATGGCCATCAAGGTGCGCCAGCGCCTGCTCGCGGAAGCCGGGCTGGGCCAGTCCCCGAAGGCCCATCTGCGCTGAACACCGGCCCCGACTCGCGCGCACAGCTTCCGCAACCCCTTTTTCATCCGCACCCAGACCATGGCCGAACCCGAGCAACCCGGCGCAATGAATGAGCTGACCGACACCGCGGCGTCGGATGCCGCGATGGCCGACGACTGGGAAGCCGCGCTGGCTGAACAGGGGCCGGTGGAAGCCGAAGCCCAGGCGGCCGCGCCGCAGGCGCAGCGCGCCAGTTTCGCGCAATTGCAGCCCGACCCCGCGCCCGGCGGTGCCGTTCCGGAACAGCTCGACCTGGTGATGGACATCCCGGTCACGCTGTCGGTGGAGCTCGGGCGCACCAAGATCCAGATCCGCGAGCTCCTGCAACTGGCGCAGGGCTCGGTGGTGGATCTCGACAGGCTGGCCGGCGAACCGATGGACGTGCTGGTCAACGGCTTTCTGATCGCCCGCGGCGAAGTGGTACTGGTCAACGACAAGTTCGGCATCCGCCTGACCGACATCGTCAGCCCCAGCGAGCGCGCCCGCCGCCTGGGCTGAAGGGCCGGGCGGGGCCGGGCCTTTCAGCGTCCCGGGGAAGAAGCCGCCGCGGCCTCGATCTGTTCGCGGGTCCGGGCGTAGACCGGAGCATTGGGCTTGCCGATGGCCACGGCCTGATCCACGGCGCCGCGCGCGCCGCGCAGGTCCCCCGCCGCCAGCAGGGCCTGGGCCAGGTTGTTCAAGGGATCCCCGTCGCCTGGATGGGCGCGCGCGGCCTGCGCGAAGCGGGCCGCGGCCTGCGTGTAGTCCTTGCGCGCATAGGCCAGGTTGCCCAGGCCCATCATCGCCACCCAGGAGTCGGGCCAGCGGGCCAGCGCGTCGCGATAGGCCTGGCGCGCGGCCCGCGGGGCCACGGTCTCCATCGGCGCCACCGCCTCCAGGTAGCGCAGGGGCTGGACCTGCGCCGGGAACTCGCCGGGACGCAGGGCCACGAAGCCCCAGCGCCCACCGCCCGCCCAGGTCGCATCGAACTGCCCGATGGACAGCACCAGCGCGCGCGCCGTGCTCGAGCGCAGCGTGACGCTGTCGTGTTGCAGGTCGTAGCCGACCACCACGGCGAAATGCCAGACGTTGCCCGGGATGCCCAGGCGCTGCAGCACCACCACCGGGCGGCCGTGGGCGACGTTGTCGAACAACTCGCCCAGGCTGGGCCGGATCACGTAGGCCACGCGACCCGCGCGCCGCGTCGCGCCGAGCATGTCGTACTGCAGGGTGCCGTCCAGCGCCGGGGTGATGAGTTGCGGCTTCAGGCGATCGACGTCGGTATCGACTCCGGCGAAGCGCAGGACCTCGGCCAGCGAGGCCGGGCCGCAGGCGTTGGTGTCGTCGGGGTAGAAGGGCACGCCGGCCACGCGTGCCTGCCCGGGCAGGCCGGCCGGGGGGTGCAGGAGCCTGCCATCGCGGAACTGCGGCGGTCCCGAGGCGATGGGCAACGCGCAGCCTCCCAGCGCGGCGACAAGCACCAGGGCCACCCCGAGTCGTTTCGCCCGCCTCGAGGGGCTGGGCGGGCGCGACCCGGCTCCGAGGCCGGCCATCAAATCGCGACCACGACCAGGATGGCCACGAGCAGGATGATCACGGTTTCCTGGAAGCCCAGCGTGCCCGCCGCGGGCATGGTCTGGATGCGCGAGGCCAGGCTGGCCACCTCGGAGTCGCTGAGCGCGGCCACGCGCTGCCGGGTCAGGTCGGCGCTGACCCCCATCTGCTCCATGCGGTGGCGCACGTCGGCGCGGGCCAGGAATTGCGCGACCACCGTGCGGTCATGCGCGATGTCGGCCGCGCCCTGACCGCCGGCCTGGCGGGCGATCTGCTGGGTGCCGATCAGGTCGGCCCGCGCCACGGGGGGCAGCGCGAGCATGCCGGCGCTGAGCAGCGCGGCCACGAGTTGGCTGGAAAGGCGTCGGGGATGCATCATGGGTCTCCTGGACGTACGGGCGAACCGGTCTGCATGCCAGGCCGCCCCAGGCTGGCTCGGTCCCCGGGCAGCCACGGATCGGCCCGGCAGAGCGTGCGCCGAAAAGTTTACGACGAGTCCCGCCGCATGGTGTCCCCTGCGTCGTGATCGGCTCTGCTTGTCCGAAGCGCCTCGCCGTTCCGAAGCGCCTCGCCTGCCCGATCGGCACGGCGCGGGATCGGCACCCGCGCCGCGCGCCATGCCAGCCGGCGCAGCGTGCGCGCGTCGGCTCCCGAGGGGGCGTAGCGGGCGAGCTCCAGCTCCATCAGCAGTGCTCGAAGCCCCTGCAGCCGCGGGTCCGGGCCCAGGCCGCGAGCCAGCGCCGCCGGAGCCTGGGTAGGAGGAGCGTCCACCCCCGCGCGCCGCAGCCTTGCGCACAGCAGCGCATAGGCCCGCTGCCAGGGATCGCGGCGCGGGCGCCCGCGCCACAGCAGCCAGGCGCCCCCCAGCGCCAGCAGCAGGCCCAGGCTGAGCGCGGCGTCGCCGCCCAGGCGGGCCGGATCGGTGGAGGCCAGTCCGAGTTCACGCAACAGGCGGCGCTGACGCGTCTGACCGTACTCGAGCACCCAATCGTTCCAGCTCTGGTCCACCGCGTCCCCCAGGTTGCGCAGCCAGCGCAGCGCGGTGGCGTCGCGGGGGCCGAGCATCGCCAGGCCGAGCAGGGGCTCGGCGGCGTCCAGGGTCTGGCCGCTGCGGTCGATGCGCGAGGGGTCGACCATGGCGGTGGGGTCGGCACGCAGCCATCCGCTGCCCGCGACCCAGTATTCCGCCCAGGCATGGGCGTCGCTCTGGCGTACCACCCACAGGCCATCCACGGGATTCTCGGAGCCGCCCTGGTAGCCGGTGACCACGCGCGCCGGAATGCCCGCGGCCCGCATCAACACCACGAAGGCCTGCGCGTAATGCTCGCAAAAGCCGACGCGACGCTGGAACAGGAACTGGTCGATGGCGTCGGGGCCGGTGTAGGTGCCGGGATGCAGGCTGTAGCGAAAGGGCTGCTCCCGGAACATGCGCAGCGCCGCCGCCGCCACCGCCCGAGGCCCACCGGCGGCCTCGCGGCGCGCCAGCTCGCGCCCCAGCGCCACGGTGCGCGGATCGTCCCCCGCGGGCAGGCGGGTGTAGGCGCGCAAGCGGGCGGCCGGCTCCGGCTGCTCCCCGTCATGGCGCAGCCAGGAGTCGAGGGTGTAGCGCGTGACCTGGCTCAGCGCATGGTTGGAACGAAGCTCCAGGTCGTGGCTCAGGCGCAGCTGGGTGCCGGGCTGGCCGCTCAGCGCCGGCGCGCTCGCGGGGGCGTCCAGCGCGAAGGCGAAATGGCGCTGCGTGGGCTGCAGGGTGACGGTATAGCGCACGGGCTCTCCGAGTCCGTGCAAGGTCGGGGGCGACGCGCCGCGGCCCCGCGGGTACGGCGGCAGCGCGCTCCAGCGCCGACCGTCGAAGGCCCCCAACACCGGGCCGCGCCAGTACATCGCGCTCTGCGGCGGACGTCTGCCCAGGAAGCGCACGTTGAAGGCCACGCTGTCGTCCAGGGCGAGGCGCGCGATCGCGCCCGGGTCCATGTCCGAGGCCAGGCCGGTGCGCGCGCGCGCATCGTCGGGCAGGCTCCACAGCGGCCCGCTCAGGCGCGGAAACAGCAGGAACAGCGCGGCCATCACGGGCAGGCCCAGGCCGATCAGGCGCAGTCCCAGCCCGAGGCGCCGCGCCAGGGGTGGGCGACGACCCGGCAGGTTGGCGTCGATCAGCGCGGTCAGCCATCCCAGGGTGCAGGCCAGCATCCACGCCGCGGCCGGCGCGGACTGGGCGTACAGGAACTGCGCGAACACGCAGAACAGCCCGAGGTAGAACACCACGTAGGCGTCGCGCCTGCGACGCACCTCGAGCAGCTTGAGCGCCAGCAGCATGCACACCAGGCACACGCCGGGGTCGCGCCCGGCCACGCTGTGGTAGCGCAGCAGCACCGCGGCCACGGCGGCCGCGAGCAGGCCCGCCAGCAGCAGGCGCGAGGGCAGGGGGCGCGAGCGCCAGGCCAGCGAGCCTCTCCACAGCAGCAGGGCCAGGCTGAACAGGCCGGCCCAGGCGGGCAGGCGCGGCAGCAGCGGCGCCACGCTCATGGCCGCCACCGCCAGCACCAGCAGGGTGTCCTGCGCCTGCGTCGGCAGGGCGCGCAGGCGGGCGGCCGGCCCGGGGCGCGGCGCGGCGGCGGATTCAGTCATGCCCTTGCTCCTGCGGCAGTCCCCAGGCGGCGAGCAGGCGCAGGCAGGCCCGTGCCTGCGCGTCACCGGCGGCGGGGGGCAAGGCCCGCCCGGGCAGGCGCAGTCCGTAGTCCAGCTCCCGGGCACGCGCGGCCAGCACCCAGGCGCTCAGGCGTCGCAGCCGAGCCTCGGTGTCGGCCGCGGCGCCCGCCGCGTCCCAGTCCAGCCATAGCCGCAGGCGCGCTGGCGAGCTGCCCGCGGCGCGCACCACGCGTTGTTCGCCCCGGGTCTTGCGCCACACCACGCGGCGCAGTTCGTCGCCGTCCCGCCAGGCGCGCAGCTCGTCGAGCTCGTCGTGCTGCCCGATGCGCCGGGCGGCACCCTCGCCGGCCAGCGCCTGGGCCGCGGGCAGCGCAGGGCAGGGTTGCTCGGGTGCCGGATAGACCCACAGGCGCTCGGGCGGGCGCCACACGCTCCAGGCGCGCCACAGTCCGAGGGGAAAGCGGGTCTCCAGGCGCAGCGCCGGCCAGGGCAGGCGCCCGCGGCGAGGTGGGGTCCAGGCCAGCGCCAGCTCGACCTCGGTGCCGGGCTGCAGGTCCGCCACCTGTGCGCCGCCGTCGTCCAGCCGTGCCAGCAGGCCCCAGCGCGCGCCGCGCTCGGCACGCAGGCGCAGCGCCAGCGTGGCGGGCCGTCCGGCGTACAGCTCGGGCTCGGTCGCCTGCGCCACCGACACGCGCACGCCGCGCAGATTGGCATGGGTGACGTGCATGGACATGAGCGCGCTGCCGGCCAGCGCGAAGGTGAACAGATAGCCCAGGTTGAGCTGGTAGTTGATGGATCCCAGCAGCAGCACCACCACCGTGAGCGCGAACATCCAGCCTGCCGCGGTGGGCAGGATGTAGACATTGCGCTGGCCCAGCAGGGTGCTGGGCCCGGGCGCATGGCGCGCCAGGGCCCATTGCGCGAAGCGCTCGCGCGGGCCGGCCGATCGCGGCCTGCGGGGCGGGGCGGGCGCGTGCATGGCGCCGCGGGCTACAGCGCCACGTGCTGCAGCAGGTCCTGCAGCAGGGCCCGCACCTGGGGCCCGGCCCCGGCGTGCTCGCCCACCGCCATCAGCCGATGGGCGGCCACGGCGGGGAATACCTGCTGCACGTCCTGCGGCGAGCAGTAGTCGCGGCCCTGCATGAGCGCATGCGCGCGCGCCGCGCGCAGCAGCGCCAGGCCGGCGCGCGGGCTCAGCCCGGCCACCAGGCCGCGGCTGTCGCGGCTGGCGGCGAGCAGGCGCTGCACGTAATCGGCCAGCGCGGCGGCCACGTGCACGCGCTGTGCCTGCTGCTGCAGGCGCAGCAGCGCGTCGCGGTCGAGGCGCGCCGGCAGGCGTCGCAGCAGCTCGCGCCGATCCTCGCCCAGCAGCAGGGCGCGCTCCGAGGCGGCGTCCGGATAGCCCAGCGACAGGCACATGAGGAAGCGATCCAGCTGGGATTCGGGCAGCGCGTAGGTGCCGCGCTGGTCGTGGGGGTTCTGGGTGGCGATCACGAAAAAGGGCTCGGGCAGCGCGTGCGACCGACCGTCCACGCTGACCTGGCGCTCTTCCATGGCCTCCAGCAGGGCGCTCTGGGTTTTCGGGGGCGCCCGGTTGATCTCGTCGGCCAGCAGCACCTGGGTGAACACCGGCCCGGGATGAAAGCGGAAGACTCCCGTCTCGCGCTCGGGCATGCTCACGCCCAGCAGGTCGGCGGGCAGCAGGTCGGCGGTGAACTGCACCCGCGTGAAGCCCAGCCCGAATCCATGGGCGAGAGCCTGGGCCATGGTGGTCTTGCCCACGCCGGGAAGATCCTCGATGAGCAGGTGACCGCCGGCCACCAGGCAGCACACGGCCAGTTCGAGCTGTGCGTGCTTGCCCACCAGCACGCCGTCGAGTTGCGCCACCAGTCCGCCGAGTTCGTGATTCATCGCAATCCGCCGCCCTCCGGGCGGGAGCACAATCCAGGGTCGAGGAGGGTTATTGTGCCTGTGCGTGCCCGCCGGCACCGGCCCGCATCCACCCAGGAGACATCATGCGCACCGGGTACTACACCCACCCCGACTGTGCCCGCCACGAGATGGGCCAGGACCATCCCGAATGTCCGGCCCGCCTGGCGGCCATCGAGGACCGCCTGATCAGCGCCGGGCTTGACTGGGCGCTGCAGCGCCCGCCGGTGCCGCTGGCCCAGGAGCAGGAGCTGGAACTGGCGCACAGCGCGCTGTACCTGGCCGAATTGCGCGATCGGGGCAGGCTCGACGAGGGCTACGCCTGGATCGACCCGGACACGCTGATGAATCCCCATACCCTGCGCGCGGTGCTGCGCGCGGCCGGCGCCGCGGTGGCCGCGACCGACGCCGTGCTCGACGGCACGCTGGACAATGCCTTTTGCGCGGTGCGTCCGCCCGGACACCACGCCACCCACGACCGCGCCATGGGTTTCTGCTTTGTCAACAACGTCGCCGTCGCGGCGCGTCACGCACTGGACCGCAGGGGCCTGGAGCGGGTGGCCGTGGTCGATTTCGACGTGCACCACGGCAACGGCACCGAGGACATCCTGTCCGGCGATTCGCGGGTGCTGATGGTGAGCTTTTTCCAGCATCCCTTCTATCCCTACAGCGGCACCGAGGATCCGGCGCCCAATATGCTCAACGTGCCGCTTCCGGCCTACAGCGCGGGCGCCCAGGTGCGCGAGGTGGTCGCGCAGCGCTGGCTGCCGCGCCTGCGCGAATTCGCCCCGCAGATGATTTTCATTTCCGCCGGTTTCGATGCCCACCGCGAGGACGACATGGCCCAGATGGGCCTGGTGGAGGCCGACTACGCCTGGATCACGCGCGCCATTCGCGAAGTCGCCGACGAGGTCTGCCAGGGACGCATCGTGTCCTGCCTGGAAGGCGGCTACAACCTCAGCGCGCTGGGCCGCAGCGTGGTCGAGCATGTGCGCGTGCTGGCCGGGCTGGAATCCTGAGCCGGTGCCCTGCGGCCGCGTCGGAACCCCGCGACCCTGAACTCCGCTACGCTTGCTCCTGGCGGCCGGCTCGCCCGGGCGCCGTCCATTCCCGACTGGAGAGTCCCGATGTCCGCCGTCACCGACCCCGCCGCCTCCGCCGCGGCCGCAGACAGCCCCTTGCTGGTCGATCGCGACACGCGTGGCGTGGTCACGCTGACCCTGAACCGCCCGCGGGCCTTCAACGCCCTGTCCCGCGCCTTGCTGCTGGCCCTGCGCGAGGCGCTGGCAGCCCTGCGCGAGGACGCGCAGGCGAGGGTGGTGGTGCTGCGCGGCGCCGGCAAGGCCTTCTGCGCCGGGCACGATCTGCGTGAAATGCGCCCGCAGGCCGGCAGCGAGGGCATCCATGAACTCTTCGACCTGTGCGGAAAGTTCATGCAGGACCTGGTGGCCCTGCCGCAGCCGGTGATCGCCTGCGTGCACGGCATGGCCACCGCGGCGGGTTGCCAGCTGGTCGCGCAGGCCGACCTGGCGGTGGCCAGCCTGGACGCGAGTTTCGCCACCTCCGGCGTGAACCTCGGGCTGTTCTGTTCCACGCCCAGCGTGCCCCTGGGGCGCAACCTGCCCCGCAAGCGGGCCATGGAAATGCTGCTGACCGGGGATTTCATCGACGCCGCCACCGCCGCCGACTGGGGCCTGGTCAACCGCGCGGTCCCGGCGGATCGGCTGGAGGCCGAGCTCGAGGCCCTGGTGGCCTCGATCCTGGGCAAGCCCGCGCAGGCGATCGCCCTGGGCAAGTCGCAGTTCTACCGCCAGATGGAAATGGGCCTGGCCGGCGCCTACCAGCTCGCCTCGCAGACCATGGTGTGCAATTTCCACGAACCCGACACCCTCGAAGGCGTGCAGGCCTTTCTGGAAAAGCGCCCGCCG
>JAKBBK010000022.1 GCA_021808525.1 Pseudomonadota bacterium
TGGACGAGGCGCTGGAGCGTGCGAAGGCGTACTCCGAAGCGGGCGCCGATGCGATCCTGATCCACTCCAAGCGGCAAGACGCCGAGGAGGTGATCGAGTTCGCCGCCCGCTGGCGCGGCGAGCTCCCCCTCTTGGCAGTCCCGACAACCTACTACCGTACGTCTGCCAAGGTTCTGCAGCAGGCGGGACTCGCCGGAATCATCTGGGCCAACCACAGCATTCGCTCCGCGATGCGAGCCATGCAGCAGACCTGCGCCGAAATCAAAGCCAACGACTCGATCGAACCTGTCGAGACCAAGGTGGCGGCGATGTCAGAGATCTTCGAACTTCTCCGCTACTCGGATCTCGAGCGCGACGAGCGCAACTATCTGCCGGGAGCTATTCGAGCGCAGTTGGAGGCCGAATGACAGCGTGCGTGAATGGGGTCGACGCCGGGGCCTTTGTAGATGCCTAGCTGGCACGGGATGTGACATATTTCGCAGGAGTCCCGGATACCCTGCTGCGCCAATTCTGTAGTGCCCTCCGAACAAGATTGCCGGCGCACCGGCACTTGATCGCCTGTAACGAAGGCGCCGCGGTAGGGACGGCGGTGGGCCACTATCTTGCCACCGGAACCCTGGGTATGGTCTATATGCAGAACTCCGGGCTGGGCAATGCCATGAACCCGCTGCTGTCGCTGGCGGCACGCCAGGTGTGTGGCGTGCCGATGCTGCTGCTCGTAGGCTGGCGCGGCGAACCCGAAGGTGCCGCGGACGAACCGCAGCACCAGCGACAAGGTGCCGTGACGCTTGCGCTGCTGCAGGCTTGTGGTCTGCGCCATGCGCTCCTCGAGCATGAAGCCTCGCGCTGCTGGGCTCAACTTGACGAAGCCGTGCAGCAGGCGAAGTACCTAGGCGAGCCGGTAGCCCTGCTGGTGCGCCGTGGCCTGTTCTCCTCCAGCTTCGGCGACGGGTGCGTCCGAGCGGCTGGGCTTGCAGGCGGACTGGCGCGCGAACAGGCGCTCGAGGCATGCATCGATGCCCTGCCCTCTGATGCAGTGACCGTCACCACCACTGGAATGGCTGCACGCGAGCTATTCGAAATCCGCGCGCGCCGCGGCATGGACCACGCGCTGGACTTTCTCGCCGTGGGTGGCATGGGGCACGCTGCGGCGATTGCGTTCGCGATCGCCCAGGCGCGCCCCCGGCGCTGCGTCGTCTGCCTGGACGGTGACGGCGCGATGCTCATGCATATGGGCGCACTGAGCCACTGCGCCCAGGCAGCGAACTTGCTGCACGTGGTGATCAACAATGGTGCCCACGATTCCGTCGGCGGCCAGCCGACCGCCGCCGCGGCGCTGGAGCTGGGACGCTTCGCGTCGGCGGCCGGCTACGCCCACGTGGCTTCCGTAGGGGAAGCCGCCGAGCTACGGGGGGTGCTTGGCGAGCTACTGCAGCGCCGCGGCAGTAGCTTCATCGAGGTGCGTTGCGTCAAAGGCAGCCGAGCCGACCTGGGAAGGCCGCGGATTCCACCGCGAATCAACAAGGAACGATTCATGTCTGCTATCGGCGCCGCTGGGGTTCATCAGGAGGCGCCATGAAAGTCGCAATCGAATCCGCCGCGGGCGAGCGCTCCACGTTCGAGGTCAAGGTGATCGCGTCGAATGCTCGCTTGGCCGGCGCCGCGCTCGCAGGCGAACCGGTGTTCCGTAACGATCTGCGGATCGTGGAGGGAATGGTCGTACTCGGGCGTGTGCTCGGTCACCCTGGCTCGATTGCCGAGATCGAGAATGTGCACGCGCGCGATGTACGCTTGTACCCGGGCGACTGCTTCATCGGCGTGGTTGCTAACCGGCATTCGAGCACCTCGGAATATGGTGAGGTTCCGGTGGGTCTCGAGCTCGAGCGTGCGCCGGTTCTGGACTTGCTGGCGCGCGGCGGAATTGTCGGCCGCGGCGCAATGGTCGGTGCGCCGCCGTTCACCAAGGTGGAACTTCTGGGTGCGCTCAGCCGAGAGGGGCGCGCGCAGATACTTAGCGAACTCAGCGAGGTCCCCGTGGTGACGCCCAGCCGCATAGCCCCGGTATTGCTGGTCGGAGGTACTGCGGCCGAAGTTGGAAAGACCACCACATGCGCCGGACTGATCCGTGCCTTCAAGCGCCGCGGCTTGCAGGTCGGCGCCACCAAGCTCAGCGGCACCGGGAGGATGCGCGACATCGTTGCGATGCGCGAGGCGGGCGCCGACTTCTGCATGGACTTCCCCGACGCAGGCCTTGCGTCGACCTACACCGAGCACGAAGCGGTGCTGCAGGTGGCGCAACTGATGCTCGCAAGGTTGACGTCCCACGGCTGTGACATCCTGGTGGCTGAGCTCGGCGGGGACATCATTGAGGCCAACAACCCAGCGCTGCTCGACGCTGGATTTGTTCGCGAAGCTACGCTTGGTATCGTGCACGTGGCTGCGGACGTGATCGGTCTGATTGGTTCGATCGAGATTTACCGCAGTTGGGGGCTCGCCGTGCCGATTTACGCAACTTTGCCCCGCGGACGCAACCGGGCTGGAACACTACGGCGCCTGCGCGAACGCCATCTCGATGCGATCGACCCTCGCTCCGATTCCGACTGCGACGCGCTGGCGGAGCGCTTGCTCGTCGGCACCAACGTCACCGCAGCGGCGTGAGCGTGGGATGGACTTGGTTGCTGAGCGTGAGCCGGGAGCCGCTCTCCCTGAGCGCGGTGTTCGCCTCGTCCGTCGCATCGTCCGCGCTGGGGGTGGGCAGCGCGGCGCTGCTGCCGCTATTCGTGTGGGAGTTTGACGGCAAGCCAGGCGTCGCGGTGTTCACAGTCTATTTATTGTTCCAGAACATCAGCAAGCTGGCCCTGTTCTGGCGTGAGATCGACTGGTACGTCGGGCGGAGGCTGTTGCTGTGGGCTGCTCCAGCCGCAGCGGCTGGGTCACTGCTGCTGCTGATGTTGCCAGAGGCGTGGTTCAGGCAGATTCTCGGGGTATGCATCCTGCTTCTCATCACGCTACCTGCGCTGCCGTTACCTGATTTGCCGTCGACGGTGCAGCTTCCTGTTTTCGGGTTGTTCTACGGGCTGTGCTCGGGGGCGCTGGGCAGCGGCAATGTGGTCAAGGGGCCGCTGTTGTTGTCGGCAGGTCTGGTCAAGGAGCGCTACATCGCAACCTACGCATTGAGCTCCCTGGCGATGAACCTACCCAAGATCCTGATCTACGGAGTCGGGGGCCTCACGCCATCGCACCTGCTGGGCCGTGGCGCGTTGCTTCTGGTGGTTTCGCTCGACGGATCCTGGGCCGGAAAACGGCTCCTGGTGGCGATTCCGGCGCGCTGGTTTGCACGCGTCGTCACAGGCGTATGTGTGCTCAGCGCCTTGCTGCTTCTCGTGTGATCTCATGGAGTGACTTAAATGGACTTTCCGACGGGTTTGCAGGCCAGTCCGACGCTGACCGTGCGCAACCCTTTCAATGGCGAACTCATCGCGGAGCTCGCGCAATTCGGGCCTGACTTGGTGCGCGCGGCGATCACGCGCGCAGCCCGCTACAAGGCACCGCTCAGCCGGGCCGAGCGCTCACGCATTCTGGGAACGACCTCGAATGCGCTCGCGGCCCAGGCCCCGACATTCGCGCGGCTGATCAGCAGCGAGTCGGGTCTGGGATTGCGGGACACTCTGGCTGAGGTCGATCGCACCGTAGAGCTCTTGCACTTGGCGGCTGCCGAGGTGCTCCGCGACGAGGCGCAGTGCTTCGCTGGCGATGCGCGCGTCGGCGGCGCACGCAGCCGCACGGTAAGCCAGCGCGAGCCGCGGTTGGGGGTGATTGCCGCGATCACTCCCTTTAACCACCCACTGCACCAAGTTGCGCACAAGGCGGTTCCGGCCATTGCGACCAACAACCGCATGGTCCTGCGCCCATCAAGCAGAGTACCGCTGTCGGCGCTGCGTTTCGCGGCGCTGCTTCGCGAGGCCGGACTGCCGGAGCCAATGTTCCAAGTGCTGGTCGGTGATGCCAGGGCTATCGCGGGTGTTCTGCTGGACAGCCCCGAAGTTGAAATGCTCAGTTTTACCGGCGGGGTCGAGGCCGGGCATGAGCTGGCCAGGGCCGCCGGCTATCGCCGCGTCGTTTTGGAGCTCGGCGGCAACGACGCCCTGATCGTGATGGACGACGCCTGCCCCGAAGCTTCGGCGAAGCTGGCGGCCCAAGGCGCCTATGCCAACTCGGGTCAGCGCTGCACGGCGGTTAAGCGCATCCTGGTGCAGCGAGCGCTGCACCAGGTCTTTGTCGAGGCGCTGGTCGAGGCTAGCCGCGAGTGGAGCCACGGCGACCCGTTTGACCTGAGCAACCGCATCGGCTGCGTGATCGATGCCGATGCCGCCGGTGCGTTGCGGGCTAGGGTCGACGCCGCGGCTGCGCGTGGGGGCCGGGTTCTTCTCGGCAACCAGAGCCATGGCGCGGCGTACGCGCCGACCGTGGTCGACGATGTTCGACCCGATTTCGACCTGGTGCGCGAGGAGACCTTCGGCCCTGTGGCCCCGGTGATCACATTCGACACAGTGGATGAGGCAATCGCGATCGCCAACGCCAGCGACTACGGTCTGTCCTCGGGCTTGTGCACCAATCGGCTCGACGTGATCGACAGGATGTTTCATTCGCTTGAAGTCGGCAACCTCAACGTCTGGGACGTTCCCGGTGCCCGCTCGGCGCTCGCTCCCTTCGGCGGCATCAAGAATTCCGGTCTTGGCGACAAGGAGGGGTTGCTGGAGTCGATGCGCGCTTGTACCTATGTCAAGACGCTGACATTACCGTGGGGGAAGCCTTGAACATGACCCACCTGCTTTCGGTCGATGACCTGGAGCGTGACCAAGTCGAAGCCCTGTTGGCCACGGCCCGCGCCGCAGAACCCATCGCACGACGACACAAGGTATGCCGGGTGCTGGAAGGCGCTGTGCTGGGCAACCTGTTCTTCGAGGCCAGCACGCGGACACGGATGAGCTTCGCGGCTGCGTTCTGCCGCCTGGGCGGAGCGGTGTGCGACACCACAGGGTTCACCTTCTCCTCGATGGCCAAGGGGGAGTCCATCGCCGACACCAGCCGGGTGATCAGCGGCTACTGCGACGCCCTGGTGGTGCGCCACCCAGAGCAAGGCGCAGTGGCCGAATTCGCACGGGCAACGCATGTCCCGGTGGTCAACGGAGGAGACGGCCCTGGGGAACACCCGAGCCAGGCACTGCTCGATCTGTACACCATCGAGGATGAATTCGCGCGCCTGGGCAAGCATGTCGACGGCGCGCATATCGCGATGGTCGGCGACCTGCGTCATGGGCGTACGGTGCACTCACTGATCAAATTGCTTGCACAGCGATCGCGCATGCGTTTCACGTTGATCGCCCCGCCAGGACTGGAAATGCCTCCGGCGATCTGTGACAGGGTCGCTGCGAATGGCCATTTGATTGAAACGCGGCGCGTGCTGCGCCAGGGCTTGCATGACGCGGATCTCGTCTACGCAACGCGCATCCAGCGCGAACGGATGTCAGGCGAGATGCGCGAGGGGTATACGCCGGATTTCCGCGTGGACCGTGCATTCGTCGACACCCATTGCGGAGTCTCGACCGTGCTCATGCACCCGCTGCCGCGCGATTCGTCGCCTGGCGCCAACGATCTCAGCACCGACCTTGACGGCGATCCGCGGCTGGCCATCTTTCGCCAGACAGACAACGGCGTCGCGGTACGCATGGCAATCTTTGCCACCCTGCTCGGAGTCGAGTCGCTGTTGCAGCGAGGGCTGCGCGATGCCCCCTGGCGACATCCGCATCGCATCGGTCCCATGGACGCGGACTTCCACGCCCTAAGCCCTGGGTGAACAGTGCATCAATTCGAAGTGCCGTAGTCTTCGAGGGCCAGCCATCGCTTGACCTCGTTCAGCTCATCGAAGCCGCCGAGCACGCACTGTGACAGGGTCGGCGACTGCTGGGACTGCAGTTGCTCGTGCATGATGCATGACCGATGGTCACATACGCGATTGCGGTCAAGCGGAGCAGAACTCCAACGGCAACAAGCGTCTTCGACACTTTGTTATTCACACCGGCGCCGCAGCTGCCGCTTTCGCGCGAACGAAACGTCGACGGAACCGGAATCCCAACCACTTCGAAGCAACTGAGTTCGGCGACTTTAAGGCCTTGGCCCCTCGCAGATCGCCTCAATCGGAGGAGCTTGTTTGCAGCCGACATGAGTGCCGGAAAGCTCAACGCCGACAGGCACATTCAACACTCTGTTGTCCAACCTCCCGAGAGCGCTGTCCGCATCGCCTCCGGAATTTTCACACTCTGCCACGCCCATGGCGCAGACAGAGAGGCACTCTCCCCTCTGAAGCGATTTCTACACTTTGTTGTGCAACGCCTGAGAGAGAGGTTTCGGATAACAAAGTGTCGAAAGCCAGAACAAAGTGTGAAACGGCTCCGGTTGCTCCGCGCGCTGGCGGGAAACCGAGTGTGAAAACGCATTGTTCGACGGGGAGATTTTGCCTGTGCGGGGCTGGGGATGCCGGGTGAAGGCGGCCACGTTGACGCGCCTACCCCTGTTCGCGGAGGCGGTCAAACGACGTCAGTGAGACGGGTTGGGCGGCCATTGCTGCGCGGCGTGAAGCACACGCAGCACAACGATCACCCGGTCATCGTCCTTCCCCTCGACGCGGTAGACGAGGACATAGTTCGGCCGCACAACAGCCTCGCGTGTGCCTCGCACGCGACCCGGGCGGTAGAGCGTTGGATGCTGCCGAGCCTGCTCAGCTTTCACCTCGATCTCGTCGTCGATCTCGCAGGCCGCGATAGGGTTGTCTTGGGCGATGTGCTCGAGAATGGCTTCACGATCTTCCAGCGCCATGGGGCGCCATACAACTCGCGTCACTTCGTCGCCTGCCGCAGCGCGGCTTTATGGTCGGCGAACCTGGCGCGCGCCTGGTCGTCGGCCACACTCGGCCGTGGGTCGTCCATGCTTGCCTGCACCTGTGCGCGGAACCACGCGTCGTGCGCCGCCGCCTCGTGCGCGCGGCGCATCTGCGCGGCCGCATCCGGGCGCCGTGGCCGATGCTCCGCCGCCGCGCTGTAGTTGCTGGCATCGATGCCGTCGATGCGCACGATCCCGAGTTCATCGCGCAGGTACTGGATGCAGCTGTCCAGGCTGGACCAGGTGCGGGGCCTGTCCGTGCGCTGGGTGCCTAGCGGGGTCTCCTGCATGCCGATCTTGAGCAGCACGCACCATCCGCCCGGCTGACCGACCAGGCTGGCGCCCCGCAGGCCGCCGGCTTCCATCAGGCGGCGCGCGTTGGGGGTGTCGATCGTCTTGTGCATGAAATGCTTCCGCGGGTTCTTCGCAAAATTACAGATCCAATGCTCTCATACAACAGGTAAAACTGCAATGCGGGAGCCATCCGCGCGATCTGGCAACCAGGCTGTCCTGGCCGCGGCACCCGCTGACCGTTGCACCATCCAACTCGGAAGTTCGGAATATCCTGCGCCCTGGGCGGTATCCCTCGTCGTGACGGGGCTGCCCGGAGACGCAGCCGCCAAGGAGAAGCTTGCCATGAGATTTCCGACCTTGTTCCTGTCGCACGGCGGCGGGCCCTGGCCCTGGATGCAGGACGAGTGGAACGGCGCCTATGACCAGTTGCGCGCTGCGCTCAGCCGCGTGCCCGAAGAGCTCGGGGCGCGGCCGCGCGCGGTGCTGATGGTCTCGGCCCACTGGGAGGAACCGGAGTTCACGGTCCAGTCCCATCCGGCGCCGGGCATGATCTACGACTACGGCGGATTCCCGGACTACACCTACGGCATTCGCTATCCGGCGCCGGGTGCGCCGGAACTCGCGCAACGCGTGCAGGACTTGCTGCGGGCGGACAGCATCGCGGTGGCCGAGGACCGCGAGCGCGGTTTCGACCACGGAATGTATGCCCCCATGGCCGTGATCTACCCCCAGGCCGACATGCCCACGATGCAGCTGTCGCTGCGGCGTGGCCTGGATCCGCAGGAACATCTGGCCATGGGCCGGGCCCTTGCGCCTCTGCGCGACGAAGGCGTGTTGATCATCGGCAGCGGGCTGAGTTATCACAATCTGCGCGCCTTCGGGGCGGCGGGCAGACAGGCTTCCGCGGCCTTCGACCACTGGCTCGACGTCTCGCTGGCCCACCCCGGCGCGGAGCGCTCGGCGGCACTGAGCGCGTGGGACAAGGCACCCGCGGCGCGCCAGGCACACCCCCGCGAGGAACACCTGCTGCCGCTGATGGTGGCCGTGGGCGCCGCGGAGCAGGAAGCCGCCTCGCGCAGCTATCACGAGGACGACTTCTTCGGGGGCCTGTCCGTGTCCAACTGGCGTTTCGGAGCTCCTGCGCGCTGAGCCTCACCCGCCGTAGAGCCGTGGCCAGGTCTGCATGCCCCCGTCGGGCGACAAGGCGAGCATGAACCGATCCCTGCTGCTGCGTGCCGCCGTGCTGGCTGGCGCGCTGGCCTTGAGCCACCTCCCCGCGTGGGCCGCGCCCGCGGCGCCGGGCGAGGCGGCGGCCCCGTGCTGCGGGCCGGTCACCGCGCAGGGCCGCGAATTGCTGCGGGTACTCGACGCCTCGAACGTGCGGCACCGCTGGCTGCCCCGCACGTCGATCGACTGGAGCAGCGGCGAAGCGGCGCCGCGCGACGCGGCCCACCCCAAGCTTGCCAGCCATTGCAGCGCGTTCGCCGCGGCGATGAGCAGCCGCCTGGGCGTGCCCCTGCTGCGGCCGCCGTCCCACGGCCAGCGCCTGCTGGCCAATGCGCAGGCCCGCTGGCTGGCTGGCGTCGGAGTCGGCCGCGAGGGGTGGCGCGAGGTCGACGCCCGCCAGGCGCAGGCACTGGCCAACCGGGGCTGGCTGGTGCTGGCCTCCTATGCCAGCCCGAACCCGCGGCGCGCGGGACATATCGCGGTGATCCGGCCGGCCACGCCCACGCTGGGCCAGCTGCTGGCGCGTGGCCCCCACGAGACTCAGGCCGGCGCCAGCAACCTGCTCGACGCAACCGTGGCCCGGGGTTTCTCGCAGCACCCCGGAGCCTGGAAGCCCGGCGGCGGCGCGGGCCTGCACTTCTATGCCCACGCGGTCGATTGGGGGCGTGCGTCGCACTGAATGGCCGCCACCTTGCACGGCCGGCTTTGCCATGCTCGGTCTCGCATTGGGGAGTAGCCGCCGTCCCGGCCAGCGCCGGACGGGCCTGCGTCAACATGCTTGGAGCGCGCCTGGCGCCTCCATGGCGCGGGCAGCGAATGCCTGGCAAGACCGATGCATCCAGCGGGCCGGCTGCGGCACGCCGGGTGCATCGCGTTCACGCCGCAGCCACCACCGGAACTTCACGCATGCATCCCTTCCTCGTCTCGACCGCGCTGGTCGCGCTCGCCGAGATCGGCGACAAGACCCAGCTTCTGTCCCTGCTCCTGGCCGCGCGCTACCTGGCTCCGTGGCCCATCATCGCCGGCATCCTCGCCGCCACGCTGGCCAACCACGGCCTGGCCGCCGCCGCCGGCGACCTGCTCGCGCACGCGATCAGCCCGCGCCTGCTCGACTGGGCGGTGGTGCTGTCCTTCGTGCTCATGGGCCTGTGGATCCTGGTGCCGGACAAGCTGGACGACGAGGAGCTTCCCCGGCGCAGCGCGCGCGGCGTGTTCCTCACCACGGCGGTTTCGTTCTTCCTGGCCGAGATGGGCGACAAGACCCAGGTGGCCACGGTCGCGCTGGCCGCGCGCTACAGCGAGTGGCTGCCGGTGGTCGCGGGCACCACGCTGGGCATGCTGGCCGCCAACGTGCCGGCCGTGCTGTTCGGGCACCGCTTCGCCGAGCGCCTGCCGACGCGCTGGGTGCACGCCATCGCCGCGCTGATGTTCCTGGTGCTCGGCGGCCTGGCCTTGCGCACGGCGCTGCTGGCGGGCTGAAGCGAAGGGCCGGCAGGCAACGCCAAGCCTGGAGCGAGGGGCGGCTTGACAGATTTCCATGTTTCCACGATTATGGAAGCATGGAAACTTTGAACGCCGCCGAACTGCTGGCCGCCCTCGGGCACGAGTCGCGTCTTTCGATCTACCGTGCGCTGGTCGAGGCAGGGCCGCAGGGTCTGCATGCCGGGGCGATCGGCGAGCGCCTGGGGCTGCCGGCTCCGACCCTGTCCTTCCACCTGGCGCATCTCAGCCGCGTCGGGCTTGCGCGCAGGCGCCAGGAGGGCCGCTTCGTGATCTACGCGGCGGACTTCCCGGTGATGAACGACCTGCTCGGCTTCCTGACGGCCAACTGCTGCGGCGGCAACCCCTGCATGCCGA
This sequence comes from Pseudomonadota bacterium, assembly GCA_021808525.1. Lineage (GTDB taxonomy): Bacteria > Pseudomonadota > Gammaproteobacteria > Burkholderiales > Burkholderiaceae_C > Thiomonas_A. Next base: position 10,318 of record JAKBBK010000022.1, read on the forward strand.
GCGCGCAGGCCGCGGGCGCCGGGCCGTCCCTGTCCGCTTGCTCCTGCGACTCGCCCCTGGAAGGAACACGACGATGAACCCTGGCATCCGCAAGGTGCTGGTGCTGTGCACCGGCAATTCCTGCCGCTCGCAGATGGCCGAGGCGCTGCTCAATCACGACCTCGCCGGCCTGGTGCACGCCCGTTCGGCCGGCATCAGCCCGCAGCCCAAGGTGGCCGACGGCGCGGTCGAGGCGCTGCGCCTGGCCGGGCTTCCCACCGAGGACCTGTACCCGAAGGATCTGGACACCCTGATCGACCAGCCCTTCGACCTGGTGGTCACCGTGTGCGACAACGCGCGCGAGGCCTGCCCGGTGTTCCCGCGCCCGGTGCCCGGCATCCACCTGCCCTTCCACGACCCCCACGGCGAGCCGCTGGAGAGTTTCCTGCGCGTGCGCGACGACATCCGCGCGCGCCTGGTGCCGGCGGTGCGCGAGGCGCTGGGCTTGCCGCTCGCGCGGGTGGAGTCCCGATGAGCGCGCAATGCGAAGTGGTGGCGCGCAGGGCCGCCGGCGCGCCGATGAGCCTGTTCGAGCGCTGGCTCACGCTGTGGGTGTTCCTGTGCATCGTCGCCGGCATCGTGCTGGGGCAGCTGCTGCCGGGCCCGTTCCAGTGGCTGGGCCGGCTGGAACTCGCGCAGGTCAACCTTCCGGTGGGGCTGCTGATCTGGGTGATGATCATCCCCATGCTGATGAAGGTGGACTTCGGCGCCTTGCACGAGGTGCGCCGGCACGTGCGCGGCATCGGCGTCACCCTGGTGATCAACTGGCTGGTCAAGCCCTTCTCGATGGCCCTGCTGGGCTGGGTGTTCATCCGCCACCTGTTCGCGCCCTGGCTGCCGGCCGCGCAGATCGACAGCTACATCGCAGGTCTCATCCTGCTGGCCGCGGCGCCCTGCACGGCGATGGTGTTCGTGTGGAGCCGCCTGTCCGGTGGGGACCCGCTGTTCACGCTGTCGCAGGTGGCGCTGAACGACTCCATCATGGTCTTCGCCTTCGCGCCCATCGTGGCGCTGCTGCTGGGCATCTCGGCCATCCACGTGCCCTGGGCCACGCTGCTGTTCTCGGTGCTCATGTACATCGTGGTCCCGCTGGCGCTGGCGCAGGCCTGGCGCGCGCTGCTGCTGCGGCGAGGCCAGGCCGCCTTCGACGCGGCGGCAGCGCGCATCGGCCCCTGGTCGATGGCCGCTCTGCTGGCCACGCTGGTGCTGCTGTTCGCCTTCCAGGGACCGGCCATCGAGGCGCAGCCGCTGGTCATCGCGCTGCTGGCCGTTCCCATCCTGATCCAGGTGCTGTTCAACTCCGGCCTGGCCTATGTGCTGAACCGCGCGGTGGGCGAGCAGCACGCCATCGCCTGCCCTTCGGCGCTGATCGGCGCCAGCAACTTTTTCGAGCTGGCGGTGGCCGCGGCCATCAGCCTGTTCGGCTTCCAGTCGGGAGCGGCGCTGGCCACCGTGGTCGGCGTGTTGATCGAGGTTCCGGTGATGCTGCTGGTGGTCCGCCTGGTGGGGGCCACGCGCGGCTGGTACGAACGAGGAGGACAGACGGCATGAAACGCTTTCACGTGCACGCGCACGTCGACGATCTGGCGGCGAGCATCGCCTTCTACACCCGGCTGTTCGGCGCCGAGCCGACGCGGGTGGAGGCCGACTACGCGAAGTGGATGATCGAGGATCCGCGGCTGAATTTCGCGATTTCCACGCGCGGCGCCGGAACCGGCATCGACCACCTGGGCATCCAGGCCGACACCGAACTCGAACTCGCCGAACTCAAGGAGCGGGCCGGCGCCGCGGATGCCGCGCTGCTCGACGAAGGCGCCACCACCTGCTGCTACGCGCGCAGTGAGAAGCACTGGGTCACCGACCCGCAAGGCATCGCCTGGGAGCATTACCGCACCCTGGGCGACATCCCGGTGTTTCGCGAGGCGGCTCAGGACACGCCCGCAGCGGCCTGCTGCACGCCCGCCGTCGAGGCCGAGGCCGGCGCCTGCTGCACCCCCGCCGCAGCCGCCTCGGTCGCCGCCTGCTGCACACCTGCCAAACCCTCGCAGGCCACGGCCGGCTGCTCGCCCGGCCAGGGTTCCCGCGGTGGATCCTGCTGCACGCCGGCAGCGCAGGCGCGCCCCGGCCGCTGCTGCTGAGCGCCATGCAGGCGCCCGGGCCCTCCCCCCGCGTGGATTCCGGCGTGGATTCCGGCTTCGACTGCGTGCTGCGCGCGTGGCAGGCCCACGAGGCTGAACTGCTGGGATTCCTGGCGCATCACGCCAGCGACGCCGACTCCGCGCAGGACCTGGTGCAGGAGGTGTTCGTCAAGGCCCTGCGCCAGGGCCGGGGTTTCTGCTCCCTGGACAACCCGCGTGCCTGGCTGTTCCAGGTCGCGCGCAACGCGCTGGTCGATGCGGGGCGCCTGCGCCGGCCGAACGTGGAGCTCCCCGAGGACCTGCCCGCGCAGCCCGCCGACGAACGCGCGCCGGTGGAGGCGCTCGATGCCTGCATCGCCCGCAACCTGCCCTTGCTCGGCGACGAGGACCGCGACATCGTGCAGCGCTGCGACCTCGACGGGCTGACGGTGCGCGCCTATGCGCAGGCAACGGGGCTGAGCCTGCCGGCGGCCAAGGCGCGGCTGCTGCGCGCCCGCAAGCGCCTGCGCGAGACCCTGGTCGCGCATTGCGGGGTGCGCTTCGACCCCGACGGCAGCGTGTGCTGCCACGCCGGGCCGGACGGCGCCTGAGCCTGAGCCTGCGCCTTCGCCCGGGACCGAGGGCTCCGGGCCGGGCCCCATAGCCGGTCTCCATAGCCTCGCCACTCCTTTCCACCCCGGGATCTGGCCCATCGACCCGTGTCCTTGAAGCGCGGGTGCATCCTTTTCGGGCTGGCTTCGTCTACCAGGACAGAGAGTTCCTGTCCCGAGGCCACGATGAACACCCCCGCGTCTTCCGCACCCACCGTTTCCCCCGCGCCCATCGCCGGATCCGGCGTCGGCACAGCTTCCAGGCCCGCCTGGCGCGCCTGGCTTCCGGCGCTGCTGTACGTCGGCGTCTGGTTCCCGCTGTACTGGGCGCTGGAGCCCGCCACCGCCGCCTTCACGAGCTGGGTCGCCGGCCTCGCGCACATCGCACCGGGCAGCCACCTGGACTCGGCTCTGGCCTTCCTGGTGTTCGAGGTGCCCAAGGTGCTGATGCTGCTGGCCCTGATCGTGTTCGCGGTGGGCGTGCTGCAGAGCTTCTTCACCCCGGAGAAGACCCGCGCGCTGCTGGCCGGCAGGCGCCAGGGGGCCGGCAACGTGCTGGCCGCGGCGCTGGGCATCGTCACGCCCTTCTGCTCCTGCTCGGCGGTGCCGCTGTTCATCGGCTTTCTCACCGCCGGCGTGCCGCTGGGCGTGACCTTCTCCTTCCTGGTCTCTGCGCCCATGGTCAACGAGGTGGCGCTGGCGCTGCTGTACGGCATGTTCGGCTGGCGCGTCGCGCTGCTGTACCTGGGCATGGGCCTGCTGGTGGCCATCGCCGCGGGGCTGGTGATCGGGCGCATGAACCCGGTGCGCCTGGTCGAGCCCTGGGTGTTCGAGATCCCCGCCACCGAAGGCATCGAGCAGCGCATGGACTGGCAGGCGCGCTTCGCGCAGGGCTTCCGCCACGTGCGCGACATCGTGCTGAAGGTGGCCCCGTACATCGTCGCCGGCGTGGGCGTGGGCGCCTGGATCCACGGCTACGTGCCGCAGGACTTCATGGCCCACCTGATGGGCAAGGGGGCCTGGTGGTCGGTGCCGCTGGCGGTGCTGATCGGCGTGCCCATGTACTCCAACGCCGCGGGGATCATCCCGGTGGTGCAGGCGCTGCTGGGCAAGGGCGCGGCGCTGGGCACGACCCTGGCGTTCATGATGTCGGTGACCGCCCTGTCCGCGCCGGAGTTCCTGATCCTGAAGAAGGTCATGAAGCCCAGGCTGATCGCCCTGTTCGCCGCCGTGGTCGCCACGGGCATCGTGGTGGTGGGCTACGTGTTCAACGCGGTGATGTGAGACCGCATTCCTTCCAACGTTCGTTCCACGAGGAGTTGCATGATGATCGAGGTCAAGATCCTGGGTACCGGCTGCGCCAGCTGCAAGACCACGCAGAAACTGGTCGAGGAAGTGCTGGCCGCCAAGGGCGTGCAGGCCCATGTCGAGAAGGTCGAGGACATCGCCTCGATCATGCGTTACGGCGTGATGAGCACGCCGGGGGTGGTGATCGACGGCAAGGTCGTGCATGCCGGCGGCGTGCCCGCCCGCGCGCAGGTCGAGCAATGGGTGGAGGGCTGACATGCACCCGCAAAACTCCCACGCCCGGCGCCCCACGCTTGCCTTGCCCAAATCCCGACCGAATCCATCCCGGTACGGGATCCTTCCGGCCCTTGCCTTGCTGGGGATGATGGCCGCGGGCGGCATGGCCCGGGCGGACGGCCCGGCATCGACATGGACCCAGAAGGTCATCACGCCGGAGGTCGCGCTGAAGGCTGCGCAGGCGGCCAGGGCCGAGTGCGCGGCACGGGGCTGGCAGGTGGCGGTTGCCGTCGCGGATCCCTCGGGGCTGCCGCTCGTCGTGCTGCGTGACCGCTACGCGGGCTGGCACACGCTGGCCGCCGCCGAAGGCAAGGCGCGCACCGCGGCGAGCTGGCGCCAGTCCACGAGCGCCGTGGCCGCTCGGGTGAACGCTCCCGGCTCCGCCGAGCAGGCGATCAGGAATCTTCCCGGCGTGGTCATGATCGGCGGAGGCCTGCCGATCGAAGCCGCCGGACAGATGGTCGGCGCCATCGGTGTATCAGGGGCTCCCGGCGGTGACAACGACGAGATCTGCGCGAAGGCCGCGCTGCAGGCCGTGAGCGGTGACCTGGAGTTCTGATGCACGCGGCCGGTCCGTCGAGGCTCCCCTGTCCGCGGCCTTGCAAGACGCGCCACGGCGCTGAAACCCTCTACTGTCGATTTCGATGCGCGATGTGACCAGTCCGCCCGCCCCGGCGGCGACTCATATGCATTGCAACGCATGCTTTTCTGGAGGAATTTCATGCTCACCTACGAGGTCCATCTCACCCGCGTCAACACGCACGCAAGCGTGGCGCGGTGCAAGGAAGCGCAACTACCCGTCGATTCGGATCCCGCAGGACGCGCTGACGCCTTCAACCCCGCCGAACTTCTGCTCGCCGCGCTCGGCGCCTGCATGCTGAAGAACATCGAGCGCGTCGCGCCGATGCTCAAGTTCACCCTGGGCGGCGCGCATATCGCGCTGCATGGCGAACGTCAGGATGTGCCGCCCAGGATGCAGAGAGTCACCTATCTCATCGTCGTCGATACCGACGAGAGCGAGCAGCGGCTGGATTTGTTGCATCGCAATCTGCAGCAGTTCGGAACGGTTTACAACACCCTTGCAGCCGCAACCACGATCGAAGGTCGGATCGAGCGCGGCACGCCGCCGAAGCGCGCCGGGGCGGATCGTTGACTCCGTCGGAAAACCTGCGACAACCCAGGAGCTCCCATCATGAACTTGCCCGATGAAGTGGATGTGCTGGTGATCGGTGGAGGCCCCGGCGGCACCCCCGCGGCCCTGGCGCTGGCGCAGGCCGGCCGCCGGGTACTGCTGGTCGAAGCCGGGCAGGGACTCGGAGGAACGTGTCTGTTCGAAGGCTGCATTCCGTCGAAGATCTATCGGGAGGTCGCTGCAAGGCGCGGGGAGATCTCCGATGCGGCCCAATTCGGCCTGCGCCTGGCTGCGTCAAGCTCGCCAGCGGCCGTGGATTGGGACGCGGTGCAGGCCCGGCGTCACCGCATCCTCGCGCAACGCGCGCAGGGCGCGCTGGCCAAGGCCAAGGCGCTGGCGGGCCTGCAGATCGTGTTCGGGCGCGCGCGCCTGACGGGCCCGCGCAGCGCGATGATCGACGTCGATGGAGCATCCCATGCCGTGCGCTTCGGCCGCGCGATCCTGGCCACGGGATCGGTGCCCGTGCGCCCGCCGATCCCCGGCGTGGGTCTTCCCGGGGTGCTGGATTCCAAGGGGCTGCTCGAGGTCCCCGCGATTCCGCGGTCGTTGACCCTCATCGGTGCGGGGCCGGTGGGCGTGGAAATGGCGCAGATCTTTGCCAGGCTGGGAAGCCAGGTCACCCTGCTGCAGGGCGGGGCGCGCATTCTCGCGCCGGTCGACTCGGTGCTGGCAGAGCTTCTGGCGCGGCGCATCGAAGGCGACGGCATCACCTTGCGCACGGGTGTGCGCGTGGAGTCCATCGAGGCGAAGGCGCAAGGCGGCGGGCTGCGGGTGCGCTACACCCTGGAAGGGCGCGCCGATCACGCGCAGTCGGAGATCGTGGCCGTGGTCGCCGGCCGCCAACCCAACGTGGAAGGACTGGGGCTGGAAAGCACCTCCGTGCGCCACGGCCGCCACGGCTTGGAGGTCGACGCCACGCTGCAGACGGGCGAGCCGGGCATCTACGCCACCGGCGACCTCGTCGGGCAGCCGATGTTCGCGCATTGGGCCACGGCCCAGGCCTTGGCGGTAGCGCGGCACATGCTCGGCCACGAAGCACCGTTTCCGCGGCCGGAGCACAACTCGGCCGTGATCTTCTCCTTTCCGGAGATCGGCATGGCCGGGCTCACCGAAGAAGCCGCGCATGGCGCGGGGCTGGACGTCGCGGTGGCCGAATACGACTACCAGGGCGACGCGCGCGCGCAGATCGGCGCGGAGGCCTTCGGGCGTTTGCGCGTGGTCTACGAGCGAGCGAGCCGGCGCATCGTCGGCATGCACGCCCTGGTCGAGGGCGCGGCGGATCTGATGGGCGAAGCGGCCCTGGCGGTACGTCATGGCCTTCGCATCGACGACCTGGCCGCGGCCATCCATCCCCACCCCACGCTGACCGAAGCCTTCGGACTGGCTGCGCGGGCGGCCTGAACAAGGACGCGTCGAATCGAATCGGCGCTGCTCGTCGAGACCGCCGTCGCGGCCCAGGGCTGCGCAATTGCCGAGTCCCTGCCTTGGCCTGGCTGCCAGCGGGAACGAGCGGCCGGGCCATGGTTTGGATACAGTGCTGCCCGGGACGAAACCAACTCGAGGACCGCGGACGTGAAGACCTACCGGATTGCAAGCATTCCCGGCGACGGCATCGGCAAGGAGGTCGTGCCGGCAGGGGAGCGGGTGCTCGAGGCGCTGGCCCGAAGCAGCGGCCGCTTTCGCTGCGAATTCCGGCGCTTCGACTGGAGCGCCGACCACTATCGCAGGCATGGGGTCATGATGCCCGCCGACGGACTGGACCGGATCCGCGATTGCGACGCCATCCTGTTCGGCTCGGCCGGGGATCCGCAGGTTCCCGACCACCTCACGCTGTGGGGCCTGCGCCTGAAGATCTGCCAGGGCTTCGACCAGTACGCCAACGTGCGCCCCACGCGCATCCTTCCGGGCATCGACGCCCCGCTCAAGCGCTGCCGCCCGGAGGACCTGGACTGGGTGATCGTGCGCGAGAACTCCGAGGGGGAGTACGCCGGGGTCGGTGGCCGCGTGCACCAGGGCCAGCCCATCGAGGTGGCCACCGACGTATCGATGCTGACCCGAGCGGGGGTCGAGCGCATCATGCGCTTTGCCTTCCGCCTGGCGCGGTCGCGGCCGCGCAAGCTGCTCACCGTGGTCACCAAGAGCAACGCCCAGCGCCATGGCATGGTGATGTGGGACGAGATCGCGCAGCAGGTGGCGCAGGAGTTCCCCGACGTGCGCTGGGACAAGGAGCTGGTGGACGCCGCCACGGCGCGCATGGTCAATCGTCCGGCCTCGCTGGACACGATCGTGGCCACCAACCTGCACGCCGACATCCTCAGCGACCTGGCCGCGGCGCTGGCCGGCAGCCTGGGCATCGCACCCACGGGCAACATCGACCCCGAGCACCGCTACCCGTCGATGTTCGAGCCCATCCATGGATCGGCCTTCGACATCATGGGCAAGGGCCTGGCCAACCCGATTGGAACTTTCTGGTCCCTCGTGATGATGCTCGAGCACCTGGGAGAGGCGCAGACGGCCGCGGAACTGATGCGCGCCATCGAATCGGTCACCGCGGACCCCGCCCTGCATACGGCCGACCTGGGCGGTCGTGCGAGCACCGCGCAAGTCACGGATGCCGTGTGCGCGATGATCGCGGCCCGCGGTGCGGCGGCCGCGTAGACGAGCCCGTTGCATCGACCCCGCTTCGCACGCCCCCATTCATGTCCTCCAACGATTCGCCCGCCAGTCGACTGGCCACGAGACTCGCGTTTTTCATCGGCGGTTTCGGCATGTCCTGCTGGGCGCCGCTGGTGCCCTTCGCGAAGGCCCGGCTCATGGTCGGCGACGGCCTGCTGGGCCTGCTGTTGCTGTGCCTCGGGGCGGGCTCGGTGGCGGCCATGTGGATCGCAGGCCTGCTGTGCGCGCACTTCGGGAGCCGGCCCGTCGTGGGCACGGCCAGCGTCGTGTCCGCGCTCATGCTGCCCGTGCTCGCCTTCGCGCCGACGCCGATCAGCCTCGGGCTCGCCCTGCTGCTCTTTGGCGCCGCGGTGGGTTCGCTGGACGTGGCCATGAACGTGCATGCGGTGGAGGTCGAACGAGCGTCGCCGACGCCGTTGATGTCCGGATTTCACGCCATGTACAGCGTCGGCGGCTTCGCCGGGTCGGCCTTCATGACCGCCGCGCTCAGCCTGCGTCTCACGCCCCTCCTGGCGACCCTGCCGGCCATGGCCTTGATCCTGGCCGCCGCCGGCCTCGGCTGGCCGCGGTTGCTGCGCACGACGCGGCCCGAGCAGCGTGGTCCCCTGTTCGTGATGCCCCATGGCCTGATCCTGATCATCTCCGCACTGGCGTCGATCACCTTTCTTTCCGAGGGGGCCGTGCTCGATTGGGGCGCCCTGCTGATCACGGGCGCCGGGTTGCTCCCACGGGCGCAGGGCGGCCTGGGCTACATGGTGTTTTCGGTCGCCATGACGGCGGGTCGGTTCGGTGGCGACCGGCTGGTCGCGCGCATCGGCGACGGGGCCACGCTGTTCTGGGGCGGGCTGCTCACCATCGCCGGCTACGCGATGCTCCTCCTGGCGCCCGCGGCCGCGCTGGCCCTGGGGGGCTTCCTGCTCGTCGGCCTGGGGGCCTCGAATCTGGTGCCCGTACTGTTCCGACGCGCGGGAAGGCAGACCGTGATGCCCGCGGCGCTCGCCATTGCCGCGATGACCACGGCGGGCTACGGGGGGATGCTCGTGGGCCCCGCGCTCATCGGGTTCATCGCACATGCTTCCAGCCTGCGCGTGGCTTTCTGGCTCCTGGCGGGGCTCATCTGCCTGGTTCCGGCCACGGCTCGCTGGATCAGCCCCGCGGCACGGCGTACCAGGCGTTGGCCAGCAGGCACAGGCCGGCGACCAGGCTGAGGCGCCAGCGCAGCGGCAGGTACCACGCCGGCAAGCCGGCGGGGCCCGCCAATCGGAGGTCCTGGACCAGGTGCAGGGCGAAGCCGGCCACCAGGATCCCCGAGGCCACGCTGCCGGGCAACAGGGTCGCCGGCCAGGCCAGCAAGGCCGGCACGACGCTCCAGACCAGCGCTCGGCGCCGCAGGCCGGGGCCCAGCCCGGGAAGGCTCATCGCGAAACCCCAGTGCAAGGCGCCGACGAAACTGAGAATCACCGCCGCGTAACCCACCAGGGCCTGCGACCACAAGGCGGCACGCTGCGCGTCGGCCCCCAGCAGGACGGCCAGGCCGATGAAGGGCAGCAGGCCCCCGTAGCCCAGCCAGAACACCTCGGTGGGGGGCTGTCGATGCGAAGCTTGGGCGAGTTCGGACATGGTGAGGGTGCGGATCAGGGAAGCGCGAGGCCTTCGTGGCGGGCCAGGTATTCGAGCGCCGACTCGAACAGCGCGCGCGAGGCGCCCGCCACCTGCTGCAGGTAGGTGTGCAGGCGCGCGTCGGCCTCATCGCGATGCGCGCAGGCCGCGCTGTAGGCCTCGAAGCTCGACAACTGCATGAGCAGTTCCGCCACGTGCCGCGGGCATTCGCAGGCCAGGGTGGGCGACAGGGCGGCGATGGTGGTCAGGGTGGCGTCGTCGTAGCGCCGGGGCAGCAGCCCGTGCGGCCCCGGGCCGGCCGGCGCGTCCGGGGTTTCGGGGGCCTGGACGGGCTGTCGCGGCCCATCGGCCTCGAGCGACGCGACCCAGTTGCCCAGCGCCTGGTCGTCGGCAGGCTCGCGCAGCATGGCCACGCCGGCCTCGGTCAGGCCGCGGGTCGCCGCGGCTCCCGCGAAGCGCAGCACCACGGCAAGCCGCCTGGCGCCACAGGCCTGACGCGCCGCCTGCAGATCGGCCGGCGGATCGCCGGGCAATTCCGGTGCGTGCCAGATCAGCAACTCGGCCCCCACGCCCGCGCGCGCCGCCTCGGACAGGGAATCGAACACGGCCACCACCTGGGCGGCATGCCCCAGCTGCCGGGCCACCGCGGGGCGCTGCAGGCGCGCCGCCAGGGCCCGCCCCACCACCACCAGGCGCGGTGCGCCGGGGGATCGGAGCGCCCCCCGGGCCTTGCCGCCGGAGTCGAGGCCGAGCTGGCGGGCCAGTTCCTGCAACTGGACCGAGTCCAGGGCGGCGAGCGAGCCGATCCCATGCCCCTGCTCGGTCAGCTGGCGCAGCAGCAGCACGCGCTGCACGTCGGCCGGCGAATACAGGCGATGGCCCGAGGGCGTGGTGTGGGGGTTCACGGCCCGGTGACGCTGCTCCCAGATGCGCAGCGTGGCCACCGGCATGCGCGCCATGCGCGCCACCGCGGCGCTGCGAAAACCCGGGCCGGCCGGGCTTGCCGGCAGCGCCTGTTCGCTCGGGGGGCTGGGGTTCATGGGGTTCCGGCAGGGGGGCGGCTGGCGTGGAGGCGTGGCTTCCGCATGGCTGTTGAGTTGGGTTTGCGTTGATTGTACTTTGCCGTATGGCGTCGCGCGTGAGGTCTTCGCCCATTCCTGGCATCGATGCATCGCTTTTGCGTTGTTGTCCCGTATGATCGTCCCATGCCCAGCCGCCCTTCCCCGGAACCCTCGCAGGCGCATGAGGCCGACGGCCGGGCCCGCGCCCGCGAGCCGGCGAGCTCGCGGCGAACCGAGCGCCCGCGCAACCTGGTGCTCGTGCTGGGCGACCAGCTCGATCTGGAGGCCGCCGCCTTCGACGGCTTCGACCCCGCGCAGGATCTCGTGTGGATGGCCGAGGTCGACGAGGAATCCACCCATGTCTGGTCGAGCAAGCAGCGCATCGCCCTGTTTCTGGCGGCGATGCGCCACTTCGCGCGGGCGCTGCGGGCCGCCGGCCGCCCGCTGGTCTACACGCGCCTGGGCGAGGCCGGCAACCGGGGCAGCCTGGCCGCCGAGTTGCGGGCGGCGCTGGACAGGCTGGCCCCGCGCCGGGTGCTGATGACGGCGCCGGGCGACTGGCGCGTGCTGCAGTCGCTGAAGGCGGTGGTGGAGCAGGCCGGGCTGAGCCTGGAAATCCGCGAGGACCGGCATTTTTTCTGCAGCGTGCGCGAGTTCGCGGCCCACGCCAGGGGGCGCAAGTCGCTGCGCCTGGAGTACTTCTACCGCGAACTGCGGCAGCGCCACGGGGTGTTGATGCAGGGCGACCAGCCCATCGGCGGGCGCTGGAATTTCGACGCCGACAACCGCGAGGCCTTCGGCCCGCGGGGCCCGGGAGCGCTGCCGCCACGCGCCGGCTTCGAGCCCGACGAGTTGACCCTGGAGACCCTCCGCGAGGTCCAGACCCGCTTCGAGCGGCACCCCGGCTCGCTCGAGGGCTTCGCCTGGCCGGTCACGCGCGAGCAGGCCCTGCGGGCCCTGGGCCTGTTCATCGAGCAGCGCTTGCCCCTGTTCGGGCGCTACGAGGACGCGATGTGGCCCGCAGAGCCCTGGCTGTATCACTCCCAGCTGTCGGCCGCGCTGAACCTCAAGCTGCTGAGCCCGCGCGAAGTGGTGCGGGCCGCCGAGGCGGCCTGGCAGGCGGGCAAGGCGCCCCTGCAGAGCGTCGAGGGCTTCATCCGCCAGATCCTCGGCTGGCGCGAGTACGTGCGCGGCATCTACTGGACGCGCATGCCCGGCTACGCCGAGGTCAATGCCCTGCAGGCCACGCGCGAGCTGCCCGCCTGGTACTGGAGCGGCGACACCGACATGGCCTGCCTGCGCGAGGCCCTCGCGCAGACCCTGGCCCATGGCTATGCGCATCACATCCAGCGCCTGATGGTCACCGGCCTGTTCGCGCTGCTGCTGGGCGTGCGGCCCCAGCAGGTGCACCACTGGTACCTGTCGGTCTACGTCGACGCGGTGGAATGGGTGGAACTGCCCAACACCCTGGGCATGAGCCAGTACGCCGATGGCGGCCTGATGGCCAGCAAGCCCTACGCGGCCACCGGCAAGTACATCCAGCGCATGGGCGGGGGCTGCGCGGGCTGCCGCTACGACCCGGCGCAGCGCGTGGGCGAGCGCGCCTGCCCCTTCACCACCCTGTATTGGGATTTCCTGCTGCGCCACGACAAGCTGCTGGGCGCCAACCCGCGCATGGCGCTGCAGGTGAAAAACGCCGCGCGCCTGCCGGACGAGGAACGCGCGGCCCTGTCGCGGCGCGCCGAGGCCATTCGCGAGGGCCGGGTCGGCGCATGCGCATGAGAGCCCCCGAGCATTTCGCCCCCACGCTGGATGCGGCGCGCTCGCGTATCGCCGCCGTGCGCCCGGCCGACTACGCGCGCAGCCGCAACGCCCTCGAGGGCGCGGTGACCCGCCTGTCCCCCTACATCACCCACGGATTCGTCAGCCTGCCCGAGGTGCTGGCCGAAGTGGCCGCGCGCCACCGGCTGGACCTGCGCCACAAGTTCGTGTTCGAGCTGGGCTGGCGCGAGTATTTTCGCCACGTGTGGCGCCACCGGGGCGAGCGCATCCTGCGCTCGCTGCACGAAGGGCCGCTGCCCGAGGGGGCCTACGCCCCCGGGATGCCCGCCGACATCCGCCAGGCGCGCACCGGGCTTCCCGTGGTCGACCAGGCCGTGCGCGCCCTGTACGCCACCGGCTACCTGCACAACCACGCCCGCATGTGGCTGGCCAGTTACGTGGTGCACCTGCGCAAGGTGCATTGGCGGGCCGGCGCCGACTGGATGCTGGCCCACCTGCTCGACGGCGACCTGGCCAGCAATCACCTGAGCTGGCAATGGGTCGCCGGCACCGGCAGCCACAAGCCCTACCTGTTCAACGCCGAGAACGTGGCGCGCCATGCCCCGGCCCCCTGGCACAGCCCGGGCAGCGCGGTCGACAGCTCCTACGAGGCGCTGGACGCGCTGGCGCGCAGCCCGCGCGCGCTGCCCGCGCTTCCCCTGGAGCAGGGCGTGGAGGAGCCGGGCATCCACTCGCGGCCACCCCGGGGCGCGGCGCCCGAGGCCGCCGAGGTCGCGGGCCGCGATGTCTGGCTGGTCCACCCCTGGGCCCTGGGCGAGCCTCCGGCCGGGCTCCCCGCGGGCTGCCTGCGGGTGGCCTGGTGGCCCAGCGTGCAGCACGCGGCGTGGCCGTGGAACGAGGCACGCTGGAATTTCGTCGGCGAGCGCATGTCCGCCCTGGCCGCGGTGCAATGGAGCGGCAGCCGCCAGCAACTGGCGCGGGCCCTGGCCGCCGCGCGCTCGGTGCACACCCTGGCCGACGAGCATGTGAACGCGCAACTGCCGGAGGGCGTGCATGCACGCCCTGCCCTGCGCCTGTTCCCCGAGGTCGATCGCCCCTGCGGCTCCTTCTCCGCCTGGTGGACCCAGGTCACGCGCGAGCTGCGGCACCTGTCGGATCTGCCCGGCCTGCGGGCGCTGGCGCGGCAAGGCCCGGCCGGGCCGCTGTTCGGCGCCGACCCTGGCGAGCGGGGCTGAGCCATGCCGCGGCCGGGCACCGATCGGGGGCTCCAACTCGTGTGGTTCAAGCGCGATCTGCGCATCGCCGACCACGAGCCCCTGGCGCTGGCCGCCAGCCGAGGCCCCGTCGCCGCGTTGTATGTGCATGAGCCCAGCCTGTTGCGATCGCCCGAATTCGACCCCTGCCACCTGGATTTCATCCAGGACTGCCTCGCCGAACTCCGCGACGCCCTGGCGCGCATCGGGTGCCCGCTGCTGATCCGCACCGGCGAGTGCCCCGAGGTGCTGCAGGATCTTCATCGCAGCTACGGGGTGCGCACGCTGTGGAGCCACGAGGAAACCGGGCTCGAGATCACCTACGCACGCGATCGGCGGGTCGGCGCCTGGTGCCGATCCCAAGGCATCGAGTGGCGGGAGATTCCCCAATGCGGAGTCATCCGCCGCCTGCGCAGCCGTGATGGCTGGGCACGCCGCTGGGAGCTTCGCATGTCCCGGCCCCTGGTGAGCCCGCCGCCGCGCGTGCGCACCCTCGAGGCCCTGCGCGACCTCACGGCCGTCGCGGCGAGCCACCCCCTGCTCGCCAGGGCCGAGCTGGGCCTGCCGGGCCCGCGCCGGCCCGAGGCCTGGCGGGGCGGGGAAGCCCTGGCCCACCAGACCCTGCAGTCCTTCCTGCGCCAGCGGGGGGTCGACTACCGGCGCCAGATGTCCTCCCCCGTGACCAGTTTCGACGCCTGCTCCAGGCTCAGCCCCTATCTCGCCTGGGGCGCGATTTCGCTGCGCACGGTGCATCAGGCCTGCGAGTCGCGCCTGCGCGAACTGCGCGAACTGCGCGAACCGCGTGAAGCGGGCGACCGCGCTGACGGCGGCCTGGCGGTGGACTCGCGATGGTTCGCCTCGCTGCGCTCATTCAGCGCACGCCTGCGCTGGCATTGCCACTTCATGCAAAAGCTCGAGGACGAGCCGCGCATCGAGTTCGAGAACTTCTCGCGCGCCTTCGACGGACTGCGCGAACAGGACGTCGACCCCGCGCGGCTCGAGGCCTGGTGCGCGGGGCGTACCGGCTACCCCATGGTGGATGCCTGCATGCGGGCCCTGCACGCGGGCGCCTGGATCCATTTCCGGATGCGCGCCATGCTGGTGTCCTTCGCGGCCCATCACCTGTGGCTGCACTGGCGTGCCTTCGCCCCCTACCTGGCGCGCCAGTTCCTCGACTTCGAGCCCGGCATCCATTACAGCCAGGTGCAGATGCAAAGCGGAACCACGGGCATCAACACCCTGCGCATCTACTCCCCCGTCAAGCAGGCGCTCGACCAGGACCCCGAAGGCCGGTTCATCCGGCGCTACGTGCCGGAGCTCGAAGCCGTGCCCCTGCAGTACCTGGCGCAGCCCCACACCATGCCGGCCTCGCTGCAGCAGCGCACGGGAGTGCTCATCGGGCGCAGCTATCCGGAGCCCATCGTCGAGCACCTGATCGCCTACCGCGCCGCGCGCGAGCGCATCGCCGCGCTGCGCCGCACGCCGCAGGCGCGGGCGGAGGCCGATCGGGTGCAGGCCCGGCACGGGAGTCGGCGCAGCGGGCTGCCGCAGACACCCCGCCGTGCGGCCCCGCGCCCGGCCCCGCGGGGCCAGCCCGCCCAGCTCTGCCTCTGGGACGCCCCGGAGGCGCTCGATGACGAATCAGCCCGGAGCGCTGGCGCGCAACATGGGCAGGAGCGAGGCCAGCAGGAGTCCTGACATGAGCAGATTGAAGGCCAGGGCGCGGCGGCGGGTGCTGAGCACACGCTGCAGGTGCGAGCCGCCGAAGGCCCAGGCGGTGATGCTGGGCAGGTTGATCGCCCCGAACAGCAGCACCGCCCCCAGGGGCAGCAGGAAGCCCTGACTCGCGGGAATGTAGGTGCTGAAGGCGCTCACCGCCATCAGCCAGGCCTTGGGGTTCACCCACTGGAAGGCCACGGCGCCCAGGAAACTCATCGGGCGCGACGCGCCGCCGCGGGGGCTCGAGCCATGCGGGCTCGGCGCGGTGGCGATGCGCCAGGCCAGGTACAGCATGTAGGCCGCGCCGACCCAGCGCATGCCGGCGTACACCCAGGGCCAGCGCAGGAACACCGCCGCCAGGCCCAGGCCCACGCATGCGACCAGCACCAGGAATCCCGAGGCGACCCCCAGCAGGTGGGGAACCGTGGCACGAAAACCGAAATTGGCGCCGGAGGCGAGAAGCATCAGGTTGTTCGGCCCGGGCGTGATCGAGGCCGCGAAGGCGAACAGGGCGAAGGCCAGCAGGGTGGCGTGGGACATGGTGGGCTCGGTACGGGATCGGCGCGCCCCCGCGGCATCGGGGAACTTGCCCACAATCTAGCGGCTCGTCCGGGCGCACGACAGATGCACAGCCCCCGATTCTGTGCCGACACAGATTCTTGCGTTTCGGATCTGTACTGGTTCGAACCCAGGCGCGCTGTATGGTGTGCACTCCCGGCTTGTCTGTCATCATTCCCGCATGTCCGCCGAAGCTCCGCTCTACCTCAGCCTGGCCGATCGACTGGCCGGGCTGGCCGCATCCGGCTCGCTGCGCCCGGGCGCGCGCCTGCCCTCGGTTCGCGCGTTGTCGGAGCAGCATGGGGTGTCGGTGTCCACCGCCGTGCAGGCCTACCGCACGCTGGAGGATCGGGGGGTGATCGAGGCCCGGCCGAAGTCGGGGTTCTTCGTGCGGCGCCCGCGCGACCTTCCCCCCGTGCCGGAGGCCACCCGCCCGCCCACGCGCCCCGTGGCGGTGGAGGTCAAGGCCATCGCCGATGCGGTGTACGACCTGCTGGGCGAGCCGGGCTACGTGTCCTTCGGCGCGGCCGCCGCCGGCGAGAGCCTGTACGCCAACCAGCGCATCCGGCGCGCCCTGGCGCGCAGCGCGCAGCGCCATGTGGACGGGCTGGGGCGCTATGCCACTTCCCTGGGCGTGGCGGAACTCCGCCAGGCGATCTCGCGCCGGGCGGTGAACCTGGGCTGCACCCTGGACCATGGCAACGTGGTGGTGACCAATGGCTGCACCGAGTCGATCAGCCTGTGCCTGCGGGCGCTGACCCAGCCTGGCGACGTCATCGCCATCGAGTCGCCGACCTATTTCGGCTTCCTGCGGGCCCTGCAGGCGCTGGGCCTGCGCGCGGTGGAAATCCCCATGCAGCCGCGCACGGGCATGTCCCTGGACGCGCTGGAGCTGGCGCTGGACACCCAGCCCATCAAGGCCGTGCTGGCCGTGCCCACGGTGTCCAACCCCATGGGCACGGTCATGCCCACCGCGTCCAAGAAACGCCTGGCCGAGATGCTCGGACGGCGCGGGATCCCGCTGATCGAGGACGTCATCTGCAACGAGCTCGCGCCCACCGAGGAAGCGCGGCGGGCGGTGCGCTCCTTCGACACCGACGGCCGGGTGCTGTTGTGCGGCTCCTTCGGCAAGACCCTGGCGCCCGGGTTGCGGGGCATCGGCTGGGTGGAGGCCGGACGCTGGAGCAGCGAGGTGGCCGGCCTGAAGCGCTCCTTGAGCGGAGGCGGCAGCACGGTGGTGGAATGGGCCGTGGCGGATTTGCTGGAGCATGGGGGCTACGAGCAGAACCTGCGCCAACTGCGGCGCAACTTCGCCGAACAGGTCGATATCGCAAGACAGATCATCGGTTCCGCCTTTCCGCCCGGCACCCGGGTCACCGACCCGAGCGGAGGGTTCGTGCTGTGGGTGGAGCTGCCCCGTGCGGTGGACGCGATCGAGTTGTATCGGCGCTGCATCGGCCAGGGCATCGTGGTCGTGCCGGGCCCGCTGTTCACCACCACCACGCGCTACCGCAACTGCCTGCGGCTCAACGCGGGCGCGCCCTGGACCGCCGAGCGCGAGCAGGCGCTGCGCCTGGTGGGGCAAGTGGCGGCGTCCATCGCACCCTGAAGCCCTGGGCAGGTCCGCGGCCGCGCATGGGGCCGGCCTGTCAGGAATCGGCGCCCGCGTCGACCAAGGACATGGGCGACGCCTCCGCGGCGCCCCGGAACCTTCCCAACGCAAAGGAGCCAACATGATCCGAGCAAGCATCGCCGCGGCCCTGGTCGCGTCCGCCATGGCCTGGAGCCCGGCGCGGGCGGCGCCCAGCCCCGGGCAACTGGCGGACGCCATGCTGCACGAGATGACGCAGACCACCGCGGTCACCCTGGGCTCGGGCCCCCGCGTGGTCGACGTGTTCTTCGACCCCAACTGCCCGTATTGCCATGAGCTCTACGAGGACCTGCGGCCCTGGATCGGCAGCCAGGGCCTGCGATTGCGCTGGATCCCGGTGGCCGTGCTGGCCCGCAGCAGCGAGGGCAAGGCCGCGGCCATGCTGCAGGCCGCCGATCCGGCCCGGGCGCTGGCACGCAACGAGAGCGAGTACGGCCGCAACCCCCGCGCCGGATCGGGCGGAGGCCTGGTGCCGGCGACGCGGGTGACCCCCGCGACCCGCGAGGAACTGGCCCGCAACCTGAAGGTCCTGCACGCCGCCGGGGCGTATTTCGCCTTTCCCATGATGGTCTGGCGCAACCCGTCGGGGCAGGCACGAATGTTCCTCGGCGCGCCGCGCGACGCCGCGCAACTCAAGGCGATGCTGGCCACCGTGCAATGATGCAGCGCTTGAAGCGTCACGGTTGCTCTGCGATACTCGGTCGCACCTACTGTTCGCTGGGGCTCGCCGTGCCAGGCGCAGCCCTGCCCAACGAGGCCGTGGAGCCATCCCGGCCGCGGGAGCGCGACCCCATGCACCCTGCCTTGCTCGGGGGTGCGCGATGCTCGCGATCCCCTTGACGCAGGAGAACGCCTTGACCCAGGGCCCCACCGCGGCCTCGTGCCTGCCGGGTGTTGGCCAGATCGATCGTCTGCTGGCCGTGCGTGCGCTGAGCGTGGAGTTGTGCGCGGGCCTCGAGCCGGAGGATCTGGTCGCGCAAAGCATGCCCGATGCCAGTCCCCTCAAATGGCATCTGGCGCACACGACATGGTTTTTCGAGACCTTCGTGCTGCGCCCGCATCTGCCCGGCTACGAGGTCTTCCATCCCGGCTTCGCCGAGTTGTTCAACTCCTATTACGTGGGCGCCGGTCCGCGCTACCTGCGTGCGGCGCGTGGCCTGCTCACGCGCCCGCCCCTGCGCACCGTGCTGCGATACCGCGAGCATGTCGAAGAGGCGCTGCGGCGTCTGTTCGAGCCCTCCGGCGTGCGCGATCCCGCGCTGCTCGACCTGGTCGAGCTGGGACTGCACCACGAACAGCAGCACCAGGAGCTGATGCTGACCGACCTGCTGCACCTGTTCTCGCTCCATCCCCTCCAGCCCGCCTGGCGCCAGCTTCCGGCCCTGCCGCGCCGGGGCCTGCGCCCGCTGGCCTGGGTGGAGCATCCCGGCGGCCCCGACACCCTGGGCTACCAAGGCGAGGGCTTCCACTTCGACCACGAGGCCCCGCGCCACACGGTATGGCTGCAGGCCCACGCCCTGGCCGACCGCGCGGTGTGCAACGCCGAATTCTCCGAATTCGTGCGCGATGGCGGCTATCGCAACCCCTTGCTGTGGCTGTCCGACGGCTGGGCCGCGGTGCAGCGCGAGCAGTGGCGCGCCCCGATGTACTGGAGCGAGGACGGGCAGAGCCAGTTCACCCTGGGCGGCGAATGCGATATCGACCCCGCGGCCCCCGCCTGCCACCTCAGCTATTTCGAGGCCGATGCCTTCGCGCGCTGGGCGGGCTGCCGGCTTCCCACCGAGGCCGAGTGGGAGGCCCGGGCGCGCGGGCAGGCCATCGAGGGCAACCTGCTCGACAGCGGCCTGTTCCGGCCGGCGCCGGTCGCGGACGGACTGCAATGCTTCGGCGATGTCTGGGAATGGTGCGCCAGCGCCTTCCTGGCCTATCCGGGCTTCAAGCCCGCCTCCGGCGCCGTGGGCGAATACAACGGCAAGTTCATGTCGGGGCAGATGGTGCTGCGCGGAGGATCCTGCGCGACCCCGCGCGCCCACCTGCGCCCCAGCTACCGCAACTTCTTCTACCCCCACCAACGCTGGCAGTTCATGGGACTGCGACTCGCCAAGGACCTGGAATGACTCTTCCCGCAGCCACCGCCGAGCGCCTGCGCGGCGCCGTGCTCGACGGCCTGCTGGGCACGCCCAAGCGCCTGCCCAGCGCCTACCTGTACGACAGCGCCGGTTCGGCCCTGTTCGAGTCCATCTGCGAATTGCCCGAGTACTACCTGACCCGCGCCGAGACCGAGATCCTGCAGCGCCACGCCCCGGAGATGGCGCGGCGCATGGGCGCTGGCGCGCTGCTGGTCGAGCCGGGCTGCGGCTCGGGCGAGAAGGCCTGCATGCTGCTGCAGCACCTGCAGCAGCCGGCGGGTTTCGTGCCGATCGAGATTTCCACCAGCGCGCTCGAGGGCGCGCGGCGCCTGCTGCGCGAGCGATTTCCCGCGCTGCCGGTGCATCCCCTGCAGGCGGATTTCACGGCGTCGTTCACCCTGCCCGATGTGGCCGCGGCGAGCCGGCCGGTGTTCTTCTTCCCCGGCTCCACCCTGGGCAATTTCGATCCCGCGAGCGCCCTGGGCCTGCTGCGGCGCTGGCGCGCCATGGGCAACGCCGCCCTGGTCGGCGTGGACCTGCGCAAGGACCCGGACACCCTGGTGGCCGCCTACGACGACGCGCGCGGGGTCACGGCCGCCTTCAACCTCAACCTCCTGGCGCGCATCAACCGCGAGTTCGGCGCCGACTTCGATCCCGGATCCTTCGCCCACGAGGCGATCTGGAATGCCTCCGAGAGCCGCATCGAGATGCACCTGCGCAGCCGCCACGCGCAGACCGTACGGGTGGACGGGCAGCGCCTGGAGTTCCGCGCCGGCGAGACCATCCACACCGAGAACTCCTACAAATACACCTTCGAGGGCTTCGCCGAACTCGCGCGGCGCGCGGGCTGGCGGCTCACCGGGCAATGGACCGACTCGGGCGGGCGCTTCGCCGAGTACTTTCTCGAGCCTTGAAGCGCGGCGGCGAATGCGCGTACCCTCGACTCAGGCGCCCGGCCATGCACGAATCCACCCATTCCTCTCCCGCCATCCTTCTGATCGGGGCCTCGCGCGGCATCGGCCTGGCCATGGCCGCCGAATTCCTGCAGCGCGGGTGGAGGGTGGTCGGCACGGTGCGCGGCCAGGCCCGCACCGGCCTGCACGATCTGGCCGACGCGCAACCGGAACGACTGGCGGTGGAGTGCGCAGACATCAACCAGCCCGAGCAGCTCCACGCGCTGCGTGAGCGCCTGGCCGGGCGCCGTTTCGAGATCCTGTTCGTCAACGCCGGCACCGTGAACCCCCATCCGGACCAGACCATGACCGAGCTCGCCACCGAGGAGTTCGTACGAGTCATGCTGACCAATGCGCTGGGGCCCCTGCGCGCCCTCGAGATCCTGGGCGATCTGGTCGCGCCCGCGGGACTGCTCGGGCTCATGTCCTCGGGCCAGGGCAGCGTGTCCAACAACCAGCAGGGAGGGCGCGCGCTGTACCGCGCCTCGAAGGCCGCGCTGAACATGCTCATGCGTTGCCACGCCGCGCGCCTGGCCGGCGACTCGCGTTCCCTGCTGCTGCTGGCACCCGGCTGGATCCGCACGGAGCTGGGGGGCCCGGACGCTCCCTTCACCCTGGAGCAGACCGTGCCCGACATCGTCGACCGATTGCTCGAACAACGCGGCAAGCCCGGCCTGCGCTACCTGGACCGACTGGGGGCCACGGTACCCTGGTGAGCCGCCACCGCATGAATGGCCATCACGCATGCACCCCTCCGTGCGGCCTGATGAGAGCTCTGCTCCGGCTCGCCGTCCCCGCTCTCCCATGCGGGCCTCAGAAGGCGTAGACCGCCTGCAGTTCCAGCGAGGTCTGACTCTTCGAAGGACCACCGCTCTTCGCGTAGATCGCCAGGTCCGAGCGATCCTGACGGACTTCGGTCGACAACTTCAGGCTCGGCGTGGCCTGGAAGTTGATCGTCGCCGTGGCCTCGCGGAGATGGTTCGAGGTGCCGTTGACCCCTGTCACGATCCCGTCCTTGTCGTTGATCGTCTCCGCACGGTGGCGCGCCACCGGGAACGCATGCGCTCCGCGGGGCTGCGCCCCGTGCAGTTCTGGGTTCCGGACTCCCGCTCGCCGGAGTTCGCGGCGCAGCTTGGTGAGCAATGCCGGGCCCGCGAACCTGATGCGTGTCAAGGAACACCCGAGCCCGGCTCGATAGAGTGAACGCTGCGCGGCTCTCACGGCGAAGCAAGGCCATGCAGCTTGCCCAGACCACCGATGTGTTGTTGCTGCTGGCCGCCATTCCCCTGGCGACGCTGGGGGGCGGCGCCTTCCTGCAGGGGGTCGTGGGCCTGTCCGCCGGCCTGGGCGCTCCGCGCCTGCTGGTGGCCACCACGCTGGCCGCCTTCGCCACGTCCAGCCCGGAGCTGACGGTCTCCAGCCTGGCGGCCTGGGCGGGCCGGCCCGGCATCGGCCTGGGCGACGCGCTGGGCAGCAACGTGGTGAACCTCGGCCTGGTGCTGGGCTCGGCCCTGCTGTTCGGCCCGCTGGCGGTGGACGCGCGCGAAATCCTGCGCGACTGGCTGCTGGCGCTGGTCGTGCCCGTGGCGACCCTGTTGCTCGGGCTCGACGGCACGCTTTCACGCGTCGACGGCATCCTGCTGCTGGGCGCCTTCGCGACCTGGGGCGGCTGGCTGACCCGCCTGGCGCTGCGCCACAATCGCCAGGCGCGGGCCGACGGCGCCGAGGCGCCGTCACCGCTGGCGACGACCGTCGCGCTGTTGCGCCTGCTTGCGGGACTGGCGAGCCTGCTGCTGGCGGGGCGGCTGTTCGTGCTGGGGGCGTCGGGAATCGCGACCGCGCTCGGCGTGCATGCCTACGTGATCGGCGCGACCCTGGTGTCCGCCGGCACCTCGCTGCCCGAGTGGGTCACGGTGCTGCTGGCGCGCCGCCGCGGACACGACGACGTCGGCGTGGGCACCCTGATCGGCAGCAATCTGTTCAACGGCCTCGCGGTGGTGGGACTGGCGGCCACGATCCGGCCGATCCGTGCGCCCCTGCAGGAACTCGGCGTGGCGATCGGCTTCGGTCTGCTCACCGTGCTGCTGGTGATGCCGCGGGGTGGCCTGCTTTCGCGTGCCCGGGGCCTCGCGCTGTTGCTGGCCTACGCGGGCTTCATCGCGCTGACCACCGGTGCCGCGCTCTGAGTAGGGGCGAGCGCGACATGTCCTCCCCGCCCCAAGCCACCTGGCACGCACTGGAGCCCGAGTCGGCCTTGCGTCTGCTCGCCAGCGACCCCGCCACCGGCCTGTCCTCGCAGGTCGCCGCGCGGCGTCTGGCCGATGTCGGCCCGAACGCGGTGGCCGAGGCCGTGGCGCCGTCGCCCTGGCTGATGTTCGCGCACCAGTTCAAAAGCCCGCTGATCTACATCCTGCTGGCCGCCGCCGCGCTGTCGGCCGCCCTCGGGCACGCGGGCGACGCGGTGGTGATCCTGGGCGTGGTGCTGGCCAACGCGCTGATCGGGGCCCTGCAGGAAGGCCGCGCGGAACGTTCCATGGCCGCCTTGCGACGGCTGTCCGAGTTGCAGGTCCGGGTGCTGCGCGACGGCCGCGAACAGCAGCTGGCGGCGCGCGAGCTGGTGCCCGGAGACATCCTGCTGCTGGCGGCCGGCGACGCCGTCGGCGCCGACGCCCGGCTGATCGAGGCCTCGTCCCTGGCGGCGGCCGAGGCCGCGCTGACCGGGGAATCGGTGCCGGTGGGCAAGCGCGTGGATGCGCTTGCCGAGGCGACCGCGCTGGCCGACCGCCGCGACATGGTGTTCTCGGGCACCTTCATCACCTCGGGCCGTGCGCGCGCGCTGGTGACGGCCACCGGCGAGCACACCGAGGTCGGCGCGATCGCCCGCCTGACCCGCCAGGCGCGCGAGCCCGCGACCCCGCTGGAGCTGCGCCTGGCCGGCTTCGGACGCCAGCTGGTGGTGGCGGCGCTGGGGCTGTTCGTCGCCGTCATGGCCTTCGGCCTGCTGCGCGGGCTGCCGCTGGCCGAGCTGCTGATGGTGGCGATCAGCCAGACCGTGTCGATGGTGCCCGAGGGCCTGCCGGTGGCCATGACCATCGCGCTGGCGGTGGGCATCCAGCGCATGGCCGCGCGCGGCGCCATCGTGCGCCGCCTGTCCGCGGTGGAGACCCTGGGCGCGACCACGGTCATCGCCAGCGACAAGACCGGTACGCTGACCCGCAACGAGATGACCGTCAGCGCGCTTTGGCTGGGCGCGGGCCGCGACATCGAGGTGGGCGGCGTCGGCTATGCCCCGGTGGGCAGGCTGCGCGAGGGCGCCCGGGAGCTCAGCCCGGACGAGCCCGGGTTGCACGAGTTGCTGCGCGCGGCGGTGCTGTGCAACGACGCCGAACTGCTGGCCCCGCGTGCGCCGGGCGAGGCGTGGAGCGTGCTGGGCGACCCGACCGAGGGCGCGCTGCTGGTGGCCGCGGCCAAGGCGGGCATCGACCCTGCCGCCTTGCGCGCGCGCCACCCCCGCCGCGGCGAAATCCCCTTCGACTCCGACGCGCGCATGATGGCCACCGCGCACACAGCGGACGACGGGCGCGGTTTCGTGTGCGTGAAGGGAGCCCCGGAAGCCGTGCTGCGCCTGTGCGGCGGCGACCCGGCAACCCTGGGACATGCGCGCACCGCGGCCGAGGCGATGGCGCGGCGCGCACTGCGCGTGTTGGCGCTGGCCGCGTCGCCCCCGGGCTCCGACGCTGCGTCGCGATGCCACGAGGGATTCGACGCCCTGGCCGGGCGCCTGCGCCTGCTCGGCCTGGCGGGCCAGACCGACCCGCCGCGCGACGAGGCCCGCGAGGCGGTCGCCGCCTGCCGCGCCGCCGGCATCCGCGCGCTGATGATCACCGGGGACCACAAGCACACGGGCCTGGCGATCGCGCGCGAACTGGGAATCGCCGGCGCGCGGGACGAGGCCGTCGACGGCGTCGAGCTCGATCACCTCAACGAGACGGAACTGGCGGAGCAGTTGCCCCGCATCGCGGTGTTCGCCCGCGTGCACCCGGCGCAGAAGCTGCGCATCGTGGAGGCCTTGCAGGCGCGGGGCGAGGTCGTCGCGATGACCGGCGACGGGGTCAACGACGCGCCGGCGCTGGCGCGCGCCGACGTCGGCGTGGCGATGGGCATCGCCGGCACGGAAGTGGCCAAGAGCGCGGCGAAGATCGTGCTCACCGACGACGATTTCGCCACCATCGTGGCGGCGGTGGAACAGGGGCGCGTGGTCCACGCCAACCTGAAGAAGGTGATCCTGTTCCTGTTCGTCACCTCCATCGACGAGGTGCTGGTGCTGCTGCTGGCGCTGCTCGGCGGCTTCGCGCTGCCGCTGGCGGCGGTACAGATCCTGTGGATCAACATCGTCACCGAGAGCACCCTGACGGTGAACCTGGTGATGGACCCACCCGACGGCGACGAGATGCGGCGCGCGCCGATCGCGCGCGACCGACCGTTGCTGGACCGTGCCATGCTCGGGCGCATCGCGCTGCTGGTGCCGGTGGCGGTGGCGCTGACCTTCGGCTGGTTCGCCTGGCGCCAGTCGCAGGCGCTGCCCTACGACGTGGTGCGCACCGAGACCTTCACCCTGCTGGCGCTGTGTCAGTGGTTCAACATGCTGAACTGCCAGTCGTCCACCGCCTCGGCGCTGCGCCTGGGGGTGCTGCGCAATCCCTGGCTGGTCGCGGGCTTCGCGCTGAGCATCGCGCTGCAGGCCGCCGTGCTGTACCTGCCGGTGCTGCATCGGCTGTTCCACACGGTCCCGCTGAGCCCGGGGCAACTGCTGGGCATCGCCGCCGCGGCCAGTTGCGTGTTGTGGGTGGAGGAAGCGCGCAAGGCCTTCGTGCGGTGGCGGGCTCAGCCGGGCGCGGCGGCCTGAACCGCGGCCGCCGCCTCCACCAGGCGGCCCAGCGCCGGGTGCTCGATGCGCCTGCGCGCGGAGATGGCGTAGAAGCTCTCGCCGACCTCGGCGCTCAGCCCCAGGCGCACCAGGCCGGCCTCGCGCACCAGTTGCGGCGTCGACCAGTCGGGCGCCGCGAAGGCGCCCATGCCCGATTGCCCGAAGCTGGCCAGCAAGGCGCTGTCCTCGAACTCCCCGACCACGTGGGCGCGGATGTCGTGGCGCAGCAGCCAGTCCTCCAGGCGCGCGCGCAGCGCCGCGTGGGTGGTCGGCATCAGCAGCGGCAGCTGACCCAGCAGTTGCGGGAAGCTCGCGCCTTCGACCCGGCGCGCCAGCTCGGGCGCGGCGAACCAGGCCACCTGGGCGCTGCCGAGCAGGCGACTGTGGAGTTTCAGGCTGGGATGGGGCGGCGCCGCGCGGTCGGCCAGCACGATGTCCAGCCGGTGCAGCGCCAGCTCGGCCAGCAGATCGTCGAACTCGCCCTCGAGCCCGACCAGCCGCGTGGGCCCTTCGTCGCATACCGGGCGCAGCAATTGGCGCACCAGCAGCTTGGGCAGGCTGTCGGCGATGCCCACGCGCAGCGCCAGGCCCTCTCCCGCCGCGGCCTGCGCCACGGCCGGCGGCACGCGCTCGGCGAGCTGGAACATGGGCTCGGCCAGTTCCAGCGCGGCCCGCCCCGCCGGGGTCAGCTCCACGCCGCGCGCGCGCACCCGCAGCAAGGCGTAGCCCAGATCGCGCTCCAGGTCCCGCAACTGGGAGCTGACGGTCTGCACCGACACGCCCAGGCGCCGCGCCGCCGCGCTCATGCTGCCTTCGGTCCCCACCACCCAGAACACCTGCAGATGCCGCAGTTTGTAGCCCGCCATGCTCCGAATCCTCCTTGCCGGGCCCGAGGCGGAGCTTCGGGTGCCTGGTCAGACTTCGAGATTTTCGAAGGTTTCCTCATCGAAATGTAGGGGATTTCGAAGTGCGCGTGGGCGAGGAAGGGTCTACACTTCAGTTGTATCCAAATATGTCGCCGACGGAGCCCATGCCATGTCTGAACGCACACCCGCCTCGAAGCCCGGCCGCCGCGGCCGCCATGCCGCGCGCGTGCTCGCACTGGTCCTGGGCGCCGGGCTGCTGCTGAGCAGCCTGGACGCCGCCGCCGCGCGCCTGGGCGGCGGGCGCGCCAGCGGCCTGTACCGGCCCAACGTCACGCGCAACGCACCGGTGCGCCCCGCCGACAGCGCCACCCGCAACGCGACCGGCACGCAGACCGGCGCGCAGGCGGCGGCGCGCGGCAACGCCGCGGCCCCCGCCGCCGGCACGGCCCCGCGGCGCAATTCCTGGCTGGGCCCGCTGGCCGGCCTGGCCGCCGGCCTCGGCCTGGGCGCACTGCTGTCGCACTTCGGGCTGGCGCCCGCGCTGGGTTCCTGGCTGATGGTGCTGCTGCTGGCCCTGGGCGGCTTCGCGCTGCTGCGCATGTTCCTGAACGCCAACCGCGCGCGCGGCGTGCCGGCGGGCGGCGCACCGTGGGCAGCCGCTCCGGGCGCTTCGGGAGCTTCGTCCGCTTCGTCCGCTTCGTCCGCTTCGTCCGCTTCGGCTGCCTCGCCATCCCCTGGCGCGGCGGCCTACGCGGGCCCGGCCACGGCCGGCGCCGGCGCCGCAAGGCAGGCGGGCTTCGACCCCGAGGCCTTCGTCGAGCGCGCGCGCGAGCTGTTCCTGCGCCTGCAGAAGGCCAACGACCAGGGCGACCTGCACACCCTGCGCGACGCCAGCACCCCGGAGCTGTTCGAACAATTTCGCCGGGACTTGATCCGGCTCGGGGATGGAGCGCGCGGCACCGAGGTGCTGAGCCTGCAGGCCCATATGCTGGAGCATGTCGAACACCCGCTTGCCGAGCTGGTCAGCGTGCGCTTTTCCGGGCTGTTGCGCGACAGAGCCGAGGCCGATGAAGCCGACTCCTTCGACGAGGTCTGGCATTTCACGCGCCCCAGCGACCGCAGCACCGGCTGGCTGCTCGCGGGCATCCAGCCCACGGCCTGAGCCGGGGCCTGCCCGGTTCCCGTACGCCTTCGCCTGAAAGCCGACCATGAAGCGCATCCTGCTGTTCCTCGCCACCAACCTCGCGGTACTCGTCGTGCTCGGCGTGGTCACACGCCTGCTGGGGCTGGACCGCTTCCTGGGCGCCTACGGCCTGAACCTGCCGGCGCTGCTGGGCTTCGCCGCGGTCATCGGCTTCGGCGGCGCCTTCGTCTCGCTGCTGATGTCCAAGACCATCGCCAAGTTCAGCACCGGCGCGCAGGTCATCGAGCAGCCGCGCGACCAGGCCGAGGCCTGGCTGCTCGACACCGTGTCGCGCCTGGCGGCGAACGCGGGCATCGGCATGCCCGAAGTGGCCGTCTACGAGGGCGAACCCAATGCCTTCGCCACCGGCGCGCGCCGCGACCACGCGCTGGTGGCCGTGTCCACGGGCCTGCTGCAGACCATGTCGCGCGAACAGGCCGCCGCGGTGCTGGGCCACGAGATCAGCCACGTCGCCAACGGCGACATGGTCACGCTGACCCTGATCCAGGGCGTGGTCAACACCTTCGTCGTGTTCCTGTCGCGGGTGGTGGGCTTCCTGGTCGACTCGGCGCTGCGCCGCGGCGAGGCCGAGGATCGCGGCCCCGGCATGGGCTATTTCGTGACCACGCTGGTGTGCGACATCCTGTTCGGGGTGCTGGCCAGCATGATCGTCGCCTGGTTCTCGCGCCAGCGCGAGTTCCGCGCCGACGCCGGCTCGGCTCGCCTGCTCGGCAGCCCCCAGCCCATGATCAGCGCCTTGCGCCGCCTGGGCGAAATGCAGCCCGGAGGGCTGCCGCGCAACCTGGCCACCGCCGGCATCACGGATCGGCCGGCGTGGATGGAGCTGTTCGCCAGCCACCCGCCGCTGGAGCAGCGCATCGCGGCCCTGCAGGGCGGGCGCGGCTGAGTTCCACGCCTGCGCGCAGGCCCGGAGCATGACGGCCCCGCTGTCCCAGCTGGCGCTTCGCCGCGTCACGCTGGGCCTGCTGTTGCTCCTGCTCCTGGGCCTGGCCTACCTGGTGCTTCGGCCCTTCCTGGCCGCGATGGCCTGGGCCGTGATCCTGGGCCTGGGGACCTGGCCCCTGTTCCAACGCCTGCGGGCGCGACTGGCGCGACACCCCGTGCTGGCGGCCCTGCTCATGACCCTGGTGGTGGCACTGGCGTTCGTGCTGCCCGCGCTGTGGCTTGGAGTCCTGCTGCGCGACGAGCTGGTGCGCGCCGTTGCCGAGGCCGGAGCGCGCCTGTCGGAGGGCGCGCTGCGCCTGCCGGATGCGCTGGCGCGCCTGCCCTTGCTCGGCGGCATGCTGCAGGATCTGCTGCGCGATCTGTCGAGCGCCCAGTTCGCCAGCCGCTTGCGCAGCGCGCCGTGGAGCGCGCAGGCCGCCGAACAGGCCTTCGCGCTGCTGGGCGGAGCCGGTCGCAACGCGGCCAAGTTCGGCTTCGCGCTGCTCACCCTGTTCTTCGTGTACCGCGACGGCGAGCGCGGCCTGCGCCAGCTCCAGGCGGTGTCCCGACATCTGCTGGGCCCGCGCGTGGATGCCTACCTGCAGGCGGCCGCCGAAATGACCCGCGCGGTGCTGTGGGGCCTGCTCGCCACCGCCCTGGTCCAGGGGGTGTTCGCCGGAGTGGGCTACTGGTGGGTCGGACTGGCCGCGCCCGTGCTGCTGGCAGCGGTCACCGCGCTGTTCGCGCTGGCGCCCTTCGGCACCCCGCTGGTGTGGGTGCCCGCGGCCCTCTGGCTGCTGCTGCAGGGGCGCATCGGGGCGGGGGTCGGCTTGTTGCTGTGGGGGCTGCTGGTGGTCAGCTGGGTGGACAACCTGGTGCGCCCGCTGGTCATCAGCGGCAGCACCCGCGTGCCCTTCGTGCTGGTGATCTTCGGCGTGCTGGGAGGCCTGGCCGCCTTCGGCCTGGTGGGCATGTTCCTCGGCCCGGTGGTGCTGGCGGTGCTGCTGGCGGTGTGGCGGGAATGGCTGGAGGACTCACGACTGGAGACGGCCGCCGGGCTGCGCGCTCCTGAGCGTGACTAGCTCGACCTCGACCGCCGCGGCATCGCTGCTCAGGGACACGGCCCCGTCCTGCACCAGGCATTGCAGGCGCATGGAACGCTCGGCCAGGCCCGCCAGGGCCTGGGCCGTCTCGGCAGGCATGCGCAGGACCGTCAGGTTGCGCAGGCGCGCGAGCCTGGATTCGATCTGCTTCCACCAGATGTCGCAGCTGCTGGCGTAGCAAAGCACCACCACCTGCGCGGCGCGCCCGCAGGCCTTGCGCAGGCGTACCTCGTCGGGCTGGCCGATGTCGATCCACAGCTGGATTTCACCGGTCATGTCCTTCACCCAGACCGCCGGCTCCTCCACGTCCGACAGGCCCTTGCCCAGGGCAATGCCCTCCTGCGCATGCAGCGCGTACATCAGCAGCCGAGCCATCATGCGCTCGTCGGTCTCGGAGGGATGCCGCGCGATGGTCAGCGACAGGTCGGCATAGTGGTTGCGATCCATGTCGGCCAGTTGCACCTCGGCCTTGTGGATGGTTGCCTTCAATGCCATGCCTGCTCCCCTGGGATGTGGTTGGACGAAAGTCCCTATTCTCCCAGGTAGGCGGCGCGCACGCGCGGGTCGTCGAGCAGGGTGGAGGCCTCGCCGCCCATGGTCATGGTGCCCGAGTCCAGCACGTAGCCGCGCTGCGCCAGCTCCAGCGCCCGCTTGGCGTTCTGCTCCACCAGCAGGATGGTCACCCCCTGGCGGGCGATGTCCGAGACCACCTCGAAGATCTTGTCCACCATGATCGGCGACAGTCCCATCGAGGGCTCGTCCAGCAGCAGCATGCGCGGGCGGCACATCATCGCCCGCCCCATCGCCAGCATCTGCTGTTCCCCGCCCGACATCGTGCCCGCCAGCTGCCCGCGCCGCTCCTTCAGGCGCGGGAAGATGGAAAACACCCGGTCGATGTCGTCCTGCACCCCCTGCTTGTCGCCTCGGGTGTACGAGCCCATCAGCAGGTTCTCGTCGATGGTCATGCGCGTGAAGGTGCCCCGCCCCTCCGGCACCATCGCCAGCCCCATGCGCACCAGCGCATGCGCCGGCTTGCCCCGGATGGACTGCCCGTCGAACACGATGTCCCCGTCGGCCATCGGCTGCAGCCCCGTGATGGCCTTCAGCGTGGTCGTCTTGCCCGCCCCGTTGGCCCCGATCAGGCTGACCAGCTCGCCGGCGCGAACCTCGAAGTCGATGCCCTTGACGGCCATGATGCCGCCATAGGCCACCCGCAATCCCTTGATGCTCAGCAACGGCTGTCCTGCCGACTTGTCTTGCTGGTCTTTTTCAGGCATGTGCCGCTCCTCCA
>JAKBBK010000023.1:0-39546 GCA_021808525.1 Pseudomonadota bacterium
GAGCCGAGCATCGCATCACGGTCGTCAACAGCGTCGACTATTTCCAGTTCGTGCCCTCGAACCCCTGGGTGGCCGTGGGCTGGCGCTCGCGCGACCAGGTGGTGCTGCCCATCGCCCCGTACCTGGAGCGCAAGGGCATCGAGTTCATCGGGCGAGCGGCCGAATCCATCGACGCGGCCGCCAGCACCCTGCGGCTGCAGGGCGGCGACACCCTGAGCTACGACTTCCTGATCATCACCACCGGGCCGAAGCTGGCCTTCGACGAGGTGGAGGGCGCCGGCCCGCACGGCGGCTTCACCCAGTCCATCTGCACCATCGACCACGCCGAGAAGTGCTTCGAGGATTTCGAGCGTCTGTGCGCGCAGCCCGGCCCGGTGGTCATCGGTGCCATGCCCGGCGCCAGCTGCTTCGGGCCCGCCTACGAGTACACGATGATCCTGGACTCCGCCCTGCGCAAGCGGCGCCTGCGCAGCAAGGTGCCCATCACCTTCGTCACCGCCGAGCCCTACATCGGGCATCTGGGCCTGGACGGCGTGGGGGACTCCAAGGGCATCATGGAGCATGAGTTCCGCGACCACGACATCCGCTGGATCACCAACGCCAAGACCACCAGGGTCGAGCAGGGCAAGATGTACGTGGACGAGCTCGACGCCCTGGGCAATGTGTTCAAGAAGCACGAGCTGCCCTTCCGGCACTCGATGATGCTGCCCGCCTTCAAGGGCGTCGACGCGGTGGCCAAGGTCGAGGGTCTGTGCAACCCGCGCGGCTTCGTCATCGTCGACGAGCACCAGCGCAGCCCCAAGTACCCGAACATCTATTCGGCCGGCGTGTGCATCGCCATTCCCCCCGTGGGGCCGACCCCGGTGGCCTGCGGGGTGCCCAAGACCGGATTCATGATCGAGTCGATGGTCTCGGCCATCGTGCACAACCTGGAAGAACAGCTGGCGGGGGCGCAGCCCACCCACAAGGGCACCTGGCAGGCCATCTGCCTGGCCGATTTCGGCACCACCGGCGCGGCCTTCGCGGCGATTCCCCAGATCCCCCCGCGCGACGTCAACTGGTTCGGCTCCGGCAAGTGGGTGCACCTGGCCAAGATCGCCTTCGAGAAGTATTTCATGCGCAAGATGCGCACCGGCAACTCCGAGCCGATCTACGAGAAATACGTGATGAAGCTCATCGGCTTCAAGCGCCTGCAGGATCGCGTGCTGCACCCCGGGCATTCGAGCTGAGCCGCGCCGCAAGCGCGAAGGGCCGCCGGCGGGAAGCATGTCCCGCCGGCGGCCCTTCCTTCGTTCCGGGCTGCCGAGCAGCTCGCTGGCGCCTCAGCCGAAATGGCACACGTAGTGGTAGGCCTCGTCGCCGGTGCGGATCTCGAAACGCGCGTTGCCCGGAACCGAGAACTCCTCGCCCTCGGCGCTGCGCTTCCATTCCTGGCTGCCCTGCATGCGCCATTCGCACCAGCCGCCCGCACCCTGCATCACCTCGGGCGCGCCGGTGTTGAACAGCAGCGTGCTGCCCGGCAGGATCACGCCCACGCTCTTGCGGCTGCCGTCGTCGAGTTGCACCGTGTGGCTGACGCAGCGGCCGTCGAAGTACACGTTGGCGCGCGGCACCACCGCGCCACGCAGCGCCTGGGGGCTCATCGCGCGCTCCTGCCGCGAGCGGCGCCCACGGCCGGCTTGGCGGCCTTGGCGCTCTTCGCGACTTTCGCGCTCTTCGCGCTCTTCGCGGACTGGGCGGCCCGGGCCTTGGGCGCCGAGCGCTTGCCGCGGGCGGCCTCCACGTTCGCGGCGATGCGCAGGCGCAGGGCGTTGAGCTTGATGAACCCGGCCGCGTCGGCCTGGTTGTAGGCGCCGCCGTCGTCGTCGAAGGTCGAGATGCGCGCGTCGAACAGGCTGTCGGTGGCCGATTCGCGGCCCACGCACATGATGGTGCCCTTGTACAGCTTGAGCCGTACCTTGCCGTTGACGGTGGCCTGCGAGGCGTCGATCAGGCCCTGCAGCAGCACCCGCTCGGGCGCGAACCAGTAGCCGTTGTAGATCATGCGGGCATAGCGGGGCATCAGGTCGTCCTTCAGCGCGACCACCTCGCGGTCCAGGGTGATGCTCTCGATGGCGCGGTGCCCCGCCAGCATGATCGTGCCTCCGGGGGTTTCGTAGCAGCCGCGGCTCTTCATGCCCACGTACCGGTTCTCCACCTTGTCCAGGCGCCCGATGCCGTGGCGTCCGCCCACCGCGTTCAGGTGCGCCAGCACCTGCGCGGGGCTCATCGCCTGGCCGTCGATGGCCACGATGTCGCCGCGGCGATACTCGAGTTCGATGACCTGCGGCTTGTTGGGCGCCTTCTCGGGCGACACCGTCAGGCGCCACATCTTGTCCTCGGGCACCGTGTTCGGATCCTCCAGCACGCCGCCTTCGTAGGAGATGTGCAGCAGGTTGGCGTCCATGGAGTAGGGCGCGCCACCCTTGCGCTTCTTGAAATCCACCGGGATGCCGTTGCGGTCGGCGTAGGCCAGCAGTTTCTCGCGCGACAGCAGGTCCCATTCGCGCCAGGGCGCGATCACCTTCACCCCGGGCATCAGCGCGTAGGCGGTGAGCTCGAAGCGCACCTGGTCGTTGCCCTTGCCGGTGGCGCCGTGCGAGATGGCGTCGGCGCGGGTGGAACGGGCGATCTCGATCAGGCGCTTGCCGATCAGCGGGCGCGCGATCGAGGTGCCCAGCAGGTATTCGCCTTCGTACAGCGCGTTGGCGCGGAACATCGGGAACACGAAGTCGCGCACGAACTCCTCGCGCAGGTCCTCGATGTAGATGTTCTCGGGCTTGATGCCCATTTTCAGGGCCTTCGCGCGCGCCGGCTCGAGTTCCTCGCCCTGGCCGATGTCGGCGGTGAAGGTCACCACCTCGCATTGGTACTGCTCCTGCAGCCAGCGCAGGATGACCGAGGTGTCCAGGCCGCCCGAGTAGGCGAGCACGACTTTCTTGATGGAAGACATGGTGGAGGGGCCGCGGGCCGCGGCGGTACGTGTTCGAAGCCGGGAATTGTAGGGGAGCGCGGCAGGCCTGGCGCCGCGCATCAGTCCAGCGCCGGGTAGTCGAGGTAGCCGTGCTCGCCGCCGCCGTAGAAGGTGCCCGGGTCGGGCGCGTTCAGCGCCGCGCCCTGGCGCATGCGTCGCACCAGGTCCGGGTTGGCGATGAAGGCGCGGCCGTAGGCCACGGCGTCGGCCAGGCCCTGGTCGATGCGCGCGGCGCCGCGCGCCGCGTCATAGCCGCCGCAGACGATGATGCGCCCGGCGTAGGCCCGGCGCAGCCGGGCGTGGAACTCGTCGCTGAGCGAGGGCCCGGCCGACCAGGAGGAGTCCACGGTGTGCAGGTAGGCCACGCCGCGGCGGTCGAATTCGCCCGCGAGGTACAGGTGCATGGCCTCGGTCTCGGGGTCGTCGATGTCGTGGCGCACGAAATACGGGGAGATGCGCACGCCCACGCGCTCGGGCCCGGCCACCCCGATCAGCGCGTCCAGGGCCTCCAGCACGATGCGCGCGCGGTGCGGCAGGCTGCCGCCATAGCGGTCGCTGCGCAGATTGCTGTTGGGCGCCAGGAACTGATGCAGCAGATAGCCGTTGGCCGCGTGCAGCTCGAGCATGTCGAAGCCGGCGCGCAGCGCGCGCTCCGCCGCGTGCGCGTAGTCGGCCACGATGCCGGCAATCTCCTCCGTGCGCAGCGCGCGCGGCTCGTCGCAGGGCACCCGCCGGGGACCCTCCGGCAGCACCACGAAGGACTCGCCGTGCTCCGCGCGCAGGGCCGACGGCGCCACCGGAGCCTGCCCGTCCTCCTGCAGCAGGCGGTGCGAGATCCGCCCCACATGCCACAGTTGCGCGGCGATGCGCCCGCCCGCCGCGTGCACCGCATCGGTGACCAGGCGCCAGCCGCGCTCCTGGGCATCGGTGTACATGCCCGGCGTGAAGGCGTAGCCCTGGCCCTGGCGGCTGATCTGCGAGGCCTCGGAGACGATCAGCCCGGCCGAGGCCCGCTGCGCGTAGTAGCGGGCGTTCATCTCCGAGGGCACGTCGCCGGGCTGCGAGGCGCGCGAGCGCGTCAGCGGGGCCATGAGGATGCGGTTGGGAAGTTCCAGGCGTCCCAGCTTCAGGGGCTGGAACAGGGCGCTCGGGCCTTGCATGGTGCGAGGTTCTCCGGAGTAGGGGCGGGCGGGGCGCTCAGGCGCCGATGCCGCCCACGCACAGGTACTTGAGTTCGAGGTACTCGTCGATGCCGTGGTGCGAGCCCTCGCGCCCCAGCCCCGACTGCTTGACCCCGCCGAAGGGCGCGACCTCGTTGGAGATCAGCCCCGTGTTCACGCCCACGATGCCGTATTCGAGGGCCTCGCCGACCCGCGTGACCCGCGCCACGTCGCGGCTGTAGAAATAGGCGGCCAGCCCGAATTCCGTGGCGTTGGCCGCGGCGACGGCCTGCTCCTCGGTGTCGAAGGCGAACACCGGCGCGACCGGGCCGAAGGTCTCCTCGCGCGCGCACAGCATCGAGGCGTCGGCGTCGGCCAGCACCGTGGGCTCGAAGTAGCGGCCGCCGCCCTGCTCGATCACCTTGCCCCCGGTCAGCAGCCGAGCGCCGCGCGCCAGCGCGTCGTCCACGTGGCGGCGCACCTTGTCCAGGCCCTGCTGGTCGATCAGCGGGCCGATCTGCACGCCGGCGGAGGTGCCGGGGCCGACCTTGAGCTCGGCCACGCGCCGCGCCAGGCGCTCGACGAAGGCCTCGTACACCCCGCGCTGCACGTACAGGCGGTTCGCGCACACGCAGGTCTGGCCGGCGTTGCGGTACTTGCTCTGCATCGCGCCTTCGACCGCGGCGTCGATGTCGGCGTCGTCGAACACGATGAAGGGCGCGTTGCCGCCCAGTTCCAGCGACAGCTTCTTCACCGTGGGCGCCGACTGCGCCATGAGGATGCGACCCACCTCGGTGGACCCGGTGAAGGACAGGTGGCGCACCACGTCGCTGGCGCACAGCACCTTGCCGATCTGCACCGAGCCGGCGGTGTCGCTGGTGAGCATGTTGAGCACGCCCGGCGGCATGCCCGCGCGCTGCGCCAGCTCGGCCGCGGCCAGCGCGGTCAGCGGGGTCTGCTCGGCCGGCTTGATCACCACCGGGCAGCCGGCGGCCAGCGCCGGGGCCACCTTGCGGGTGATCATGGCCAGCGGGAAGTTCCACGGCGTGATGGCCGCGCACACCCCGATGGGCTGGCGCAGCACCACCAGGCGCTTGCTGGGGTCCGGGCTGGGGATGGTCTCGCCGTAGATGCGCTTGGCCTCCTCCGCGAACCATTCCACGAAACTGGCTCCGTAGAGCACCTCGCCCTTGGCCTCGGCCAGCGGCTTGCCCTGCTCGGCGGTCATGATCAGCGCCAGGTCGTCGGCATGCTGCAGCAGCAGGTCGAACCAGCGCCGCAGCACCGTGGCGCGCTGGCGCGCCGTCTGGCGGCGCCAGCCCTCCCAGGCCGCGGCGGCGGCCTCGATGGCGCGTTCGGCGTCAGCCGCGCCCTGGCGGGGTACCTCGGCGAGCAGCGCGCCGGTGGCCGGATCGTGCACGGCCACGCGTTCGGCGGCCTCCACCCAGTGGCCGCCGATCAGCGCCTGGGTCTTGAGCAGGGAGGGATCGCGCAGGGGCGCGAGCACGTAAGCGCTGGAAGCTTCGGGCATGAGGGTCTCCGCGGTGTCGGTGTGTCGGGCAGGTTCTGAAAGGGCAAGGCGAGCGCCGCGCGGGCGCGAACTCCCTACTGTAATGCGCGTGGCGCGCCCGTGTGCGGGCACGCGGCGGGGCTGGCCCTTAAAATCGCGCTTTCGCTGCCGCCTGCCCGAGGCGTCGACGGCGGCCATCTCAGGTGAACCCATGAACGTATCCGACATCCGCGAGAAATTCCTCGCCTATTTCGCCTCCCAGGGCCACTCCCGCGTGGCCTCGTCGCCGCTGGTTCCCGGCAACGACCCGACGCTGTTGTTCACCAACTCGGGCATGGTGCAGTTCAAGGACGTGTTCCTGGGCCAGGACAAGCGCCCCTACAGCCGCGCGACCACGGCCCAGCGCTGCGTGCGCGCCGGCGGCAAGCACAACGACCTCGAGAACGTCGGCTACACCGCGCGCCACCACACCTTCTTCGAGATGCTGGGCAACTTCAGCTTCGGGGACTACTTCAAGCGCGATGCCATCCGCTTCGCCTGGGGCCTGCTCACCGAGGTCTACGGCCTGCCCAAGGACAAGCTCTGGGTCACCGTGTACCAGGAGGACGACGAGGCCTGGTCCATCTGGGCCGACGAGGTCGGGGTGCCGCAGGAGCGCATCATCCGCATCGGCGACAACAAGGGCGCGCGCTACGCCTCGGACAATTTCTGGCAGATGGCCGACACCGGCCCCTGCGGACCCTGCAGCGAGATCTTCTACGACCACGGCCCCGAGGTCTGGGGCGGCCCTCCCGGCTCCCCCGACGAGGATGGCGACCGCTACATCGAGATCTGGAATCTCGTGTTCATGCAGTTCGAGCGCAGCGTCGCCGGCGAGCAGGTCTTCGCCAGCGAACTGGAGGCCAAGGCCGCCAAGGCGGCGCTGGAGCGTGACGGCGCCATCGCCCAGGTGCAGCGTCACGGCGAGACCTGGAAGACCGTCAGCTATGCGCAAAAGCCCCTGCCGCGCCCCTGCGTGGACACCGGCATGGGCCTGGAGCGCATCGCCGCCGTGCTGCAGCACGTGCACAGCAACTACGAGATCGACCTGTTCCGCCGCCTGATCGCCGCCGCCGCGCGCGAGACCGGTTGCCAGGATCTCGGCCATGTGTCGCTGAAGGTCATCGCCGACCACATCCGCGCCTGCGCCTTCCTGATCACCGACGGCGTCATCCCCGGCAACGAGGGGCGGGGCTACGTGCTGCGCCGCATCGCCCGTCGCGCATTGCGCCACGGCTACAAGCTCGGGCGTCACGAGCCCTTTTTCCATCGCCTGGTGGGCGACCTGGTGGCCGAGATGGGCCACGCCTATCCCGAGCTCGCCCAGGCCGCGCCGCGCATCGCCGAGGTGCTGGAGGCCGAGGAACGCCGTTTTGGCGAAACCCTCGAAAACGGCATGCGCATCCTCGAGGGCGAGCTCGACGCGATGCGCGAGCGCGGCGAGGCCGTGCTGGGCGGCCAGGTGGCCTTCACGCTGTACGACACCTACGGATTCCCGCTGGACCTCACCGCCGACGTGTGCCGCGAGCGCAGCGTGGCGGTGGACGAGGCCGGCTTCGAGCAGGCCATGCAGCGCCAGCGCGAGCAGGCGCGCGCCAGCGGGCGCTTCCGCATGGCCGAGGCGCTGGAGTACGACGGCGAGGTCACGCGTTTCGAAGGCTACGAGCACCTGCGCGTGCAGGGCGCGCGGGTGCTGGGCCTGTACGCCGGCGGCAGCGCGGTGCGCAGCCTGCGCGCGGGCGAGGAGGGTGTGGTGGTGCTGGACCGCACGCCCTTCTACGCCGAGTCCGGCGGCCAGGTGGGCGACAGCGGCCTGCTGCTCGCGCCCGGCCTGCGCTTCGTCGTGCACGACACCCAGAAGCTGCAGGCCGAGGTGTACGGCCACCACGGGCGCCTGGAAAGCGGCAGCCTGGAGCTGGGCCAGCAGCTCGACGCCGAGGTCGACGCCCAGCGTCGGCTGGCGACCATGCGCAACCACAGCGCCACCCACCTGCTGCACAAGGCCCTGCGCATGGTGCTGGGCGAGCACGTGCAGCAGAAGGGCTCGCTGGTGGACTCCGAGAAGACCCGCTTCGACTTTTCCCACGACGCCGCCATCAGCGACGAGCAGATCCGTCGCATCGAGCAGTGGGTGAACGAGCAGGTGCTGCTCAACACGCCCACGGTGGCGCGGGTGCTGCCCATCGAGGAGGCCCGCAAGACCGGCGCGATGATGCTGTTCGGCGAGAAATACGGCGACGAGGTGCGGGTGCTCGACATCGGTGCCAGCCGCGAACTCTGCGGCGGCACCCACGTCGCGCGCACCGGCGACATCGGCAGCCTGCGCGTGACCGCGCAGGGCGCGGTGGCCGCGGGGGTGCGGCGCATCGAGGCCACCACCGGCCTGGGTGCGCTGGCCCTGGCCCAGCGCCAGGGAGGCGAGCTGGCCGAGCTGGCGGCCCTGCTCAAGACCCCCCAGGACGAACTTCCCCGCCGCGCCGCGCAACTGCTCGAGCAGCTGCGCGCGCAGGACAAGGAGCTGGCCGCGCTGAAGGCCCGCGAGGCCGCCTCGCGCGGCGTGGCCCTGGCCGACGCGGCGCGCGAGCTGGGTGGCGTGCGCGTGCTGGCGGCGCGCCTGGACGGTGCCGACGCCGCGGCGCTGCGCACCGTCGTCGACCAGCTCAAGGCCCGCCTGAAATCGGCCGTGGTGCTGCTGGCCAGCGTCGACGGCGACAAGGTGCAGCTGGCGGCCGGCGTGACGCCCGACCTGGTGGGCCGGCTCAAGGCCGGCGACCTGGTCAACCAGGCCGCGCGCGAGGTCGGCGGCAAGGGCGGCGGCCGGCCGGATTTCGCCATGGCCGGCGGCAGCCGCCCCGAGGGCGTGGAGTCCGCGCTGCGCGCGGCCGAGGCCTGGTGCGAACAGCGCCTGGCGGCCGCGGATGCCTGAGGCCGTCATGACGGACGCGCCGCGATCCCCGGGCCAGGCCCAGCGCCGCGTGCTGCTGGGCATCAGCGGCGGCATCGCCGCCTACAAGGCCTGCGAGCTGGTGCGCCTGCTGGTCAAGGCCGGACACCAGGTGCAGGTGGCGATGAGCGAGGCCGCCACGCGCTTCGTCGGGCCCATCACCCTGCAGGCGCTGTGCGGGCGCGAGGTGGCGCTGGATTCCTGGCATCCCCTGCGCGCCTCCGGCATGGACCACATCGACCTCGTGCGCGAGGCCGACGCCTTCGTCATCGCGCCCGCCAGCGCCGACCTCCTCGCCAGGGCGGCCGCCGGCATGGCCGATGACCTGCTGGCCACGCTGCTGCTGGCGCGCGACCAGGTGCCCACGCTGCTGGCGCCGGCCATGAACCGCGCGATGTGGGCGCACCCGGCGGTGCAGCGCAATGCCGCGCAACTGCGCCGTGACGGGCTGCGCCTGGCCGGCCCCGGCAGTGGCGCGCAGGCCTGCGGCGAGGTGGGCGACGGACGCATGCTCGAGCCCGAGCAGCTCATGTGGGAGATCGAGGCCCTGTGGCAGCCGCGGCTGCTGCGCGGACGGCGCGTGCTGCTGACCGCCGGGCCCACCTTCGAGCCCTGGGACGAGGTGCGCGGCCTGACCAACCGCTCCAGCGGCAAGATGGGCTGGGCGCTGGCGCGGGCCGCCTGGGAGGCCGGCGCCGAGGTGGTGCTGGTGGCCGGGCCCACCGCGCTGGCGCCGCCCTACGGCGTGCGCACCCTGGTCGTGGAGACGGCCGTGCAGATGCGCGAGGCGGTGCAGGCCGAGCTGGCCGGCGCGCCCTTCGACGTGTTCATCGCCGCCGCCGCGGTGGCCGACTGGCGGCCCGAGGCCCAGCCCGGCAAGATCAAGAAACAGCCCGACGGCGCCGCTGCGCTGCCCAGCCTGCGGCTCAACCCCGACATCCTGGCCGAGGTCGCCGCCCGGGCCGATGCTCCGTTCTGCGTGGGCTTCGCCGCCGAGGCCGAGCAACTGGTGGCCCACGCCCAGGCCAAGCGCGAGCGCAAGGGCGTGCCCCTGCTGGTGGGCAACCTCGGGCCGCAGACCTTCGGGCGCGAGGACAGCGCCTGCGTGCTCATCGATGCCCAGGGCGTGCGCGAACTGCCCCGCATGGACAAGCTCGACCTGGCCCGGCGGCTGGCCGCCGAGATCGCCTCGCGCCTGCCGGCGCGCGCCTGAGGCGCGCCCGGTGCTTCCTTTTCCCTTGCCCTTTCGAGCCTGCCCTTGACCTCTCCCGCGACCGCTCCCGTCGAACTCCGGATCCTCGACCCCCGCCTGCAGCAATGGGGCCTGCCCAGCTATCAGTCGCCGATGGCCGCCGCCGTCGACCTGCATGCCTGCATCGATGCCCCGCTGGACATCCCCGCCGGAAGCCCGGCACTGCTGGTGCCCACCGGCTTTGCCATGCACATCGCCGACCCCGGGTTGATGGCGGTGATCGCGCCCCGTTCCGGCATGGGGCACAAGCGCGGGCTCGTGCTGGGCAATTCCCTGGGGGTGATCGACGCCGATTACACGGGCCAGGTGATGGTCAGCGTGTGGAACCGCAACCCTCCGTCGAGCCCCGCCTTGCGCATCGAGCCCGGCGAGCGCATCGCGCAGATGATGTTCGTGCCCATCGTGCGCGCCGAGTTCCGCGTCGTGTCGGCTTTTTCCAGCGACAGCCAGCGCGGCGCCGGCGGCTTCGGATCCACGGGGTCCTGAGGCGCGCGGCCGCCCGCGGCCCCGTGGCGCCGCGGGCTCCGACCTTGATCTGACGCGCCCTCGCCAGGGCCGCGCCCGGGCACAATTTCCCCGGAAGGTCCGTGCCGGACGGATCTCGGGGGCGGGGCATGCGGGTCGAGCTCGGACGGAGATGGTGGGCGCTGGCGGCCCTGGCCCTGGTGCTGGGCGGCTTCGCCTGGTTCTGGCTGGGGCGGTCGCCGGCGCAGGACGGGCTCGGCTCCGGCAATGGTCGCCTGGAAGCCGTGGAGCTCGAGCTGGCCACGCGCATCCCCGCCCGGCTGCTGAGCCTGCAGGTGCAGGAGGGCGAGCAGGTGCGCGCCGGCCAGGAGCTGGCCCGGCTCGACTGCGCGCCCATGCGGGCCCAGCGCGCCGAGGCGCTGGCCCAGTTGCAGCGCAGCCGCGACGCCGAGGCCACCGCGCGCAGCCAGGTCGGGCTGCGGCGCAGCGAGCGCGATGTGGCCTCCGCCCAGATCGGCCAGCGCGACGCGGAACTGCGGGCCGCGCGCAGCCGGCTGGAGCGTTCGCGCCAATTGCTGGCCGCCGGCGGCGTATCGCGGCAACAGCTCGACGACGATCAGGCGCGCGTGGGCAGCGCCGAGGGAGCGCTGAGCGCCGCGCGCGCGCAGGCGGCCGCGGCCACCGCCGCCATCGAGGCGGCGCGCCTGCAGTCCGTGGAGGCCGGCTCCGCCGTGCAGGCCGCGCAGGCGGCGCTGGATCGCGTGGACGTGGACCTGGGCGACTGCTCCCTGCGTGCCCCGGTGGACGGGCAGGTGCAGTACGTGGTGGCGCGTCCGGGCGAGATGCTCGGCGTGGGCGCGCGGGTGATCAGCCTGCTCGACACCTCGGATCTGGGCATGTCCTTTTTCCTGCCGGAGTCCGACGCCGGCAAGGTGGCCATCGGCGACGAGGCGCGCATCGTGCCCGACGCTCTCGGCGGCCGGGCGGTGCCGGCCCGGGTTTCCTATGTCTCCGCGGTGGCCCAGTTCACCCCGAAGACCGTGGAGACCGCCAGCGAACGCCAGAAGCTGATGTTTCGCGTGCGGGCACGCGTGGACGC
This sequence comes from Pseudomonadota bacterium, assembly GCA_021808525.1. Taxonomy (GTDB): domain Bacteria; phylum Pseudomonadota; class Gammaproteobacteria; order Burkholderiales; family Burkholderiaceae_C; genus Thiomonas_A. The sequence continues at coordinate 11,483 of JAKBBK010000023.1, forward strand.
GGCCTGGGCCGCCGCCCACCGGCCCGAGCTCAAGAGCGGCATGCCCGGCGTGGCCTACGTGCGACTGCGCCGCGGCATGCCCTGGCCGCCAGGGCTGCGGGTCCTTCCATGAGCGCGCGGGCGCCCGAGCAAGCCCTGGCGAGTTTTCGCGGGGTCGGGCTGCGCTACGGTCGCCGCGAGGTCCTGGATGTCCCGGATCTGAGCTTGCCGGCCGTGGGCATGGTGGGCCTGATCGGGCCCGACGGGGTCGGCAAGTCCAGCCTGCTGGCCCTGCTGTGCGGCGCGCGCGCGCTGCAGCGCGGCGACGTGCAGGTGCTGGGGGGCAGCCTGCGCGATGCACGCCACCTGTCGCACCTGCGCCACCGCGTGGCCTACATGCCGCAGGGGCTGGGCCGCAGCCTGTACGGCGGGCTTTCCGTGGCCGAGAACCTGGAGTTCTTCGGCCGCCAGCGGGGTTTCGCACGGGCGTGGCGGGATGAACGCGCGCGGCAGTTGCTTCAGGCCACGGGCCTGGAGCCCTTCGCGCGGCGCCCGGCCGCCACGCTGTCCGGAGGCATGAAGCAGAAGCTGGCCCTGTGCTGCGCCCTGTTGCACGACCCCGACCTGCTCGTGCTCGACGAGCCCACCACCGGTGTCGATCCACTGTCGCGGGTGCAATTCTGGGCCCTGATCCGCCGTATTCGCGAACAGCGGGCCGGCCGGGGCCCGTTGAGCGTGGTGGTGGCCACGGCCTACATGGACGAGGCGCGGGACTTCGACTGGATCGTGGCCATGAACGGCGGGCGCGTGGTGGCGCACGGCAGTCCCGAACGGCTGCTCCAGCTCAGCGCCTGCGCCGACCTGGAGCAGGCCTTCGTCGCGCTGGTGGGAGCGCAGGCCCAGGCACGGGCGCAGGCGCGGGCGATCGCCGGTCTTCCCGCGACGCCGCGCCCGGATGGCCCGCCCGTGGTGGAGGCACGGGCCCTGAGCCGGCGTTTCGGCGACTTCGTGGCCGTCGACCACATCGACCTGAGGGTGCATCGGGGCGAGATCTTCGGCTTCATCGGATCCAACGGCTGCGGCAAGACCACGACCATGAAAATGCTCACGGGCCTGCTCGAGCCCACCGAGGGCAGCGTGCGCGTGCTGGGCCACACGCCGGACGCGCGCGACCTGGCCACGCGCAAGCGCGTGGGCTACATGACCCAGGGCTTTTCCCTGTGGCCCGAGTTGAGCGTGCGCCAGAACCTGGACCTGCACGCGCGCCTGTTCGGCCTGCCCGCGCGCCAGCGGGTCGAGGCGGTGGCGCAGGCGGCCGAGCGCTTCGAACTGCTGGACGTGATGGATCAGTTGCCGGCGCGCCTGGCGCTGGGCCAGCGTCAGCGCCTGTCCTTCGCCGTGGCCACGCTGCACGGGCCGGAATTGCTCATCCTGGACGAGCCCACCTCGGGCGTGGATCCCCTGGCGCGCCAATGGTTCTGGCTCCAGATGCAGACCCTGGCCCGGCGCGACGGCGTCACCGTGTTCGTGTCCACGCATCGCATGAGCGAGGCGCAGCGCTGCGACAGGATCGCCTTGATGCACGCGGGCCGGGTGCTGGCCAGCGGCACGCCGCAGGAACTCACCCGGGCGCGCGGCAGCGCATCGCTGGAGCAGGCCTTCGTGCAGTGGATCGAGGCCCCGCGGACGCAGGCGGCCGGGGCGGGGCAGGTGGAGCGGCAGTCGGCGCGGCAAGCACCGGAACAGGCACCGGAGCAGGCACCGGAGCAGGATTCGGCCGCTGGCCTGCTCGGATCGCCGCGGGCCGCGCGCAGGCAGGACTCCCTGGTCCTGCGCTCGTTCACCCGCCTGTTCAGCCACAGCTGGCGCGAGACCCTGGAGCTTCTGCGCGATCCGGTACGAGCCAGCCTGGCCCTGCTGGGCAGCGTGCTGCTGCTGGTGATCATGGGCTACGGCATCAACCTGGACGTGCAGCACCTGCGCTTCGCCGTGCTCGATCGCGACGACAGTTCGATCAGCCGCGACTACGTGCGCGACTTCGCCAGTGCGCGCGAATTCACTCAGCGCGCACCCTTGCGCAGCGATGCCGACATGCGACGTCGGATGCGCGACGGGGAACTCGCGCTGGCGCTGGAGATTCCCCCCCATTTCGGGCGCGACCTGCAGCGCGGACTGGCCCCGGAAATCGGCGCCTGGGTCGATGGCTCCATGCCTGCGCGTGCCGAGACGGTCGATGGATTCGTGCAGGCCGTGCATGCTTCCTGGCTGGCGCGGCGCGCCGCCGAGCGCGGCCCCCAGGGGGCCCCGGCCCCGCCGGCGGGCATCGAGATCCGCTATCGCTACAACCCCGACGTGAGCAGTCTGGTGGCCATGGTGCCGGCCATCATTCCCCTGCTGCTGATCATGATTCCAGCCATGCTCGCGGCGCTCAGCGTGGTGCGCGAGAAGGAGCTCGGGTCGATCCTGAACTTCTACGTCGGGCCCAGCACCCGCCTGGAGTTCCTGCTGGGCAAGCAGTTGCCCTACGTGGTGCTGGCCCTGCTCAACTCCGTGGTGCTGTGGGCCTGGGCACGCTGGGTGTTCGGCGTTCCCTTTCGTGGCAGCATGGCGGCCTTCGGGCTGGCTTCGCTGCTGTACGCGATCGACGCCACCGCGCTGGGCCTGCTGATGTCGAGTTTCCTGCGCACCCAGACCGCGGCGATTTTCGCCACCACCATCGGCACCGTGCTGCCGGCGGTGCAGTTCTCGGGTCTGCTCGACCCGACGTCGTCCCTGCAGGGGCTGGGGGCCTGGGTGGGGAGGGTGTACCCGACCACCCATTACCTGATCGTCTCGCGCGGCACCTTTTCCAAGGGCCTGGGCCTGGGGGATCTGTGGCCGCAGATGGGCGCCTTGCTGCTGGGCGCGCCGGTGCTGCTGGGGGCCTGCGTGCTGCTGCTGCGGCGCCAGGAGCGCTGAACATGGCCGCGCGTCGGTTCATGCAGGGCCTGCGCAAGGTCTGGTTCCTCGGGCTCAAGGAGCTGCGCAGCCTGCTCCACGACCGGGCCATGCTGGTGCTGATCGCCTTCGCCTTCACGCTGGCCATCTACAGCGCGGCCACCGGCACGCCCGAAACCCTGCATCGGGCGCCGCTGGCCGTGGTGGACGAGGACCATTCCACGCTGTCCATGCGCCTGCGCGAAGCCTTCGGGCCGCCGTACTTCCTGGCTCCGCCGGACATCGCCCTGCGCGAGGTGGACCCGGCGATGGACGCCGGGCGCTACACCTTCGTGCTGGACGTGCCCCGGCATTTCGAGCGCGACCTGCTGGGCGAGCGCGCACCCACCCTGCAGCTCAGCGTGGACGCCACGCGCATGACCCAGGCCTTCACCGGGGGCGCCTACGTGCAGGCCATCTGCCAGGCTGAAATCGCCGAGTTCCTGCAGCGACATCGAAGCGCGGACTCCCAGGCCGGGGCGCCGGCTCGCCTGGTGCTGCGCAATCGCTTCAATCCGGCCTTGACGCCGTCCTGGTTCGGCGCCGTGGCCGAGCTCATCAACAACGTGACCATGCTGGGCATCGTGCTGACCGGCGCGGCCTGGCTGCGCGAGCGCGAGCACGGCAGTCTGGAGCACCTGCTGGCCATGCCGCTGAGCCCGCTGGAGATCATGGCGGCCAAGGTCTGGTCCATGGGACTGGTGGTGCTGCTGGGCTGCTGTGCCTCGCTGTGGCTGGTCGTGCACGGGCTGATCGGCCTGCCGCTGCCGTCCACCACCTGGGTGTTCGTGCTGGGCGCGGCGCTGCAGATGTTCGCCGTCACCTCCCTGGGCATTTTCCTGGCCACCCTGGCCCGCTCCATGCCCCAGATGGGCCTGCTGCTCATCATGGTGCTGCTGCCCCTGGAAATGCTCTCGGGCGCCAGCACCCCCAGGGAGAGCATGCCCGAGGCGGTGCGCCTGCTGATGCTGGCGGCCCCCACCACCCATTTCGTCAGCCTCTCGCAGGCCACGCTGTTCCGCGCGGCGGGGCTGGCCGAGGTCTGGCCGCAACTGCTGGCCATCGCCGCCATCGGCACGGGCTTTTTCGGCATCGCCCTGGCGCGCCTGCGCAGCACCATGGGCGCGATGTCCTGAGGCCCTGCAGGCCCCTGCGTTGCGCTCAGCCCGAGCCCTTGACCAGGAACATGCCGCTGTCCACGTCGTCGAGCTGCGCGCTGCGTGCCTCGCGCTCGTCCGGGTCGGGTTCGCGCACCTCGATCACGCGGTAATGCACGCGCAGCGCCATGCCGGCCAGGGGGTGGTTGCCGTCCAGCACCACCTTGCCCTCGGCGATGTCGGTGACCGTGAACAGGCTGCCGGGCTCGGCCGGGGCGCATCCCGGGGGGAGTTGCTCGAACTGCATGCCGGGTTCCAGCAATTCCGGGAACAGCGTGCGGTCTTCCATGCGCAGGCGCTCGGGCTCGTAATCGCCGAAGGCATCCGGGGGTTCGATCTGCAAGGCGCCGGAGTCGCCCGCGGACTTGCCCAGCAGCTCGCGCTCGATGGCCGGCAGCAGGTCGGCGCCGCCCACGTAGAAATCCGTGCCGTCCTCGTCGTCGGCCAGGGCTTCGTTCTGGGCGTCGGTCAGGCGCCAGGCCAGGGTGACCACGGTGTCGGGGGCTACTTGCATGTCGGTTGTCCTGCGCGGGGAGTGCGGCCGACGCAGCGCGCGCCGGGGCCGTCATTGTGCGCCACAATCGCCGCCCGGCGGGCGTCGGGGGGCTTGGGCGCGGCGTCGGCCCGGGCCTCGCGCCGGGATACACTGCCGGGCCTGTCGAGCAACGCCAGCGGAGTTTCGCGTGTCCCCCCATCTGCTTGAGATCCCCGGCATCGGCCGCCAGCGTTTCCTGCGCGAGTACTGGCAGCGCAAGCCCCTGCTGGTGCGCCAGGCCCTGCCGGACATGCAGGCCCTGCTGTCGCGCCGCGAGCTGTTCGAGCTGGCCCTGCGCGACGACGTGGAGGCCCGTGTGGTGCAGCGCGAGGGGCGGCACTGGGAGGTGCGCCACGCGCCCCTGGCGCGGCGCGACCTTCCCGCCGTGCGCGCGCCGCGCTGGACCCTTCTGGTGCAGGGCGTGGACCTGCACGACGAGCGCGTGGCCCGATTGCTGCGCCGCTTCCGCTTCGTGCCGGACGCCCGCCTCGACGACCTGATGATCTCCTGGGCCAGCGACGGTGGCGGCGTGGGGCCCCATGTCGACGAGTACGACGTGTTCCTGCTGCAGGCGCAGGGGCGTCGGCGCTGGCGCATCGGAGCGGTGGATCGGCCGCGCATGCAGCCGGGGCAGCCCCTGAAGCTGCTGCGGGGTTTCGTGCCCGAGGAGGAATTCGTGGTCGAGCCCGGGGACCTGCTGTACCTGCCCCCAGGCTGGGGCCACGACGGGATCGCCGAGGGCGAATGCATGACCTACTCGGTGGGATTTCGCGCGCCCCCCGGTGACGAGTTGCTGCGCCAGTTGCTGTGGAAAATGGCCGAGGAACTGCAGCCGGCGCCACGCTACAGCGATCGCGGAAAGCTGTCCGCGGCCGTCGGCGCCCACCCGGCGCGCCTGCCCGAGGACATGGTCCGCTTCGTGGCCGATGCTTTCGCGCGCCTGCGTCCCGGGCGCGCGGAATTCGCCCAGGCCCTGGGCGAGCTGCTCACGGAGCCGAAGCAGGAAGTGGTGTTCGAGTCCGGCGACGCGCGCGGCGCGGGCCGCATCGCGCCGCGCCACGGCCTGCGCCTGGATCGGCGCACGCGCATGCTGTGGAGCCCCTCGGGCCTGAGCATCAACGGCGAGAGCGTGCCTGCCGAACTGGCACGGTCCGCCTTGCTGCGGCGTCTGGCCGATGCTCGCGAACTCGATGCCGCACAATATGGCGAGGCCAGCGCTGCCGAGCGCGAGCTGATGCTGCAATGGTGCGGGCTTGGCTGGGCGCACCCCGGCGGCGAATGAAGGGCGGCCCCGCGAGCCGCGGCTTTCTGGAGGCATCGATGGATTCCACGCAGGACCCCGAGGCGCAGCCGATCCTCGAGGGGCGACTGGCCTGGCGCCAGGCCCTTCGCGAGCTGCTGCTCGACCCGGGCCCGCAGTGGTGCATGTACAGCGCCGACTTCGAGGACTGGCCGCTGGACGAGAGCGAGGTGGTGCAGGCGCTCAGGCGCTGGGCGCTGCCACGCCGGCGCCTTTGCGTGCGCCTGCTGGCGCGTGACTATTCCCGGCTCCTGGCCTCGTGCTCGCGCTTCGTGGCCTGGCGCGAGGATTTCGCGCACCTGCTCGAGTGTCGCGAACTCCCGGCCGGCATCGATGCGCCTTCCGAGGGCTTGTGGCTGCGCGAACATGCGCTGGTTGCGCTGCCGGCGCAACGCGAGCGCCGCGCCCTGCGACAGGGCGCGCGCGAGGCCCAGGCCTCCCGGCAACTGTTCGATCAGGCCTGGGAGCTGGCCGAGCCGGGCTTTGCTCCACGCGCGCTCGGCTTGTGAACGTTTTGCAACATTTAGACGCAAGGATGACGAGGCTATCGGGGCAAACCCCAGGTCGCGCTATACTTTTCCATTGAACTGTATGCCATCGCTGTGGGTGGCGGGTTCAGGCTTCACAAAATTCAGCCGGCGTTGTCCGGTTCCATTGCCTGTGTCTTGTTCTGACGCTTGAGGAATCAAATGAAAAAGTCCGTGTTGTTGGCTTCCATGATCGCTGCTCTGGCTCTGGCGGCCTGCGGCAAGAAGGAAGAAGCTGCTCCTGCCTCGGCCCCGGCCTCCGCTGCCGCCCCGGCCGCCTCCGCCGCTGCTTCGGCCCCCGCCGCCGCCGCGTCGAAGGCTGCTCCGGCTGCCTCCGCCGCCGCTTCTGCTCCGGCCTCCGCTGCCGCCCCGGCCGCTTCCGCCGCCAGCAGCGCCGACAAGAAGTAAATCGTCAGTACAGCGGGCTGCGGCTCGCTGTTGCGTCGAGCAGGAAAGCCAGCTTCGGCTGGCTTTTTTGTGGGTCTCGCGCGGGTCCAAAGCGCCATGATGTCTCTGATGCACATACCAACGCCGGAATGTGTGCTCGCAGTTCCTTGACCATGAGGGCCGGCCGGCCGGTCGGCGTCGTCAAGGCCCTGCGCCCGGCAGGCAGATGGCTTCGCAGGTGACTTTGGATTACGCTACCCTCCATGAACACGGTTCTTTCCCCGATCGAGTCTGAATTCGGCACCAAGCAGGAAGCCCAGGCGCATGACGCCTGGTTCCGCAGCCGTGTGCTGGAAAGCATGGCCGACACACGACCAGCCGTGCCACATGACCAAGTGGTGGCCGAGACGGAGGCCGTCATCCAGGCTGCCGAGCAGAGACAGTCGGCCCGGCGGCGTTGACGCTGCCCATCCATTGGTCGCAGCAGGCGCGCGCCGATCTGCTCGCGATTGTCCGTTACATCAGCGAGCGCGATCCGGACGCCGCACGCAGGCTGCGTGACTGCATCGTGAGCGCGGTGACCACAACGGGCGATCATCCCTACCTGTACAGGCCCGGCCGGATCGCGGGAACGCGCGAGCTCATAGCCCATCCGAACTACATTGTTGTCTACAAGGTCAGCGAACGCGTCGACGTGCTGGGCGTGTTGCACTCCCGCCAGCGCTACCCGCTGGATGATCAAGCCCGTAGATAGCGGTGACGTGCAGCCGTTGCCAAGACCGTGCAAGGCGGAACCCGTTCGCTCTTCCCGGCGGCAGTTGTCCGCCCGTGTTCCAAGTCGTTGATTTTTCGACTTTGTGCATCAGAGACATCATGGCGGGTCCAAAGCAAAAAACCCGCCTGAAGGCGGGTTTTCGCACGGGCAGGGCGGGCGGGCCCGCCGGGCTCCCGGGGCTTACTTCAGCTTGGTTTCCTTGTAAGCCACGTGCTTGCGCGCGACCGGATCGAACTTGGCGATTTCCATCTTTTCCGGCTGGGTACGCTTGTTCTTGGTCGTGGTGTAGAAGTGACCGGTTCCGGCGGTCGACTCCAGCTTGATCTTTTCACGTCCGCCTTTGGCCATGGCGCGTCACTCCTGTTGCTTGTCGTATGCAGACTTCAGACTTCACCGCGAGCGCGCAGATCCGACAGCACGGCATCGATGCCGACCTTGTCGATCAGGCGCAGGCCGGCGTTCGAGACGCGCAGGCGCACGAAACGATTCTCGCTTTCCACCCAGATCCTGCGATATTGCAGATTGGGCAGGAAGCGACGCTTGGTCTTGTTGTTGGCGTGGGAAACATTGTTGCCCACCATCGGCGCTTTGCCGGTAACCTGACAGACGCGTGCCATACAGCACTCCACTTTATAAGCGTTGGCAAAAACGGCCATTGTACACGGGATTGACCCGCATGCCCAGGGGCCGGACCTGGCAAGCCTCAGGCACCGGGCTTGCGCTGGCAGGAGCAGGGCAGCGAGCGCAGCTCCAGCCAGGGCCGCCGCGGCGCCTGCAGGCGCAGGCAGCTCAGCGCGCCGCCCCACAGGCAGCCGCTGTCCAGGCACAGCGCGCCGTCGCTCCACGACAGCCCGAGGGTCGACCAGTGCCCGAAGGCCATCGGCGTGTCGCGCGTGGCGCGGTTCGGGATCGTGAACCACGGGCGCAGTTCCGGCGGCGCTCCCGCCGGGGCCTGCTTGCAATGGAAATCGATGCTGCCGTCGCGGGTATCGATGTAGCGCAGGCGGGTGAGGGCGTTGACCGTCAGGCGCCAGCGCTCGGCGCCGCGCAGCTCCGGCGACCAGCGCGCGGGCTCGTTGCCGAACAGATCGGCCAGGAATCCGCGCAGGTCCGGCGAGCGCAACTGGTCCTCGACCTCGGCCGCCAGTTGCAGGGTCTGCTGCACGCTCCAGTCCGGCATCACCCCGGCGTGCACCAGCAGCCAGCCCTGTTCGAGCAGGGCCAGCGGGCGCTCGCGCACCCACTGCAACATGTCGTCGCGATCGGGAGCGCGCAGGATGTCGTCCAGCGTGTCGCTGCGGTGCGCGCGCCGCACGCCCTCGGCCACCGCGAGCAGGTGCAGGTCGTGATTGCCCAGCAGGCATTGCGCGCTGGCTCCCAGGCGCATGAGGCGGCGCAGGCACGCGGCCGAGCCGGGGCCGCGGTTGACGGCATCGCCCAGCACGATCAGGCGATCCTGCGCCGGATCGAAGCGCAGGTGATCGAGCAGGCGCGCGAAGGCCTGGTCGCAACCTTGCAGGTCCCCGAGAAGATAGGTGGCCATGACGGGTCGGCGTGAGAAAATGGCATTTTGCCTCGACCCGGCGGCCCGCGTGGCCCGGGGTCCCACCGCACGCAATCCATGGCACAACTCGATCCTTCGCTGTTCAAGGCCTACGACATCCGCGGCATCGTCGACCGCTCCCTCACCGAGACCGCCTGCGAGCACATCGGCCGCGCCTACGCCACGGTGGCCCGCGCGCGCGGCCAGGAGGCCGTCCACATCAGTCGCGACGGGCGCGATTCCGGCCCGCGCCTGGGCGCCGCGCTGGCGGCGGGGCTGCGCGCCGGCGGCCTCGACGTGATCGACCTGGGCATGAACGCCACGCCGATGCTGTACTTCGCCTGCGCCACCACCGAGGTCGCCAACGGCATCCAGATCACCGGCAGCCACAACCCGCCCGAGTACAACGGCCTGAAGATGGTGCTGGGCGGCGACGCGCTGCATGGAGAGGACATCGCCGCGCTGCGCGAGCTCACGGTCTCGGAGGCCTATGCGCAGGGCAGCGGGGCGCTGCGCAGCGCCAGCATCGTCGAGCCCTACCTGCAGCGCATCGTGTCGGACATCCGACTGGCGCGCCCCATGCGCGTGGCGGTGGATTGCGGCAACGGGGTGGCCGGAGCCTTCGCGCCCGAATTGCTGCGCCGACTGGGCTGCGAGATCACCGAGCTGTTCTGCGAGGTCGACGGCAGTTTCCCCAACCACCATCCCGATCCGGCCGATCCGCACAACCTCGAGGACCTGCAGCGCGCGCTGCGCGAGGGCGACGCCGAGATCGGCCTGGCCTTCGACGGCGACGGCGACCGCCTGGGCGTGGTGACCAAGGACGGTCACGTGATCTGGCCCGACCGCCAGTTGATGCTCTACGCGGCCGACGTGCTGGGGCGCCATCCCGGCGCGCCGATCATCTTCGACGTCAAGTGCACCGCCAACCTCGCTCCCTGGGTGCAGCGTCACGGTGGCGAGGCGATGATGTGGCGCACCGGCCACTCGCTGATCAAGGCGCGCATGAAGGAAGTGGGCGCTCCGCTGGCCGGCGAGATGAGCGGGCACATCTTTTTCAAGGACCGCTGGTACGGCTTCGACGACGCCCAGTACGGGGCCGCGCGCCTGCTGGAATTGCTGTCTCGCGTGGCCGACGTGCAGGCCGAGCTGCTCGCGCTGCCCGATTCGGTGTCCACCCCCGAGCTGAAGATTCCCACCGAGGCGCAGCAGCAGTTCTCCCTGTGCGAGCGTCTGCAGCGCGAAGGGCGCTTTCCCACGTCCCGCCGGGTGCACACCATCGACGGCGTGCGCGCGGAATACGACGACGGATTCGGCCTGGCCCGTCCGTCGAACACCACGCCCTGCGTGGTCCTGCGCTTCGAGGCGCACGACCAGGCGGGCCTGCAGCGCATCCAGGAGGAATTCCGCGCCGCGCTGCTGCAATTGCAGCCCGACCTGAAGCTGCCCTTCTGAGCCCCCCGGCGATGCCCGATTCCAGGCCCTTGCGGGTGTTGCTGGTCAAGACCAGTTCGATGGGCGACGTCGTGCAGGCTCTGCCTGTGGTGCAGGACATCCTGCGCCACCGGCCGGGCTCGCGCATCGAATGGATGCTCGAGCCCGGCTATGCCGACCTGGTGCGCCAGCACCCGGGCGTGGAGCGCGCGATCGCGGTGCCGTGGCGCGAGTGGCGGCGCCACCCCCTGGCCGCGCGGACCCGCGCGCAGTGGCGCGAACTGCGCGCGGATCTGGCGTCCCGGCACTTCGACGCGGTCATCGATCTGCAGGGGCTGTGCAAGAGCGCCATCCTCGCGCGCCTGGCGCCGGGCCCGCGCTACGGCTGGAAGGGGCGGGCCTGCCGCGAACCCCTGGCGGCCTGCCTGTACGACAGGCGCATGAGCGCGCCGCCCTTCGATACTCTGTCGGCCGTATTGCGCTACCGGAACCTGTGCGCGTGGGCGCTGGGCTACACCGTGCAGGGCGAGCCGGTCTACGGACTGCGCCCAACGCCCCTGCGCCCCGACTGGCTGCCCGGCCGCGCCCCCTTCGCCGTGCTGTTGTCGGCCACCGCGCGCGACGAGAAGCTCTGGCCGGAGGAATCCTGGGCCGATCTGGGCATCCAGCTGCGCGCGCGCGGCCTGGCGCTGGCGCTGGCCTGGGGCAGCGACACCGAACGCGAACGTGCCCGGCGCATCGCGGCGCGCGTGCTCGCCGCGAACCCGGACCCCGCCGCGGCCGCGGTGGTGGTGGCGCCGCGGCGTCTCGGCCTGCTCGAGTGGGCGCGGACCTTCGCCGCGGCCTCGCTGGTGGTGGGGGTGGACACGGGCCTGAGCTTTCTGGCCGCCGCCGTGCAATGCCCGGTGGTGGGCATCTACACCGCCACCTCGCCGCTGCACGTGGGCATCCAGGCCAGCTCGCCGCATCGCAACCTGGGCGAGGTCGGCCGCGCGCCGAGCAGCGAGCAGGTGCTGCAGGCCGCGTTCGAGATGCTGGCGCAGGGCGCGGTGGCGAATCTGGTGCCGGACGCGATGACGGACGCGGCGGCAGGCGGTGGCGCATGAGCGTGCACGCTCCTCGGGGAGGCGAGCGCGGCCGCCACGAGCCCGCGAGCAGGCTTGCGCAGCGGCGCGCGTTGCGCCTGTACACCCTGGCCTGGTGGCTGCTCGCGCCGCTGGCGGTGCTGCGCCTGCTCTGGCGCTCACGGCGAGACGCGGCCTACCGCGCTTGCCTGGGCGAGCGCTTCGGGCACTACCGCGCGGCAGCGCCCGCGCGTGGCGATGCGCCGATGTTGTGGTTGCACGCCGTCTCCTTGGGCGAGACGCGTGCCGCGGCTCCCCTGCTGGAGTCGCTGCGACGCGAGATTCCCGAGCTGCGCCTGCTGCTCACCCACACCACGCCCACGGGGCGGGGCGCCGGGGCCGAGTTGTTGCGTGACGGGGATGCCCAGGTGTGGCTTCCCTACGACCTGCCCTGGGCGGTGCGCCGCTTTCTCGAGCATTTCCAGCCCCCCGTGGGGGTGTTGATGGAAACCGAACTGTGGCCCAACCTGGCCCGCGCCTGCGCCGACAGGGGCATCCAGCTGCTGCTGGCCAATGCGCGTCTATCGGCGCGCAGCGCGGCGCGCTGGGCGCGCTGGCCGGCGCTGGCGCATGCCACCTGCGGCGCCCTGGCCGGGGCCGCCGCGCAGACCGGAGGCGACGCCTCGCGACTGCGCGGCCTGGGCGTGCGCGACGTGGTGGTGGCGGGCAACCTCAAGTTCGATCGGCGCGCCGATGCCGCCCTGCGTGCCCAGGGGCAGCGCTGGAGGGCCGCGGCCGCACGCCGCGTGCTGGTGCTGGCCTCCACGCGCGAGGATCGCGGAGCGTCCGAGGAGCAGCTGTTGCTGGACGCCATGCCCGGCGGCCTGGCCCGACGCGCGCTGGTGGTGCTGGTGCCGCGTCACCTGGAGCGCGTCGCCGCCCTGCAGGTCATGCTGGATCAGCGCGGACTGCGTCACGGCCTGCGCAGCCGCGGCGAGCCCGACTCCGGGCTCGACGTATGGATCGGCGACAGCATCGGGGAGATGCCGGCGTACTACGCCATGTCCGACGCGGCCTTCGTCGGCGGCAGCCTGTTGCCCCTGGGCGGGCAGAACCTGATCGAGGCCTGCGCCGAAGCCTGCCCCGTGGTGATGGGGCCGCATGTGTTCAATTTCGCGCAGGCGGTGGAGCAGGGGGAGCAGGCCGGCGCGGTGGCGCGGGCGCAGGACGCCGCCGGAGTGTGGACGCGCCTGCTGGGCTGGCTGGACGACGCGCCGGCGCTGCAGCGGGCGCGCGCCGCGGCGCGGGATTTCAGCTCCGCCCATCGCGGCGCTGCGCGGGCCCAGGCGCACTGGATCGCACAGCGCCTGCGGGACGCCGCCACGCGCCGCGAGCCGGGCGCCGGCTCGGCGCGGGATCAGTAGGTGGGAATCGAAGGGTCGATTTCGCGCGACCACGCGGTGATCCCGCCCTGCAGGTTGTAGACCTGCTCGAAGCCGTTCTGCACCAGGAAATTCGCCACCTGGGTGCTGCGCCCGCCGGTGCGGCACATGATCAGCAGCTTCTTGCCCCGCTCGAGCTCACCCTGGCGCAGCGGGATCGTGGCCATGGGGATGGGCGTGCTCTGGAAGCGCTGGTGGCGAATGCTCGCGCGTTCGAGTTCCCAGGGCTCGCGCACGTCCACCACCTGCCAGGAGCCCAGCTCCTCGGGGTGGTTGTCCAGCATGTCACGGAGTTCGCCGACGGTCAATTGCGCAATCGTCATGGGAGGTCCTGCGGGAGAGCGCGCCGGCGGGAGTGCCGGCGTCGCCAGGGTTCAGAAACGGAAACGCGGCGTCTCGGCGAAACCGTGCAGGCGCGGAGCCACGGTGTCGAACAGGTCGACCACGCGCGACTCGCGCTCGCCGCTGCGCGTGAGCAGCTGCGCGCGCATGATCGGGGCGTCGCCCACCACCGCGCACAGGCGACCGCCCGGCTTGAGGCGGTCCACCAGCGCCTGCGGGATCTGGGCCACCGAGCCCGACAGCACGATGACGTCGAACTCGCCCGGAGGCAGTTCCCGGGAAGCATCCATGCAACGCACGGTGGCGTTCATCACCCCCGCCTGGCGCAGGTGCTGCTGCGCGGACTCGGCCAGCTCGGAGTGGATTTCCAGGCTCATCACGTGGGCGGCGCAATGGCCCAGCAGCGCGGCCATGAAGCCGCTGCCGGCGCCGATTTCCAGCACCCATTCGTGCTTGCGCACGGCCAGCTCCTGCAGCAGGCGGGCCTCCACCTTGGGCGCCAGCATGGTTTCCCCGCGTGGCAGCGGAATCTCCATGTCCGTGAAGGCCATGGCACGGTAGGCCGCGGGCACGAAGTCCTCGCGCTTGACCGCTCCCAGCAGGTTCAGCACGTCCTGGTCCAGCACATCCCAGGGGCGGATCTGCTGCTCGATCATGTTGAAACGGGCTTGTTCGAAATCCATCGCTGTAGTCGGCTCGTACGGGAAAACCGCGATTTTATCCGCCCGCGGGGTCGTGGCGCTCGAAAAGCAGGTCCCACACGCCATGGCCCAGGCGCAGCCCCCGCTGCTCGAACCTGCTGGGCATGCGCCAGGAGGGGCGCTGGGCGTAGCCCTGCGCGGTATTGCGCAGCGCGGCTTCACCCTGCAGGACCTGCAGCATGTGCTCGGCGTAGTCCTGCCAGTCGGTGGCGCAATGCAGCAGGCCCCCGGGGCGCAGGCGCGAAGCCACCAGCGCCACCAGCGCTGGCTGGATCAGGCGTCGCTTGTGGTGGCGCTTCTTGTGCCAGGGGTCGGGAAAATACACGTGCACCGCGTCCAGCGAGCCCGGCGCGACCATGTCGCGCAGCACTTCCACCGCGTCGTGCTGGACGATGCGCACATTGTCCAGCCCGAGTTCGCGCATGCGCAGCAGCAGCGAACCCACGCCGGGGGTGTGCACTTCCACGCCGATGAAATCCCTCTCGGGCTGCTGGCTCGCCAGTTGCGCGGTCGCCTCGCCCATGCCGAATCCGATTTCCAGCACCCGCGGCGCGCGTCGCCCGAAGCGGGCATCCCAATCGACGAGATCTGCCTGGTACGGCACCAGGCTGCGCGGGCCCAGCTCGGCCAGTGCCCGCGCCTGGCCGCTGGTCAGGCGTCCCGTGCGCAGCACATAGGAGCGCAGGCCGCGTCGTGCCTGGGGGCCGTCCGGCCGCGGCGATGCGTCCGGATCGGTCGAACAGACCGCGTCGGGTGGTTCAGGGACGTCGGCCGGCTCGGAACCGGGAATTGGAGCGGGTGAAGGGAATCGAACCCTCGTATGAAGCTTGGGAAGCTGCCGTTCTACCATTGAACTACACCCGCGCGAGATCGCGAGCCGAGAGTCTACATGAACACCGGTCCGGGGTCAGGGCAGGGCCTCGCGGCCTCGCCTTGCGTCCGGGGCCCTGCGGCCTCGGGCGATGCCGTCTCAGAGGGCCCCGAGGCGCCGCAGCGCCTCATCCAGGGTCTCGTCGCGCTTGGCGAAGCAGAAGCGCGCGGTCCGGCGCGCCAGCCGGGGCTCGGGTTCGAAGGCGGTGACGGGGATCGCGGCGACCCCGATCTCACGGGTCAGCCAGGTGCAGAACTCGGCCTCGGGCAGGTCGCTGACCGCGCTGTAGTCCACGCACTGGAAATAGGTGCCCTCGCAGGGCAGCAGGCGCAGCCGCGTGGCGCCCAGCCCGGAACGGAAGCGGTCCCGCTTGGCCTGGTAGAAGGCGGGCAGCCCGAGGTGCGCCTCGGGATGTTCGCGCAGATACTGCGCCAGCGCCCATTGCATCGGGGTGTTGACCGTGAACACATTGAACTGGTGCACCTTGCGGAACTCCGCGCTGAGCTCGCGCGGTGCCGCCACCATGCCCACCTTCCAGCCGGTGGCGTGGTAGGTCTTGCCGAAGCTGGACACCACGAAGGCCCGCTCGGCGAGCAGGGGCTCGGCGCAGGCGCTGCGGTGTGCCTGGCCGTCGTAGACCATGTGCTCGTACACCTCGTCGCTGATCAGCACCACCTCGGTGGGGGCCAGCAACTCGCCCAGGCGCCGCAGGTCGGCGGGGCTCCACACGCGCCCGCTGGGATTGTGGGGCGAATTGATCAGCATGGCCCGAGTGCGCGGGCCCAGCGCCGCGGCGATGGCCTCGAAATCGGGGCCGAAGTCGGCGTCCAGGGGCACGCAACGCGCCACCCCGCCGGCCAGTTCGATGGACGGCAGGTAACTGTCGTAGGCGGGCGTGAGCACGATCACCTCGTCGCCCGGGTGCACGACGGCCAGCACCGCGGTCAGCAGCGCCTGGGTGGCCCCGGCGGTGATGGTGATCTCCTCGCCCGGGTCGTAGCGCCTGCCGTGCAATTGCTCGATCTTGTCGGCCAGCGCCTCGCGCAGCAGGGGCACCCCGGCCATCGGGGGGTACTGGTTGTGACCTTCGCGCAGCGCGCGGGCCACGGCATCGAGCAGCACCGGGTCGGGCTCGAAATCCGGAAAGCCCTGCCCCAGGTTGATGGCGCCGCAGCTTTGCGCCAGCGCCGACATGACGGTGAAGATGGTCGTGCCGACCTGGGGCAGGCGGCTGCGCGGGGCGGGGCGATGCGTGGAGGTGGGCGCGGGGGTGGTCAGGCTCATCGATGGGGCTCCAGGAGGCGCCGCGTCGCGGCGCGGCGGATTGCCTACCATTGGACTACAAGCATGCCCAAGTCCGCTCCCGCCCCGCTCCTGCGCGGCCTGGCCCCCGTGGCGGGGCCGGCCACGCGCCTGCTGCTGCTCGGCAGCTTCCCCAGCGAAGCCTCCCTGGCCGCCGGCCAGTACTACGCCCATCCGCGCAATCAATTCTGGCCCCTGCTGTCGGAGTTGTTCGGCGTCGATCTGCGCGCGTTGCCTTACCCGGCGCGGCTGCGGGAACTCGAGCGCCTGGGGCTGGGCATCTGGGACGTCCATGCCGCCTGCGAGCGCAAAGGCAGCCTGGACGCCAGCATCCGGCACGCGCAGCCCAATGCGCTGGCCGACCTGGTGGCGCGCCTGCCCGACTTGCGGGGCATCGCGCACAACGGCGGGGAATCGGCGCGTTCGCTGCGCATCACCCGCGCCCTGGCTCCGAGGGTCTGGCGCCTGCCCTCGAGCAGCCCGGCGAATGCCTCGTGGAGCTTCGAGCGCAAGCTGGCGGCCTGGCGCGAAGTGTTCGAGGCCTGCGGCCTGGGCCCCTTGGCGTAGGCGGCTCGTTCTACACTCGGCCCATGCCCTCACGCTCCAGCTCGGACACCCGGCAGGCCCCGCAGCCGGCCCACCCGCAGGCACCCCCTCAGGGCCCCCCTCAGGCGGGTCATCAGGCGGGCCATCAGGCGGGCCATCAGGCAGCCTCCCAGGCAGCCTCCCAGGCGTCGCCGCGCGCGGCGGGCGCCGCTCGCCCCCTGCGCCTGCAAGGCGCGCTGGACTGGCAGGCGGTGCTGCAGGCCTTGTTCGAGGATGCCTGGATCGACGAGGCCGCGCTGCGCCGCGGCCTCGACCGCTGCGCCCACGGCAGCGCGCGCCAGCATGCGCTGCAGCGCGTGGCCGCGGCCTCGCTGCCCCGCAAGTCCGACGGCAAGCTGCTCGACCTGGACGTGCTCAGCGCCTGGCTGGCCGAGCGCGCCGGCCTGCCGCTGCTGCGCATCGATCCCCTGAAGGTGGACATCGGGCGCATCGGCGACCTGCTGTCCAGGCATTACGCCGAGCGCCACCGCATCCTCCCGGTCTCGGCCGATGCCCAGGGCGCGACCATCGCCACCGCGGAGCCCTTCGACACCGGCTGGCTGCCCGAGGTGGAGCGCATGCTGCGCCGCCCCATCCAGCTGGTGGTGGCCAACCCGGCGGACATCGCGCGCTACACGGCCGAGTTCTTCAGCCTGGCCCGCTCGGTGCGCGAGGCCCAGCGCAACGGAGCGATTCCGGCCTCCGGCGCGAACCAGTTCGAGCAACTGGTCGAGATGGGGCGCAGCGGGCGCGCGATCGACGCCAACGACGCCGGCATCGTGCAGGTGGTGGACTGGCTGTGGCAGTACGCCTTCGAGCAGCGCGCCTCCGACATGCACCTGGAGCCGCGGCGCGAGTTCGGGGTGATCCGTTTTCGCATCGACGGCCTGTTGCACGTGGTCTACCAGGTGCCGCCCTCGGTGATGAACGCCATGACCAGTCGCATCAAGCTGCTCGGGCGCATGGACGTGGTCGAGCGCCGGCGCCCGCAGGACGGGCGCATCAAGACCCGCCGCCCCGACGGCGAGGAGGTGGAGCTGCGCCTGTCCACGCTGCCCACGGCCTTCGGCGAGAAGCTGGTCATGCGGGTGTTCGACCGCGACGTGGTGCTGCGCGAGTTTTCCGCGCTGGGATTTCCCGCGGCGGAGGCGGCGCGCTGGGAGGAACTCACCTCCCGTCCGCATGGCATCGTGCTGGTCACGGGCCCCACGGGAAGCGGCAAGACCACCACGCTGTATTCCACCCTCAAGCGCCTGGCCACCGACGAGGTCAACGTGTGCACGGTGGAGGATCCGATCGAGATGGTCGAGCCGGCCTTCAACCAGATGCAGGTGCAAAGCGGCATCGATCTGGGCTTCGCCGAGGGCCTGCGCGCGCTGATGCGCCAGGATCCCGACATCATCATGGTGGGCGAGATCCGCGACCGCGAGACCGCCGACATGGCGGTGCAGGCCGCCCTCACCGGGCACCTGGTGCTGTCCACGCTGCACACCAACGACGCGGCCGGCGCGATCACCCGCCTGCTCGAGCTCGGCGTGCCGCCCTATCTGCTGGGGGCCACGTTGCTGGGCGTGCTGGCGCAGCGCCTGGTGCGCACGCTGTGCGTGCATTGCCGGCAGCCCGATGCGGCCTTCGACCCCGCCGCCTTCGAGGCCGCGGTGGCGCCGTGGAAGCCCAACGCCCAGGGGCGACCCTGCCGTGCCGTGGGTTGCCTGGAATGCCGCAACACCGGATACCTGGGACGCGTGGGCCTGTATGAACTGCTGCCCGTGGGGGCTGCCCAGCGCGCGCTGATCGCCGGCGGCGCCGCGCTGGACGCCTTGCGCGCGCAGGCGGTGCGCGACGGCATGCGGCCGCTGCGCCTGGCCGGCGCGCTCAAGGTGGCCGAAGGCGTCACCACGCTGGAGGAGGTCCTGCGGGCCACTCCCGCGCCGCAGGGCTGACCCACGGTGAGCCAGCCGGCCGAGCACGCGAGCCTGCCCGACGCCTGGGTGCGCTGGGAGCCGGGGCAGGCGGGCGCAAGCGCCGGGCATGGCGTGCTGCGCATCGGCGGCGCCTGGACCGTGCGCGAACTGCGCGAGGCCCCGCGCCTGGACCTCCCGCCCCAGCTGCGAAACCTGGAGCTGCGCGCCGAACCCGAAGACCTGCGCCTGGACACGGCGGGCGCGCGCGTCTTGCTGGAGGGCCTGGAGGCGATCCGGCAGCGCGGCGTGGAGCTCGATGCATCGGGGCTTCCCGACGCGGCGGCGCGCCTGTTGCGCCTGGTGGAGCAGCGCAGGCTGGAACGTCCGGAGCTGCCGCGGCGGGCCCATGCCGGGCTGCTGGGCGACGTCGGGCGGGCGGTGTTCAAGGGCCTGCGCGAGGGGCGTGATTTCGTGACCACGCTGGGCGAGCTGGCCTGGCTGGGCACGCCCCTGCTGCTGCATCCGGCGCGCCTGCGATGGCGCGAGGTGGCGGCGGAGCTGGAATCCGGCGGACTGCGTGCGATGGGCATCGTCGGCCTGCTGTCCTTCCTGATCGGCATGGTCATGGCCTACCAGGGCGGCGCGACCCTGGCCACCTACGGCGCCAACGTGCTGATCGTGAACCTGGTGGCCATCATCACCCTGCGGGAGATGGGCCCCTTGCTGGCGGCCATCCTGGTGGCCGGGCGCACCGGCTCGTCCTATGCGGCGCAGCTGGGCACCATGCGCATCACCGAGGAGATCGACGCCCTGCGTTCGCTGGCCTTGTCGCCTTTCGAGATGCTGGTTCTGCCCAAGGTGCTGGCCCTGGTGGTGGCGCTGCCCTTGCTGTCCCTGCTGGCCGACGCGATGGGGCTGCTGGGCGGGGGCATGGTGGCCTCGCTGGGCTTTGGCGTGCCCTGGCGTGAATACCTGTTGCGCATTCCCCAGGTGGTCGACGTGCGCACCCTGATGCTCGGGCTGGTCAAGGCGCCGGTGTTCGCGGTGATCATCGCGCTGGTGGGGTGCATGCAGGGCCTGCGGGTGCGGGGCAGCGCGGCCGCGGTGGGGCGCGCCGCCACCACCAGCGTGGTGCAGTCGATCTTCCTGGTGATCGTGATCGACGCCGCGTTCTCGGTGCTGTACAAGATGCTGGGTTTTTGATCCATGGACACGAAACCGGCGACCGGCAACCCGGCGGGCGGCGAGCTGGTCATCCGCGCGCGCGGGCTGGTCAATCGCTTCGGCGCCACCACCGTGCACGAGGGGGTGGACCTGGACCTGCCGCGCGGCAGCATCATGGCCCTGGTGGGCGGCTCGGGCAGCGGCAAGTCGGTGCTTCTGCGCACCCTGACCCTGTTGCGCGAACCCCAGGGCGGCTCGCTGGAGCTGTTCGGCGAGGACGCGCTGCTCGCCGACCCCGCGCGGCGCACCCGTCTGCGCACCCGCATCGGCGTGCTGTTCCAGGGCGGCGCGCTGTTCACCGGACTGAGCGTGCTGGAAAACGTGGTGCTGGCCCTGCACGAGCATTCCCCGCTGGAGCCCCGGCTGCTGCCCGAGGTGGCCATGCTCAAGATCGGCCTGGCCGGACTTCCGGCCGACGCCGCGCACAAGTTTCCCGCGGAGCTTTCGGGCGGCATGGTCAAGCGCGCGGCACTGGCGCGCGCGCTGGCGCTGGACCCGGAACTGCTGGTGCTGGACGAGCCGACCTCCGGGCTGGACCCGGTGGGCGCCGCCGCCTTCGACCAGTTGATCGCGCAATTGCGCGAGCTGCTGGGGCTGACGGTGCTGCAGGTCACCCATGACCTGGACTCCATCTGGCATGGCAGCGATCTCGTGGCCTTCCTGGCGCGCAAGCGGGTGCTGGCGGTGGGCAGCGCCGCCGAACTGGCCGAGCGCGAGGAGCCCGAGCTGATCGACTACCTGCGCAGCGGGCGCTCGAGCGTCTTCTGGCGCAGTGCCCGCGGCGCGGCGCCTGGCGCGGTATGCTCGCGCGCAGACCCCTGAGCCGCACACCCGCCACCAGCTGGTCCGATCGATGGAATCCAAGGTCAACTACACCGCAGTCGGCGCCTTCGTCATCGCGATGGTGATGGCGCTCGCGGGCGCGGTCTGGTGGCTCAGCACCGGCGCGCGCCAGGCCGACACCACCACCTACCTGATCTATGCCACCGACAACGTCAACGGCCTGAGCCCGGCCAGCGACGTGCTCTACCGCGGAGTCGCCGTCGGGCGCGTGAGTTCCATCGAGATCGATCCGCGCAACCCCACGCTGATCCGCATCCAGGTGGCCATCAAGAGCCAGGTTCCCGTGCGCAGGGACACCGTGGCCCAGCTCTCCCCGCGCGGGGTCACGGGCCTGTCGGTGATCAACCTCAGCGGCGGGCATTCCGCGCAGCCGCTGCTGCCCGAGCCGGGGCATCCCTACGCGGTGATCCAGTACGCTCCTTCCGTGTTCTCGCGCCTGGAGGGCGGCCTGAACGATGCCGCGGTGACCTTGTCGAAAATCGCCAACCGGCTCGACGTGCTGCTCAGCCCGGCCAATGTGCGGGCCATCAGCGAGACCTTGCGCCATGTCGAGCGCACCACCGCCGAACTCGACGCCCATCGCCAGGACATCGGCGCCACGCTGGACAACCTGCGCCAGGGCAGCGAGGAGCTGGCGGCGCTGGGGCAGCAGGGCCGGCAGCTGGGCGAGCATGCCGACGTCACGCTGCAGCAGGTGCGCCGCACCGCGGCCTCGGCGCAGGCGGCGCTGGTGCAGCTCGAGATCGCCGCGCAGGACTGGCAGAAGGCGGGTCGAAGCGCGGCGCGCCTGGGGGACGCCGGCACGCAGGCGGCGCAGCAGTTGCGCAGCCGCACGCTTCCCGACTACGAGCGCCTGGGCGCGCAGTTGCAGAGCCTGAGCCGGCAGCTCACCGAGCTGAGCCGCAGCCTGCAGCACAACCCCAACCAACTCCTGTTCGGCGCTCCCTTGCCGCCGGCGGGTCCGGGAGAGCACTGAGGTGATGTACGCGACCTGTCCTCGGCGAGCGCTGCGCGCGGCCCTGCCCCTGCTGATGGTCCTGGCGCTGGCATCCTGCGCCCTGCCGCAGGTGACCCGACGCCCCGCGCAGACCGACTATCGCCTGCGCACGCCGCGCATCGTGCAGCCCGCGCCGGGCCTGGCCGCGCTCACGCTGCGCCTGCTGCCCGTGCATGCCGCGCCCGGGCTGGAGGGCGTGGACATGCTCTACAGCCCCAAGCCGCTGCAGCTCATGCCCTATCGCGACAGCCGCTGGCTGGTGCCCCCGGCGGAGATGATCGATTCCGCCTTGCGCGGTGCCCTGGCCCGCCAGGCCTGGGTAGCCGCGGTGGAGGGGGGCGACGCGCCGGGCAGCGCCGGGGCCTCCCTGCGCTGCCGTCTCGACAGCCTGGAGCACGACGTGTACGCCGGCAGGGTCGAGCTGGGCATGCGCTGCCAGATCTACGTCGGCGCCGCCCAGGACTTGCGCGCCTCCTGGAGTTTCGAGGCCTCCCGCCCGGTCGCGGTGCAGGATGCCGCGCACTATGCGCAGGCCACGCAGGATCTGCTGGACCAGGCGGCGGCCAGCCTGCTGCGGCGGACCGCGCACACCCTGGAGCGCGCGCCGGCTGCCTGACTCAGGCCTGGACGTTCTCGGCGATCAGGCGCACCAGGGCCGGTCCGTAGGTGTCGCGCTTCTTGTCGCCCACGCCGGAGATGCTGCGCAGCTGGTCCAGGTCCCGCGGGCGGGCCATCGCGATGGCCCGCAAGGTCGCGTCGGGAAACACCACGTAGGCCGGCACGCCATGGTCGCGCGCGGCCTCGGCGCGCCAGGCGCGCAGCTGCTCGAACAGCTGCGCGTCGTCGTCCCGCAGCGCGACGGCGGGTCGCGGCGCCGAGGTGCCCGGCGCGCCTCGACGCCGGCGGGCCGCGGCCGGCGCCTGCCGGCGCAGCGCCACGCGGCGCTCGCCGCGCAGGACCTCGCGGCTGCCTTCGGTCAGGCGCAGCACGTTGTAGTGCATGGAGTCGACCTCCAGCAGATGCTGCGCCACCAACTGGCGCAACAGCACCCTCCAGTCCTGCTCCGACCAGTCGGCCCCGATGCCGAAGGTGGACAGGCGGTCGTGGGCGAAGCGCTGCACCTTGTCGCCGCTCTTGCCACGCAGCACGTCGATCACATGGGTGGCCGCGAAACTGGTGCCGCTGGCCTGGCGGCAGCGGTAGACCGTGGACAGCAGCTTCTGCGCCGCCTCCGTGGCGTCCACCAGCTCGGGCGGCTGCAGGCAGTTGTCGCAATTGCCGCAGGCCTCGGAGGCTTCGCCGAAATAGGCCAGCAGGCGCACGCGCCGGCAGTCCGCGGCCTCGGCCAGCGCCAGCATGGCGTCCAGCTTGGCCGTGGACAGGCGCTTGTGCGCCTCGTCGGCCTCGCCGAGCTCGATGAGCCGGCGTTGCTGCACCACGTCGGCCAGGCCGTAGGCCATCCAGGCCTGCGCGGGCAGGCCGTCGCGCCCCGCGCGGCCGGTTTCCTGGAAATAACCCTCGATGGAGCGGGGCATGTCCAGATGGGCGACGAAGCGCACGTCGGGCTTGTCGATGCCCATGCCGAAGGCGATGGTGGCCACCATGATCACGCCGTCCTCGTCGAGAAAGCGACGCAGATGGCGCGCGCGCACGCCCGAGTCCAGGCCCGCGTGGTAGGGCAGGGCCTTCATGCCCTGCGCGGCCAGCAGGCCCGCCACCTCCTCGACGCTGCTGCGCGACAGCGCGTACACCACGCCACAGTCGCCCTCGTGCTCGTCGCGGATGAACTGCGCGAGCTGGGCCCGGCCGTCGCGCTTTTCCACCACGCGGTAACGGATGTTGGGGCGGTCGAAACTGGAAACGAAGCTGCGTGCGTCGTCCAGCAGCAGGCGCTGCGCGATCTCCTGCCGTGTGGGGATGTCGGCGGTGGCGGTCAGGGCCACGCGAGGCACCTCGGGCCAGCGCTCCCGCAGGAACTCCAGCTGCCCGTATTCCGGGCGGAAGTCATGCCCCCACTGGGACACGCAATGCGCCTCGTCGATGGCGAACAGCGCGAGACGGCATTGCTCCAGCAGGCGCTGGCCGGAGTCGCTGAGCAGGCGCTCCGGGGCCATGTACAACAGGTCGAGCTCGCCGGCCCGGGCCTGCGCCTGCACCTGGCGGGCCGTGGCCGCATCCAGCGAGGAATTCAGGAAGGCCGCGCGCAGGCCGAGCTCGCGCAGCGCCGCCACCTGGTCCTGCATCAGCGCGATCAGCGGCGACACCACGACTCCCAGGCCGGGGCGCAACAGCGCCGGGAGCTGGAAGCACAGCGACTTGCCGGCGCCCGTGGGCATCAGCACCAGCGCGTCGCCGCCGGCGGCCACATGCTCGACCACCGACGCCTGCATGCCGCGGAAACTGGAATAACCCCAGATGTCCTGGAGAAGTCGTAGGGCGCGCGCTGGATCGGTTTCGGGCATGGACGGCACTGTAGCGCGGCGCGCGCGGCCGCGATGCGCGAGGGAGATCAGGCCTGCAGGGCTCCGAGGGCGCCGTCCTGGGGCGGGTCGACCAGCTCACGCGCATCCGGCGCCACGCGGTGGCGCGAGGCGCGCACTTCCTGGCGCTGGGAGCCCAGGCCCTGGATCTCCAGTTCGACCACGTCCCCCGCCCGCAGGAAGCGCGGCGGCTTCATGCCCAGGCCCACGCCGGCCGGCGTTCCGGTGGCGATCAGATCACCGGGCAGCAGGGTCATGAAGTGGCTGAGATAGCTGACGATCTGGGCCACGCCGAAGATCATGTCGCGGGTATTGCCGTCCTGCATGAGCTGACCGTTGACGCTCAGGCGCAGGGCCAGGTTCTGCGGGTCGCCCACCTCGTCGGCGGTGACCAGCCAGGGCCCCACGGGGCCGAATCCGTCGCAGCCCTTGCCCTTGTCCCACTGACTGCCGCGTCCGATCTGGAACTGGCGCTCCGACACGTCGTTGAGGGTGCAGTAACCCGCCACGTATTTCAGCGCCTCGCCCACGCCCACGTAGCGCGCGGCGCGACCGATGACCACGCCGAGTTCCACCTCCCAGTCCAGTCGCGTCGAATGCGGGGGTTGCTCGATGGGGTCGCAGGGGCCGCTGAGGCAGGTGGTCCACTTGTTGAACACGATGGGCTCGGCGGGCACCTTGGTGCCGGTCTCGCGCGCGTGGTCGTGGTAATTGAGCCCGATGGCGACGAACTTGCCGATGCCCACGAAGGGAACCCCCAGCCGCGGCCTGCCCTTGACCAGGGGCAGCGCCTGCAGGTCCAGCGCGCGCAGCGCACGCTGGCCCGCGGCGGAGTAGACCTGCGGGCCGATGTCGTCCACCACGCCCTGCAGGCTGCGCAGGCGTCCCTGTGGGTCGATGATTCCCGGGCGTTCGCGCCCTTCGCTGCCGTACCGCACGAGCTTCATGGAGTCTCCTGGTTGGTTTGTGCAGGGCTATTGTTGCGCGTCGGCCGCCATCCTGCTGGGGCCTGCGCCTGGGTGTTCAGCGCGTGCCGCCCAGCCAGCGGGCGCGTTCCCCGGCCAGCACCTCGGCCAGCCCCTGCGGGGCGCGGGCCGCGAGCTGGCGCTTGACCTCGGCAAGCGCTTGCGCCGGCTCCCCGGCCAGGCGCCGCGCCAGCGCCATGGCCTGCTCGCGCGCCATGCGGGCCGGGGCCAGCTCGGCGACCAGGCCCATCGCATGCGCGCGCACGGCGTCGAGTTCACAGCCCAGGCACAGCGCCGAGGCCGCGGCAGCGGGAAGGCGCTGCGCCGCCAGCCAGCCCGCGGCGGCGCAGCGCCCGGCATGCTGCAGGCGCGGTTGCAGGCGCAGCCGCGCCTCGCGGGAGGCCACCAGCAGGTCGCAGGCCAGGGCCAGTGCCAACGCGGCCCCGTCGGCGTCGCCATCCAGGGCGGCCACCGTGGTCTTGTCGCTGTCCCAAAGCGCCAGCAGCCAGTCGTGCATGGCATCCACCTGCGCCGGCGTGGCGGGAGCCTGCGCCGCGCCACCATCCTGGCAGCGCAGCACCAGCACCACGACGCCGATGTCCGGATCGCGCAGGGCCGTGGACAAGGCCTCGATGCCGGCGGCGATGGCCGGCGTGGGCATGGCGCCGGCGTCGGCGCTGACGCTCAGCTCGAGCAGGCTCACGCGCGGCTCGTCCGCGACATCCGCCTGCGCCGGCTCGGCAGGCTCGTAGGCGGGCGCGTCGGCCTCGGAGTCAGGCTCTTCGGCGTGGGATTCGGGCAGGGAATTCATGGGGGGCAGGGGCCTCTGCGCGGTGCTCGGCGACCGCGGGCAGGTGAAAGACCTGAATTCTTGCAAAGAATTTCACGGTTTTGCCGGGAATCCTCGCCCTCGCCCCGGAAGCTTCGATATTCACTGATAAATTGACGCCGGAAAGCCTCATTCGTCGACAGAGCATCCGTGCAAACCCTCGATCATCGGCCCGCCGAAGGCCTGGAATGCGCCCGACCAGGCGCCGCGCCGGGCCTGCGCCTCGCGGCTGCCGCGGCGCTGTGGCTCGGCCTCGCGGCCGTCCCCGCGCAGGCCATGACGCTGGGGCAGGTGCAGGGCGCGCCGGTGCTCGGGCAGGCCCTGCGGCTGCGGGTTCCCGTGCGCATGGATCCGGGCCTGCCGCTGGTGGCCGACTGCGTGCGTGTCGAACTGCGCGACGGCGAGATCCCGGTGCCGCGCCAGGACATCCGTGTCGTGATCCGCAATGGCGGCGCCCATGGATGGTCCAGCATCGATCTGAGCAGCAGCCGGGGCCCGCGCTCGGCCTTCCTGCAACTCAAGGTCCACATGGGCTGCCAGTTCCGGCGCAGCCGCAGCTACACCCTGCTGGTGGAGCCCTCCTCGCGCGTCGCGCAGGACTTGCCGGAAAGGCTGGGCAGGGAGTCGGCGCGGGAGCCCGCGCCCCTCGCGCGTGGCGTGCGCCGGCACCTCGAATCGCGGCGGCACACGCGGCATGCTCAGGGGCCGCGGCGGCCGGCCTCCGCCAGCCATCTGCGCCTGGATGGGCTGTCGCGCGAGCTCGCCGAGCGGCGGCCAGTCGCGCCAGTCGCGCCGGGCGCTCCCGCTACCCCGGTGCTGGTCGCCACGGCCACGAAGCCCTGGGCCACGGCCTCGGCGGCCTTGGCGCAGCAGGAGCTGCACAGCCCGCAGGCCAGCGACGCGCAGTTGATGCAGCGCATCGATGCCATGCAACGGGAGGTGCACGCGCTGCAGGCGCGCAACGCCCGGCGCGGGCAGGAGATGGGCGATCTCCAGGCCCAGCTGGCCCGGGCCCGCTCGCGCCCGTCCCCCTGGCTGAACGCGGCGTTCGCCGCGGTGGGAGCACTGGCGGCGCTGCTCGCCCTGCTGATGTGGCAGGCCCGCAGGCCCCGCCTGGAAAGCCCCTGGCCCGCGGGCCTGCTCGCGCAGGGCGCGCCCAGTCGGGCCCTCGCGGAGGATCGGGTCGGCGCGGCAGCCTCCGGGGCGGCGCCGCGCCCCCGCGCGTCGGACCTGCCCTGGGACATGCCGGCGCCGCGGCCCGTGCCTGCCGTCGCCGAGCCGGCACCGGACGATGCCCCGGCGCTCTCGCGCCCGCTCGAGGACCCCGCTTCGCTGGATCGCGCCGCCTTCCAGCGCCCCTTGTCGCTGCCGGAGCATGTGCAGATCGACGAGGTGGTGGACCATGGGCACCTGGCGGATTTCTTCATCGGCATCGGCGACTACGCCAAGGCCATCGAGGTGATGCGCCGCGCGGTGGACGAGGCCGGGGGTCTGACCAGCGCCTTGCCCTACCTGTATCTGTTCGACCTGTACCGGCGCAGCGGGCGCCGCGCCGACTACGAACAATTGATGGGTGAATGCTCCGGACGGCTGAACGTGCGCATCCTGCCCTGGGAGCAAGGCTCCGGGGAGGCGCCCCGCGATCTGCTGGACTACCCGCGCGCGCTGGCGCTGCTGACCGAATCCTGGGACGGCCCGGCGCGACTGACCGTGATCGAGCGCCTGATCGCCGACGACCCCCGCAAGCCGCGCGTGGGCTTCGACCTGCCCGCCTACCGCGACCTGCTGGACCTGTACGCGCTGGCCCGCGAGCTGCAGCAGGCGCCGCAGCCGAAACACGCGGAGCCGGCGCCCTCCCGCGGCCCGAGCCCTGCGGCTCTGGACATGCCGCTGGCTCTGGAC
>JAKBBK010000023.1:39646-41045 GCA_021808525.1 Pseudomonadota bacterium
GCGCCCGCGCAGGGTGCCCGTCCGGCTGCGCCGCCGCGGGCACGGCCCGCAAGGCTGCCCGCGCGGCCCATCGAATTCGCCGACAGCGAGGCCCCGACCCTTGCGCCGCTGGACTTCACGATGAGCACGCGTCCACCGCAGCCCTGGCCCCGTTGAGTTCCCGGGGCGCCTGGGCCAGGGCTCAGATGGAAAAATCCCCCGTGGCCTCTCCGCGCAGCACCTGCTCGACCAGCTTGCGCGACAGCCGCGGCGACAGCAGCTCGGCCAGCACGTACACGAAGCCTCGCTGGTAGACCCCCTGCTTGAAGGCCACGCGGGTGAGGTTCGGCCCGAACAGGTGGCCCACCGGTCGGCCCACCAGCATGGTGTCGCGCTCCGGGTTGAAGGCCATCTCGGCGATCAGGCCGATGCCCAGGTCCAGCTCCACGTAGGTCTTCAGCACGTCCGAGTCGATGGCCTCCAGCACGATGTCCGGGCGCAGCCCGTGCTGGGAGAAGGCCTGGTCGATGCGGCGCCGTCCGGTGAAGGCCTGGCCGTAGGTGGCGATCGGGTAGCGCGCCAGGTCCTCCAGCGACAGCTCGGCCACGTCGTTGAGCGCATGGTTCTTGGGCGTGACCACCATGTGCTGCCACTCGTAGCAGGGCAGGGTGATGAGGCCGGCGTGGTCCAGCAGGCTCTCGGTGGCCAGGGCCAGGTCGGCGCGTTCCTCCAGCACCGCGGCGGCGACCTGATCGGGGTTGCCCTGCAGCAGATGCACGCTCACGCGGGGAAATCGGCGGCGGAACTCGGCCACCACCAGCGGCAGGCGGTAGCGCGCCTGGGTGTGCGTGGCCGCGATGGTCAGCTGGCCGCTGTCCTGCGCGGCGTAGTTCTGCCCGATGCGCTTGAGGTTGCCCACCTCGCGCATGATGATCTCCACGCTGCGCAAGACCTCCTCGCCCGGCGGGGTCAGTTTGCGGATGCGCTTGCCGTGACGGCTGAAGATCTCCACGCCCAGCTCGTCCTCGAGCTCGATGATGGCCTTGGACACCCCCGGCTGCGAGGTGAACAGTGCGCGCGCGGCCTCGGTGAGATTGAAATTGCGCCGGACGGCCTCCTGCAGGAAGCGGAATTGGTGCAGGTTCATGGTGGTGGCGTGCGCTGCGGCCTCGCGTCAGTGGCGCTGCACGCGCCAGAGGAAAAAGCCCAGGGCCGCGCTGCCGTAGAGCAGGTAGGGCAGGGCGACGGCCAGCCATACGGGCCAGTTCGCGACCAGGCCCAGTCGCGAGGCCAGGGTGTTGAGCAGGATGAAGCTGACCCCCAGCATGATGCCCGCGAACACCTTCCAGCTGATCTGGCCCGAGCGCGCGTGCAGGTAGGCGAAGGGCAGGGCCAGCATCATCATGATGACCCCGCTGAG